>NZ_JBVIFS010000001.1:524783-703840 GCF_055571215.1 Streptomyces sp. NPDC030995
GGGGTCTTATCCTTGTGTGGGTTTTGGGGGTTCGGCAAAACCCCCCTTTCTCCTTGGTTCTCCCAGCACCCTTTTTGGGGGTTTTTTTTTCGATCGGGCCGGGCTCGGCCTGATCGGCAAGACACCCCCTAGGGGCTGCCTTGCCCCTGGACGTCCGGGCCGCGGGATCCGAAGGGTCAGCGGCCCAGGTACTTCGGCGGCTGCTTCGCGAGGAAGGCCTGGACGGCGATGCCGTGGTCCTCGGAGGCCCCCGCACGGGTCTGGAGGGTGTCCTCGTGGGCCAGGGAGTCCGCGAGGGAGTGGGAGGCCCCGTACGCCAGGGACTCCTTCAGCGCGGCGTACGCGACCGTGGGGCCGGAGGCCAGCGCGCGGGCCACGGCCTCGGCCTCGGCGTGCAGCGAGTCCGAGGGCACCAGGCGGTTGACGATGCCGAGCTCGTACGCCTCCTGGGCCTTGACCGAGCGCGGGAAGAGCAGCAGGTCCGAGGCGCGGGAGGCGCCGATCAGGCGGGGCAGGGTCCACGAGACGCCGGAGTCGGCGGTCAGCGCCACCCCGGCGAACGAGGTGTTGAAGGAAGCGGTGTCGGCGACGACCCGGAAGTCCGCCGCCAGCGCGAAGCCGAAGCCCGCTCCGGCCGCGACGCCGTTCACCCCGGCCACCACCGGCTTCGGCATCTCGGTGAGCGCCCGCACGATCGGGTTGTAGTGGTCCGCGACCGTGGTCATGGTCAGCGAGGAGCCGGTCTCGCGGTCCGACGCGAGGTTCCCGATGTGCTCCTTGAGGTCCTGGCCCACGCAGAAGGCCCGGTTGCCGGCCGCGGTCAGCAGCACGGCCCGTACGGCGGTGTCCCCGGCCGCGGCCTGGACCGCGTCGCGCAGGGCGACCTTGGCCTCGGTGTTCATCGCGTTCATCGCGTCCGGACGGTTGATCGTGATGGTCGCGAGTCCGTCGGTCACTTCGTAGAGCACGCTGTCGGCCATGGCAGGGGGTCCCCCTTCGTCGCGGGCTTGGCTACCGGCCGGTACCGGCCGGTGCAAGGGCCAGCATGGCGGACCGGACGGGGCGCGCACATGTGATGTGTGTCAAAGAAAGCCGAGGGCGGTGGCGTGGTGCGGCGGCGAAGTATCGCAGGCGGGTCCCCGAAATGAGTGGTTTTGGCCGAGCGCGTTGCCCAAGCGTTCCCATGCGATGTTGGTCATCGGGTCCTGACATGCGGGATAATGGCTGGGAAGCAATGTGTTCGATGCCGGGTATTAGGCGCCTGAATGGGGCCGTCGGCTGACGATGAGCTGGTTTCAGGAAGGGGAACGAGCATGGCGGCCATGAAGCCGCGGACGGGCGACGGCCCGCTCGAGGTCACCAAGGAGGGGCGGGGCATCGTCATGCGCGTACCGCTCGAGGGCGGCGGTCGGCTTGTCGTCGAACTGACCCCTGATGAGGCGGACGCCCTGGGTGACGCCCTGAAGAAGGTCGTCGGCTAAGGCGCTGACAGCACTTCTCCACCTGCATTCTCTGCGCTGCCCCGACCGCGATCAGCGGCCGGGGCAGCGTTGTGTCGTGTTCGAGGACATGAGCCACTCCGGAGCCACGCCGTGACCTTCTCGCCGCCCGCGCCGCCCGCCTTCGCCGACTGCACCCCCCGCCAGAAGGCGGCCCGGGTCCTCTCGGACGCCCTGGCACCGGCGAACCTGGTCGTCGCCCTGCTCCTGCTCATCGGATGGCGCAGCACCGCCTCCTGGTCCGGCCTCGGCTGGGGCCTGCTCGCGGCCCTGTTCTGCGGAGTGGTCCCGATCGGCATCATCGCGTTCGGCGTCCGGCGCGGAGCGCTGACCGACCAGCACATCCGGGTGCGGCGCCAGCGGGTCCTGCCGATGGCGCTGAGCCTGGTCTCGGTCGCCGCCGGAATCACCCTCCTGTACGTACTCGGCGCCCCCCGGAACGTCTTCGCGCTCGTCGTCGCCATGCTGGTCGGGCTGGTCTCGTCCCTGCTGGTGACGGTCGGCTGGCAGATATCGATCCACATGTCGGTGGCCGGCGGCACGGTGATGATCCTGCTGCTCGTCTTCGGCCCGCCGGTCCTCCCCGCGGCCCTGATCGCCGCCGCCGTCGGCTGGTCCCGCCTGGTCCTCAAGGCGCACACGCCCGCGCAGCTCCTGGCCGGCACCGCGCTGGGCGGCACCGCGGCGCTCACCTACGCGCTCCTGAGCTGAGGCGGGGGCCTACGGGTCCAAGGACGCCCGCGCGGGCGTCCGTACGGGCTTCCGCGCGGGCTTCCGTGCGAGCCGGCGCGGGCTCAGCGGCGCACGGCGCAGAGCAGCCCGTCGCCCACCGGGAGCAGCGCGGCCTCCAAGGCGGGGCTCTCCCGGACGCTGCGCAGCAGCTCGCGGACCCGGAGCACCTCCACCGGCTGGGCCGCGGAGTCGACCGTACGGCCGTCGGAGAAGACTCCCTCGAAGCACACGAGTCCGCCGGGGCGCAGCAGCCGCAACGATTCAGCGAGGTAGTCGAGGGACTCGGACGGGTCCCCGTCGCAGAAGACGAGGTCGTATCCGCCGTCGGCGAGGCGGGGCAGCACGTCGAGGGCGCGGCCGGGGATGAAGCGGGCGCGGTTGCCCGCGAAGCCGGCGGCGCGGAAGGCCTGGCGGGCGAATGCCTGCCGGTCCGCTTCGGGATCCACCGTGGTCAGCACCCCGTCGGGGCGCATTCCGTGCAGGAGGTGGATGCCGGAGACGCCCGTTCCGGTGCCGATCTCGGCGACGGCCTTGGCGTCCGCGGTGGCGGCCAGCAGGCGCAGCGCGGCCCCGGTACCGGGGGAGACCGAGCGCAGGCCCGCTTCCCTGGACCGGTCGCGGGCCCATCGCAGAGCGTCGTCCTCGGCGACAAACGCGTCGGCGAACGCCCAGCTCGTCTGCCGGTTGCCGGTAATGACCCTCTCCTGTCCCCATAGTTGGCGCAACGGTGACTGTATCCGTTGACGCCGGGAACCCGCAGATGGGACCGGGCGTTGTGAGGGGTGGAGGCGGGATAAGAAGGGACGGTGCCGGGCAGATCGACGGCCGGGACCGCTCCGGGACCTAAGTCCCGCGTAAAGATACTGCAAAAATGCTTATCCGGAGCTGACAGAGGGGGTGGCTATGGTAGGGACTCCACTGGACACCACCAGAGCCGATAGGGGAGGTGCGGCTGCGCCTGTGGATCGTGGGGGCGTGTTGAGACGCCTCTTCTGGTCGGCGGGTGAGCCGAAATCCGTGACCTACATTGCTGACCGCTTCCACACCGCAGACACCGCAACCACCGCGACCTTTGCCGCCGATGCGGGCTCCCAGGCGTGGACGCCTCCCTCATGGGAGGAGATCGTCAGCACGCACAGCGCGCGGGTCTACCGCCTTGCCTACCGTCTGACGGGTAACCAGCACGATGCCGAGGACCTGACCCAAGAGGTCTTCGTCCGGGTCTTCCGGTCGCTGTCCACGTACACGCCCGGCACCTTCGAGGGCTGGCTGCACCGCATCACCACGAACCTGTTCCTGGACATGGTCCGGCGCAAGCAGCGGATCCGCTTCGACGCGCTCGCCGACGACGCCGCCGAGCGGCTGCCGAGCCGCGAGCCGTCCCCGCAGCAGGTGCTGCACGACACCCACTTCGACGCGGACGTGCAGCAGGCGCTGGACACCCTCGCGCCCGAGTTCCGCGCCGCCGTGGTGCTGTGCGACATCGAGGGCCTGTCGTACGAGGAGATCGCCGCCACGCTCGGCGTGAAGCTCGGCACCGTGCGCAGCCGTATCCACCGGGGCCGTTCGCACCTGCGCAAGGCGCTCAAGCACCGGTCTCCCGAGGCCCGCGCCGAGCAGCGCGCGCTGGCGGGGGTGGCGATGGGTGCGCCCGGCGCCGGGGGAGAGGGCGGAGCCGAGTGAGCGGAGTCAGTCCGTCTCCTGCCGAACAGCACCTGGGCGACCGACTCGCCGCCCTGGTGGACGGGGAGCTGAAACACGACGCGCGCGAGCGGGTCCTGGCCCACCTGGCGACGTGCGCCAAGTGCAAGGCCGAGGCCGACGCGCAGCGCCGCCTGAAGACCATGTTCGTGGAGAGCGCACCGCCGCCGCTGTCCGCAGGGCTGCTGGCGCGGCTCCAGGGGCTGCCCGGAGGCGACCCCGACGGTCCGTCCGGGCCCGGGGGTCCGCAGGGTCCCGCCGGCCCGCAGGGCGCCGATCCCTTCGAGGCGTTCGCGTACGGGCTGCCGGTGCCCGCCCGGCCGCAGCAGCAGGGTTTCCGCATCCACGAAGTGGGCCGTCCGCGCCGCAGGTTCGCCTTCGTCGCCGCCGGAGCCGTCTCGCTGGCCGCGCTCGCGCTGGGCGGCGCGATGCCGCTGGAGGGCGTGGAACCGAACGCCGGGGGCGGTGCCCCCGCGTCCCGGCCCGGCCCCGTCGTGCCCATGGCCGACGCGGTGGTCCGTGAGGGCCTGCCCACCCCGGCGGCCGTCCCGACCCTCCTGCCGACCGTGGCGACCCTCCCGCCGCTGAACCCCGCCCCGCCGAGCCCGGCCCGCCCGGTCTCCCTGCTGCGCTGAGCAAGGGGGTGTCCTCCCGATCCGGCATGACCGGGAAGACACCCCCTGAGACCTGATTGAATCGGCGGCACATGCGCATAGGTACGCGGGGAGCGCCCATGGCCGACAGGCAGCAGACCGATCCGGCTCCGCAGTGGTGGAGCCGGCCCGAGGGCACGGCCGACAGCCGCCGCGAAGGGGTCCCGGCCCCCCGGCCCGAGGGCGGGCCCGAGGACACGGCGCCGGACCAGGAGACCCCCGCCCGCGCGGTGCGGTACGACCCCTGGGGCGAGCAGCCCCTCCAAGTCGTCGACCGGGGCAGGGAGCGGCGCGGGTTCCGGCTGTGGCAGGTGGCGGCCCTCAGCGCCGGAACCGCCCTGCTCGCCGGTGGCGTCGGAGGCTACCTCGGCGTGCTCGCCGAGCGGCAGAGCAGCACCCGGCTGGAACTGCCCCAGGCCGCCGTGGCCGACAAGGGCCGGGCCCCCGACAGCGTGGCCGGCATCGCGGCCACCGCGCTCCCGGGCGTGGTGACCCTGCACGTGCGGGGCGAGAAGGGCGGCGGGACGGGTACCGGCTTCGTACTCGACCAGCAGGGGCACATCCTGACCAACAACCACGTGGTCGCCGACTCCAAGGAGATAGCGGTCACCTTCAGTACGGGCGAGAGCGTCACCGCCGAACTGGTGGGCCGCGATTCCGGGTACGACCTGGCCGTGGTCAAGGTCAGCGGGGTGCGGGGGCTCCGGCCGCTGAGCCTGGGGAACTCCGAGAACGTGAAGGTCGGCGACCCGGTGGTGGCCATCGGAGCGCCCTTCGACCTGTCGAACACCGTCACCGCGGGCATCATCAGCGCCACCGGCCGGCCCGTCACCGCGGGCGGGGACAAGGGCGACGGCAGCGACATCAGCTACGTCGACGCCCTGCAGACCGACGCCCCCATCAACCCCGGGAACTCCGGCGGCCCCCTCCTCGACGCCAAGGCCCACGTGGTCGGCATCAACAGCGCGATCCGCGGAGCCGACAAGGACGATCCCACCCGGCAGGGCGGCTCCATCGGACTCGGCTTCGCCATCCCCATCAACCAGGGCAAGCGGGTCGCCGAGGAGCTCATCCGCACCGGCCGCGCCACGCACCCCGTCATCGGGGTCACCCTCGACATGGACTACACGGGCGACGGAGCCCGGGTCGGGGACAAGGGCGAGGACGGCAAGCCGTCCGTGATCGCGGACGGGCCCGGCGCGCGCGCCGGGATCAAGGCGGGCGACGTGATCACCAAGGTGGACGGCCAGCGCGTACGCGGCGGCGACGAGCTGATCATCAAGATCCGTGCCCACCGCCCGGGTGATCCGCTGACCCTCACGGTGCTCCGCGAGGGCCGGGAACGCACGCTGGAAGTCGTCCTCGGATCGGCGAACGGCTCATGAGCACCGGATGACAGGCGGGTGAAACCACCACGGAGGCGGTACGCAGGTATGGGCGCGCGGACAACGCCGGGTACCGTGTGTCGGGGCCCGAAGTGATAGAGAGCCGAGGAGCGGCAAGGTGTTCAACGACATAGGCGCACTCGAACTTGTCACGATCGTGGTTCTCGGCATTCTCATCTTCGGCCCGGACAAGCTGCCCAAGGTCATTCAGGACATCACCGGTGTCATCCGGAAGATCCGCGCGTTCTCCGACAGTGCGAAGCAAGACATCCGCTCCGAACTCGGGCCCGAGTTCAAGGACTTCGAGTTCGAGGACCTGAATCCGAAGACCTTCATCCGCAAGCAGCTCACGGAGAACGAGGACCTCAAGGAGCTCCGCAGCAGCTTCGATCTCCGCAAGGAGCTGAACGAGGTCAGCGACGCCGTCAACGGCACCGAGACCGCCCCCGCCCCGGCCTCCCCGTCAGCGGCCGCCACGCCGGCCGGCAGCGGGCCCGACCTGGTGAAGAAGCCCGCCGCCCCGGCCCAGGACCAGCGCGCACGCTTCGACGCCGACGCCACCTAGGGGCGACTTTCCGATCAGGCCGGACCCGGAAGACACCCCCTACGCTCAGCCTGCCCGGCGATCCGGGGTCGGATGGCTATCCTCCATCTGTCCGGACCGACGACGCCCGAGGGTGGGGGTCCCCCCAGCGAAGCGAGGGGGAGGGCCGTTCCGGACCCCACGGAACGAGAGGCCGCCCAGATGGAGACGACGAGCAGTAGCCGGGTAGGGGCGCAGACCGCCGAAGCACCCGCCGACGCGCCCGCGCAAGACCCGCAGACCAGCCCGCAGACCCCGACGCAGCAGCCGCAGGAGGGCACCGCTCCCGTGCCGGCTGCCCGCCGGACCGCCGAGGGGTTCCTGGCGGCCGACTTCCCCTGGTACGGGCTGGACGGGGCCTTCACCGGCCCCCGCTGGCTCATGCAGGTCGGCACCGCCGCGGACGGCACGGTGGAGCACGGCTCCACCGGCCACGGCGACGAGCCCTCCGCCCGGGGCGAGATCGCCACCGGCGAGAAGGAGCGCTTCGCGGTGGTCATCACCGTGGCGAGCAACCCGCTGCGCCGCAGCGGCGACGGCACCGGCGTCCTGGAGGCCACCTCGGTCTCCTCGGCGGCCTGGCTCGCCGGCTCCGGGCTGCTGGCCTACAGCTGGCCCGGGCAGATGGACCACTCCCTGCGCGACGACTGGCTGGACCAGCAGACCGAGGCCGCGTGGGAACTCGCCGACGATCTGGGCGGGGAGGACTGGTCGACGCTGTCGCTGCCGGTGGACGGGGAACCGACGCCCTTCCACTACCGCGAGTCGGAGTTCGGGTGGGTGCTCGCCGGCTCCACCGGGAGCGGGGTTCACCTGGGTGCCTACGGGCGCGGGATGAGCGCGTACGGCCTCGGGTTCTCGGCGATCGCCGACCTGGCGACGTACGAGTAACCGGGCACGGGAAAGGGCACCGCCGACCGGCGGTGCCCTTCGCTCAGAACTGGTTCCGGTTGCTCAGAACTTGTTCCGGGGCGTGATGCCCAGGGACATGCCCGAGAGGCCGCGGGCGCGGCCGCCCAGCTTGCCCGCGATCGAGCGCAGGGCCGCACCGGCCGGGGAGTCCGGGTCGGACAGGACGACCGGCTTGCCCTCGTCGCCGCCCTCGCGCAGCCGTACGTCGATCGGGATCGAGCCCAGCACCGGGACCGTCGCGCCGACCGTCTTGGTGAGGCCGTCGGCGACCTTCTGGCCACCGCCCGAGCCGAAGACGTCCACCATCTCGTCGCAGTGCGGGCACGGCAGGCCCGACATGTTCTCGACGACGCCGACGATCTTCTGGTGGGTCTGCACGGCGATCGAGCCGGCCCGCTCCGCGACCTCGGCCGCGGCCTGCTGCGGGGTGGTGACGACCAGGATCTCGGCGTTCGGCACCAGCTGGGCCACCGAGATCGCGATGTCACCCGTACCCGGCGGCAGGTCCAGCAGCAGCACGTCCAGGTCGCCCCAGTACACGTCCGCCAGGAACTGCTGGAGGGCCCGGTGCAGCATCGGACCGCGCCACACCACCGGGGCGTTGCCCGGGGTGAACATGCCGATGGAGATGACCTTCACGCCGTGCGCGGAGGGCGGCATGATCATGTTCTCGACCTGGGTCGGACGGCCGTCCACACCCAGCATGCGCGGCACGCTGTGGCCGTAGATGTCCGCGTCGACCACGCCGACCTTCAGGCCGTCCGCCGCCATCGCCGCGGCCAGGTTGACCGTGACCGAGGACTTGCCGACGCCGCCCTTGCCCGACGCGACCGCGTACACACGGGTCAGCGAGCCCGGCTTGGCGAAGGGCACCTCGCGCTCGGCGGTGCCGCCGCGCAGCGAGGCCGCCAGCTCCTTGCGCTGCTCGTCGCTCATCACGTCCAGCGTGACGGCGACCGAGGTGACGCCCGCGACCTTCTCGACGGCCTGGGTGACGAGCTGGGTGATGGTGTCGCGCATGGGACAGCCCGACACGGTCAGGTAGACCGTGACGGCGACCGCGCCGCCGTCACCGATCTCCACCGATTTGACCATGCCGAGCTCGGTGATCGGCCGGTGGATCTCGGGGTCGTTCACCGTCGCCAGCGCATCCAGGATCGCGTCCTGCTCAGGCACGGCGGCGGAGCTTGTGTCGGTAGCCATGCCCCGATGGTACGGCTCGGTAGCAGGGCTCGGGGAAGCCCGTCAGCGGTCGCCTTCGTCACGTTCCGCGGGGAATAGCCGCCGCTCGTCCATCTCCTTGATCAGGTCCTGGAACTCGGACCTGATCCAGTCGCGCGTGGCGACCTCGCCCAGACCCATTCGCAGGGCGGCGATTTCCCGGGTCAGGTACTCGGTGTCGGCGATGGAGCGCTCGTTCTGCTTGCGGTCCTGCTCCAGGTTGACCCGGTCGCGGTCGTCCTGCCGGTTCTGCGCGAGCAGGATCAGCGGAGCGGCGTAGGAGGCCTGGAGCGACAGCATCAGCGTCAGGAAGATGAACGGGTACTTGTCGAAGCGCAGGTCGTCCGGGGCGAAGATGTTCCACAACACCCAGACGATGATGACGATCGTCATCCAGACGATGAACCGGCCCGTGCCGAGGAACCGCGCCACCCGCTCCGAGAGCCGCCCGAAGGCCTCCGGGTCGTACTCGGGCAGCAGCCGGCGCCGCGCGGGCCGCGGCAGGTCCAGCCGGACCCTCGACCGCGTCAGCGCGCTCGCCCCGGTGCTCGGCCCCGACTTCCCGGCGCGCTCGGCGGAACGCTCCGCCGCTTCCGCGGCCAGCCCCTGCTCGCGCGCTTGCATCCGCGCCTGCTCGCGCCGCTCCCGGATCTGCTCCCGGCGCCGCTCGCGCGCCTGCTCGCCGCGCCCCCGCTCGAAGCGCCCTCGTTCAGTGCCCACGCACGGCCTCCTCGGAATGGAAGTCCGTCTCGCGCCAGTCGTCCGGCAGCAGGTGGTCCAGTACGTCGTCCACCGTCACCGCGCCGAGCAGCGAGCCGCTCTCGTCGACCACCGGCACCGCGACCATGTTGTAGGCGGCGAGGTGGGTGGTCACCGCGGGCAGCGAGGCGTCCGGCCGCAGCGGCGGGAGGTCCGTGTCCACGATCGAGCTGACCAGCGTGAACGGCGGGTCGCGCAGCAGCCGCTGGAAGTGCACGGTGCCCAGGTACTTGCCCGTCGGCGTCTCGTCCGGGGGCCGGCACACGTACACCTGCGCCGCCAGCGCCGGCGACAGGTCCGCCTGCCGTACGCGGGCCAGCGCGTCCGCGACGGTCGCGTCCGGCCGCAGCACGATCGGCTCGGTGGTCATCAGCCCGCCGGCGGTGTTCTCCTCGTAGGACAGCAGACGGCGCACGTCGGCCGCGTCGTCCGGCTGCATCAGCGTCAGCAGCCGCTCCTTGTCGTCCTCCGGCAGCTCGGAGAGCAGGTCGGCAGCGTCGTCCGGGTCCATCGCCTCCAGGACGTCCGCGGCGCGCTCCTCCTTCAGCTTCCCGAGGATCTCCACCTGCTCGTCCTCGGGCAGCTCCTCCAGCACGTCCGCGAGCCGGTCGTCGTCGAGGGCGTTGGCCACCTCGGCGCGCCGCTTCGGCGTCAGGTGGTGCAGGACGTTCGCCACGTCGGCCGGGCGCATCTGCTCGAAGGTGGCGACCAGGTTCTCGGCGCCCTGCCCGTGCTCCTCCAGCGAGAACCCCGTCACCGCCGACCACTCCACGGTCAGGGTCTCGCCGCGTCGGCGCAGCGCACCCGACTTGCCCTTCCGTACGAAGATCCGGTCGATCTCCCAGTCCCGGCGGGCCGGCAGCTGCTGGATGGCGACGTCCAGGACGGTGACTTCCTCGGCGCTGGCGACCAGCGTGACGCGCCGGTCCAGCAGTTCGCCCAGGACGAGGCGTTCCGTGGGGCGCTGCTCGAAGCGCCGCATGTTGATGACACCGGTGGTGATGACCTGCCCCGACTCCACGCCCGTGACCCGGGTCATCGGCAGGAAGATCCGGCGACGGCTGACCACCTCGACGACCAGGCCCAGCAACCGCGGCGGCCGGCCGCCGACGCGCAGCATCGCGACGAGGTCGCGGACGCGGCCGACCTGGTCGCCGTTGGGATCGAAGACGGGGACACCCGACAGATGCGAGACGAAGATCCGCGGGGCGCCTGCAACCATCCGAGCGCCTCCTTGAGTGTCGATCAACAGTCGTGCCGACCTCAATCTAGCCCGTGCCGCCGGAAAGCGTCCTGGTGGGCGGTCCGCCCGGGGCCCGGCGGAGCCCCCCGCGTCAGCCGGGGCGCGGTCGCGGGAGGCGGCGGACGGCCGGGTACGCTGCCTGCTGCTTGCAGACGACCGACGAGAGGCACGGCCCGTGACCGCCTACTTCCCTGCCGCGCGGCTGCGCCGGGCCGCCTTGATCGGTGCGCTGTGCGCGAGCCTCGCCGTCACCGGTACGGGCTGCGGGGACGACCCCGACGAGGGCACGAACGGCGTCGGCAAGCTCTCCGCCGACAAGATCGAGGCGAAGGCGAAGGCGGCCGCAGCGGAGGCCGAGTCGGTGCACCTGTCCGGCACGCTGGTGAGCGGGGGCAAGTCCTTCACCGTCGACATGCGGCTGAAGTCGGACGGCGGTTCCGGTGAGGTGAAGTCGAAGGACGACACCTTCCAGCTGCTGCGGGTGGGGGAGCAGCTCTACCTGAAGGCGAGCGCGGCGTTCTGGGGCCAGTCCGATTCGGCCGGCAAGCTCGGCGACAAGTACGTGAAGGTGCCCGAGGCCGACCCCTCGTACAAGCAGTTCCGCGGCTTCACCGACATGGACGTGCTGCTGGACGGGCTGCTCGGCCTGGAGGGCAAGCTCGCCAAGGGCTCCTACACCAAGGTCGGGCACACCCGCGCGGTCCAGGTCACGGCGGACGAGGGCAAGGGCGGCAAGCTCTCGGTGTCCCTGGAGGGGACCCCGTACCCGCTGGTCATGGAGCGCGCGGGCGGCGCGGGCCGGGTGGAACTCGCGGAGTGGGGCAAGGCGTTCCCGCTGGACCCGCCGGCGCAGGACCAGACGGTCGACTACGGGTCGCAGCTGCCGACGACCAAGGATCAGGGCGGCGGCTCCGCCCCGGCCCCCTCCAAGGGCTCCGGCCAGGGAGCCAACCCGACTAAGCCGTAGCCCTGCGGGGCGGGGCGGGGCGGGGAGCACGGCCGGTCGCGGCGGGCCGCCCGCGGTGAATGGGGCCGTTGCCCTCCCGGGCCGGGTCGGGGCGGGGCCGGTTGCGACGGGGCCGGGCGCGCGCCGGGGCGTCTCCTCGGGCGCCGAACGTGGCGAGGGGTCGGGGGGTGCGGCGGTGTTGTGTTCGGCGCCCTGCGGGGACGCCCCGGCACACACCGACCCCGCCACAACCGGCGGCTGTCTCAGCCCCGCGGGACAAATCCAGCCCTGCCGGGTAAATCCAGCCTGCCGGGTAAATCCAGCCTCACGGGGCAAATCCAGCTCCGCGGGGGCAAATCCGGCTCCGCTCGGCCAAATCCAGCCTCGCCGGCGTTTGAGGCGCGGGGTCTGGGGCGGAGCCCCAGGTGTGTGAGCCCCGCCGGCGATGGAGACGCGGGTGCCCGTGCGGCGTTGCGGTCGGCGCCCCGGCACACACCCGGCGGGCCCTAGCTTCCGGCGCGCTTCTTGCGCTTCAGGAGCAGCTTCGGCAGGTGCGCCGGGATCGGGCGGCGGGTGATCGCCGGGGAGGGGAGGGGGGCGGCCGCCAGCGAGCCGCCGGGCAGGGCGGCGACCGACTGCGGCTCCAAGCGCAGCAGTCGGCACTCGCGGGCCCAGCGTTCGGTCATGTCCTCCGAGTCGGGCGCGTTCAGCCGCTTGCCCTTGAGCTCGGCGACCGCCGCCGCCCACTCCTCGCCGCGGGGCGGGAGCTCCCGTACCGTCGCCGTCCAGGCCACCAGCCGGCCGCCCTTGTCCTTGCTCCGCACGGTCACCTCGCAGGCCGCGCCGTCCGCCAGCCCCGGGAACGGCTGCTCGCCGGGCCCGTCGCCCAGCACGTGGGCCGCGCCGTCCACCCAGGCGTGCCACAGGGCGCGGTCGGCCTCGGAGCCTTGGACCCAGATCAGGCCGGACTTCTTGGTGGCCTCCTCGACGAGGGCCAGGTCGAGCGTGCTGAGAGTCATGCGGACAGCGTAAGACACCCCTCTAGAGCCAGCCGTGGCGGCGCAGGGCGCGGTGGATGGTGAAGCAGATGCCGACGATCGAGGCCATCACCATCGGATAGCCGTACTTCCACTGGAGCTCGGGCATGTGCTCGAAGTTCATCCCGTACACCCCGCAGATCATCGTCGGCACGGCGATGATCGCCGCCCAGGAGGTGATCTTGCGCATGTCCTCGTTCTGGGCGACCGTCGCCTGCGCGAGGTTGGCCTGGAGGATCGAGTTCAGCAGCTCGTCGAAGCCCACCACCTGCTCGTGCACCCGCGCCAGGTGGTCGGCGACGTCCCGGAAGTACTTCTGGATGGCCGGGTCCACCAGCCGCATCGGCCGTTCGCTCAGCAGCTCCATCGGACGCAGCAGCGGCGCGACCGCCCGCTTGAACTCCAGTACCTCGCGCTTGAGCTGGTAGATGCGGCCCGCGTCGCCGCCGCGCGCACTGCCCTTGGCCGGGGCGGCGAAGACCTCGCTCTCCACCTCGTCGATGTCGTCCTGTACCGCCGCCGCGACCGCGATGTACCCGTCGACGACGTGGTCGGCGATGGAGTGCAGGACCGCCGAGGGGCCCCTGGAGAGCAGGTCGGGGTCGTCCTGGAGGCGGTGCCGCAGCCCCTTGAGGGAGCCCTGGCCGCCGTGCCGCACGGTGATGACGAAGTCGGGGCCGGTGAAGCACATCACCTCGCCGGTCTCCACCACCTCGCTGGTGGCGGTCAGTTCCGCGTGCTCCACGTAGTGGATCGTCTTGAAGACGGTGAAGAGGGTGTCGTCGTAGCGCTCCAGCTTCGGCCGCTGGTGCGCGTGCACCGCGTCCTCCACGGCCAGCGGGTGCAGACCGAAGGTGGCGGCGATCCCCGCGAACTCGGCCTCGGTCGGCTCGTGCAGGCCGATCCAGGCGAAACCGCCGTCCTCGCGGACCCTGCGCATCGCCTCACGCGGCGTCAGACAGGCGGGTCCGAGCGCCCGCCGGCCGTCGCGGTACACGGCGCAGTCGACCACCGCGCTGCTCGCCGAGGGGTCGCGGGTGGTGTCGTAGCCGGGCTGTGCCGGGGAGGACTTGCGCAGGGACGGACGGACGGCCGCACGCAGGTAGGGCAGCATCGACATGGCAGGCTCCTTCGCGCGCACGGCTGCGGACCGTACGGGTGGGAGACCTTCCGGTGCTGTGGGCAGGCAGGCCCGGACAGCCGGAAGGAACAGGACGGGAGGACAAAACGTTCTGCCGTCGCTCTTCTACTGATCAGAAGATCACAGGGGGCGGGAGTCGCCCGGCATGGAAGCGGAAGAGCGATTGGTACTGCACGATCGACTTCGATCCATCGCAGCCCCACCTCCTCCGGCCGGTCCCCCGTAGGGGACGTCCTGTCGTCCGGAGCCTTGAAACAACGCTTCTGCGTGCGGCCCGAACCAGCTGTCAACACTATCAGCCGACGGATGGTCAAGACCCGCCCTTTACCCGGCTGATACGAGTTCTATGCTCCATCCATGGCAGAAATTCTGGCCCTCGTCGAGTCCCGGCTGCGCACCGCGTTCGGTGACCCCGACGCCCGCGCCGCCGTCACCTTCCTGGGCACCGACCGCATCGAGGTACTCCGCTTCGCCGAGGGCGACCTCGTGCGGTACGCGACCCTCGGGATGTCCGCGCACCCGATGACCGATCCGACCGCCGTGGTCGCCGACCCCGTACGGGGACCGCGCGCCGAGCTGGTCCTGACCGTACGGGCCGGGCTGGCGGCCACCGACAAGCTGCTCAGGCCGCTCGCGGTGCTGGCCGCGTCCCCTCAGGTCGAGGGGCTGATCGTGGCGCCCGGAGCCTCGCTGGACGTGGGCGGGCCGCTCTGGGACGGGGCGCCCTTCAGCTCCGTCCTGGTGGCGGAACCGGGCGGGCTGGTAGAGGACTTGGAGCTGGACGAGCCCATGGACCCGGTGCGGTTCCTGCCGCTCCTGCCGATGACGGCGAACGAGGCCGCGTGGAAGCGCGTGCACGGCGCGGCCGCCCTCCAGGAGCGCTGGCTCGCGCGCGGGACGGACCTGCGGGACCCCCTGCGCAGCGCCGTCGCGCTCGACTGACGGGACCCGCAGCCCGGATGGGCGAGCGTGCCTTGACGGGGGGCCGGGCGGGGAGGAGCGTGGTTTCTTATGAGGGGTGAACCAAGTTGCCCGAAGTGCGGTGGCCGGGTCAGGGCGCCCGGACTTTTCTCCGACTCCTGGCAGTGCGCCGTGCACGGCACTGTCCACCCCCTGCAACCCGTCATCCCGCCCAGTGTCGAAGGCCTGGGCGTGGTGGTCCACCGGGCGCACGTGCCGGTATGGATGCCGTGGCCGCTGCCGGTGGGATGGCTGTTCACGGGGGTCGCGTCCGCCGGTGACGACCGCAGCGGGGGCCGGGCGACGGCGGTGGCCTGCTCGGGTCCCGGGCCGCTGGGCGGCATCGGCGAGCTGCTGCTGATCGCGGAGGAACTGGGCGTCGGCCTGGGCGCGCGGTACGCGGGGATCGACGGCCCCGACCCCGGCTCGCACATCAACGTGTCCTCACCGCCCCACGCCAAGGTGGTCGCGGCGGGCCGCCCGACCCCGCTCTGGCACGTCAACGGCGGCCCCGACGACCGGGCCGTCTTCGCCGGCGAGGCCCGGGGTCTGTGGCTCTGGGCGATCGTCTGGCCGGAGCAATCCGGCCTGCTGATGTACGACGAGCTCGTCCTCACCGACCTCCGCGACGCGGGAGCGGAGGTCGAGCTCCTTCCGTGTGGGGCCCTGAGCCCGAGGATCCTGGGGCCGGCCTAGCGTGGTCTGGACAACTGGGGCCCTTCGACCCGGTTATCCTGGAGCGTCCCCCCCCGCCCGTACGACCCATGGAGCTCGGCTGTGCGCATCGATCTGCACGCCCACTCCACCGCCTCGGACGGTACGGACACCCCCGCCGAGCTGATGCGCAATGCCGCCGGCGCCGGGCTGGACGTGGTCGCGCTGACCGACCACGACACCGTGGGCGGGTACGCCGAGGCCATCGCCGCGGTGCCGGCCGGGCTGACCCTGGTGACCGGGGCCGAACTGTCCTGCCGCCTCGACGGCGTCGGGATGCACATGCTGGCGTACCTCTTCGACCCCGAGGAGCCCGAGCTCGCCGCCGAGCGGGAGCTCGTCAGGGACGACCGGATCCCCCGCGCGCAGACCATGGTCGGCAAGCTCCGGGCCCTCGGCGTGGACGTCACCTGGGAGCAGGTGGCCAAGATCGCCGGTGAAGGCTCGGTCGGGCGGCCGCACATCGCCACCGCCCTCGTCGAGCTGGGCGTCGTACGCACCGTCTCGGACGCCTTCACGCCCGAATGGCTCGCCGACGGCGGCCGTGCGTACGCCGAGAAGCACGAGCTCGACCCCTTCGACGCCATCCGCCTGGTCAAGGCGGCCGGCGGCGTCACCGTCTTCGCGCACCCCGCCGCCGTCAAGCGCGGCCAGTGCGTGCCCGAGGCCGCGATAGCCGAGCTGGCGGCCGCGGGTCTGGACGGCATCGAGGTGGACCACATGGACCACGACACCGACACCCGGGCGCGGCTGCGCGCCCTGGCGGCGGACCTCGGACTGCTGACCACCGGGTCCAGCGACTACCACGGCAGCCGCAAGACCTGCCGCCTCGGGGAGTACACGACCGACCCCGAGATCTACGGCGAGATCACGCGCCGCGCGACCGGGGCCTTCCCGGTGCCCGGCGCCGGCGGACGCGAGAGCTGACCGGCCCCGAGGCCCGCTCCACCCGTCTCCGCACCCCTCTTCGCGACACCCCTCTCTCCTGCAAGGCATCACTGTGTTTGACTTCGCCGTCTTCGGATCCCTTTTTCTCACGCTTTTTGTGATTATGGACCCGCCCGGGATCACGCCGATCTTCCTCGCCCTGACCTCCGGACGTCCCGCCAAGGTGCAGCGCCGCATGGCCTGGCAGGCCGTCTGCGTGGCCTTCGGCGTCATCGCCGTCTTCGGCATCTGCGGTCAGCAGATCCTGGACTACCTGCACGTCTCCGTTCCGGCGCTGATGATCGCCGGTGGTCTGCTGCTCCTGCTCATCGCGCTGGACCTGCTCACCGGCAAGACCGACGAGCCGAAGCAGACCAAGGACGTGAACGTCGCCCTGGTCCCGCTGGGCATGCCGCTGCTTGCCGGGCCCGGTGCGATCGTGTCCGTCATCCTGGCCGTGCAGAAGGCGGACGGGGTCAGCGGGCAGGTCTCCGTCTGGGCCGCGATCCTCGCCATGCACATCGTGCTGTGGATCACCATGCGCTACTCCCTGGTGATCATCCGGGTCATCAAGGACGGCGGCGTCGTCCTCGTGACGCGGCTCGCAGGCATGATGCTCTCGGCCATCGCCGTCCAGCAGATCATCAACGGTGTGCTCCAGGTCGTACACGGCGCCTGACGGCCACCCGCCCCGCACACGCGAACGCCCCCGCACCGGGATCGGTGCGGGGGCGTGAACGTATCGCGCGAAGCGTCAGGAGGACGCACTCTCGGCCGGTCGGATCAGAATGCGCTGGCCGACGGATGCGGCCTGCTGCACGATCCTGTTGACGGAGGCCGCGTCCACGACGGTGCTGTCCACGGCGGATCCGTCGACGTCGTCCAGGCGCAGAATTTCGAAGCGCATGGGCTTCTCCCTTCGTCAGTGTTCTCCTTGCACAGGGTTAACGAAGCGTAAGCCGCAATCATTCCCTACGCTAAGGAAATTTTTTCACTGGCTAAGGATCGGGCGGTTCCTAGCGGGCGCAGGCGTCCCAGAACGCGGCCAGCTCGGTGGCCGTGACCTGCGGCGCCTCGGCGTTCGGGGAGTGCTCCGTCCCCGGGACGACCACCCGCTCCGCGCCCAGCCGCAGGGCCATCTCGTCCAGCAGCGGGACCGGCCACGCGTAGTCGATCGCCCCCGACAGGACCAGCTTCGGCAGCTCGACACGGGCCAGCTCGTCCACCCGGTCGGGCTCCGAGATCAGCACCCGGCCCGTGACGATCAACTGCTCGGGGACGGTCCCCACCCACCGCTCGCGCAGGAACCGCGCCAGCTCGGGGGAGTCCGGGGCCTCGTCCTGCGGGTCATGGGCGCGCATCGCCGCCCAGATGCGCGGCATGTCGTCGCCCATCGCCTCCAGCGCGGCCACCAGCAGCTTCGTACGGGCCTGCTGCTCCTCGGAGATCGCGGCGGGCCCGCTGCTCATCAAGGTCAGCGAGGCGAAGGGGGCGGCGTCGCGGAGCACGGCGGCGCGCGAGATCAGACCGCCGAGCGAATGGCCGACCAGGTGCACGCGGTCCGCTCCGAGCGCGCGGGCCTGCGCGAGGACGTCCAGCGCCAGCTCCTCCAGGGCGTACGGGGCCTCCTCGCGCGGGCCGGGGCTCTCGTGCTGGCCGCGCCCGTCGACGGTGACCACCCGGTACCCGGCGGCGGCCAGCGGTTCCAGGAGGCCTATGAAGTCCTCCTTGCTGCCCGTGAACCCGGGGACCAGCAAGGCGGTGCCGCGGACCGGCTCACCGGCCTCGTGCACCGCGAAGGTGCCACGGTCGGTGGGGAGGTCGTACGCACGGGCGACGGACGGCAGGGTGAGGCGCGGAGGCTTGCTCATGGCCCGAGGTTACCGGCCCGTACGCCCCCGCACAGCCCGGATACGCCGATGGCCCCGGCCCCCTCGGAAGGGGATCGGGGCCATCGGCGCGGTACGGGAGTGCTACGCCTCCGGGGCGGCCGCGACCTTGCGGGTGCGGGTGCGCTTCGGCTTGGCGGGGGCCTCCTCGGCCACCGGGGCGGCCTTGGCGACAGCCGGGGCGGCCTCGGCCACCTTGCGGGGCGCGCGGGCACGCTTCGGCTTGACCGGCTCCACGGGCGGGGCCATCTGGAAGTCCGGCTCCGGAGCGGCCGCGACCACCTTGCGGGGCGCGCGGGCACGCTTCGGCTTCACGGGCTCCATGGGCGGGGCCATCTGGAAGTCCGGCTCCGGGGCGACCTCGGCCACCTTGCGGGGGGCGCGGGTGCGCTTCGGCTTCACGGGCGCCTCGTCGGCGACCGGGGCCGGGGCCACGGCGGCCTCGGCGACCGGGGCGACGGCCTTGCGGGTGCGGGTGCGCTTCGGCTTGGCCGGAGCCTCCTCGGCCACGGCGACCGGAGCGGCCTCGACGACCGGAGCGACCACGGCGACCGGAGCTGCCGGGGCCACCGGGGCGGCCTCGACGACCTGCACGGCCTGCACGGCCTGAGCCGGCACGGCGGCGACACGGGTACGGCGGCGGCGCGGCCTGCGCGGCTCGTCGGCGGCCGGAGCCTCCGACGCGGGCGCGTCCACCACGGGGGTGGTCGCGGCAGCCTCGTCGCCCAGATCCGAACCACCACGGGTACGGCGGCGCTGACGCGGCGTACGGGTGCGCTCCGGGCGCTCCTCGGTCACCACGGCGGCGGCGGCCGGACCGCGACCGCCACGGCCACCACGGCCGCCGGTCTCGCCCAGGTCTTCCAGGTTCTCGGCCTTCAGGCCGGCCCGCGTGCGCTCGGCGCGCGGCAGGATGCCCTTGGTGCCGGCCGGGATGTTCATCTCCTCGAACAGGTGCGGCGACGTGGAGTACGTCTCGACCGGGTCGTGGAAGTCCAGCTCCAGCGCCTTGTTGATCAGCTGCCAGCGCGGGATGTCGTCCCAGTCGACCAGGGTGACGGCGATGCCCTTGTTGCCCGCGCGGCCGGTACGGCCCACGCGGTGCAGGAAGGTCTTCTCGTCCTCCGGCGTCTGGTAGTTGATGACGTGGGTCACACCCTCGACATCGATACCGCGCGCGGCGACGTCGGTGCACACCAGCACGTCGACCTTGCCGTTGCGGAACGCGCGCAGCGCCTGCTCGCGCGCGCCCTGGCCCAGGTCGCCGTGGACGGCGCCGGACGCGAAGCCGCGCTTCTCGAGCTGCTCGGCGATGTCGGCCGCCGTGCGCTTGGTACGGCAGAAGATCATGGCCAGGCCGCGGCCCTCGGCCTGCAGGATGCGGGAGACGAGCTCCGGCTTGTCCATGTTGTGCGCACGGAAGACGTGCTGCGCGATGTTGGCGACGGTCGCGCCCTCGCCGTCCTCGGAGACGGCGCGGATGTGCGTGGGCTGCGTCATGTACCGGCGGGCCAGGCCGATGACCGCGCCCGGCATGGTCGCCGAGAACAGCATGGTCTGACGCTTCGCGGGCAGGTAGCCCATGATCTTCTCGACGTCGGGCAGGAAGCCCAGGTCGAGCATCTCGTCGGCCTCGTCCAGGACGAGCGCCTTGACGTGCGACAGGTCGAGCTTCTTCTGCCCGGCCAGGTCGAGCAGACGGCCCGGGGTGCCGACGATCACGTCGACGCCCTTGTTGAGCGCCTCGACCTGGGGCTCGTACGCGCGGCCGCCGTATATGGCGAGGACGCGGACGTTGCGGACCTTGCCCGCGGTCAGGAGGTCGTTGGTGACCTGGGTGCACAGCTCGCGGGTCGGAACCACCACGAGGGCCTGCGGAGCGTTGGTCAGCTGCTCGGGCTTGGCCCGGCCGGCCTCGACGTCCGCGGGGACGACGACCCGCTCCAGCAGGGGAAGGCCGAAACCGAGCGTCTTGCCGGTTCCGGTCTTGGCCTGGCCGATGACGTCCGTGCCGGAAAGGGCGACGGGGAGGGTCATCTCCTGGATCGGGAAGGGGGACACAATGCCGACGGCCTCAAGGGCTTCGGCCGTCTCGGGAAGGATCCCGAGGTCTCGGAACGTAGTCAGGGTGCTGCCTCTTCTGTGAGACGCGGCGCGAGGCGGCGAGGGGGGTCGTACCGTGCTCTGCTTGCAGTACTGCTACGTACGAAGCTGCGCGGGACCACTAGCCTTCGCTCAGGCGCATCTGCCGCTGAGGGGGCCCCTCGTAAGAGGCGGTACGCATGAACGTACGCACCACACTGAGGGCGGTCGGTTGGAGCCGATCGGGCCACCGACCGGGCATCCTCATTCGGATGGCCCGCCGAGTGCTCGGCAGGCGCATTACCACTGTACCCCGGAATCGCGCAGGTGTGTCGGGTGAATTCACCGGGTAGGCGCGTTTAGCTGGACAGGGCAGGTGGTTCGCGGGGCTATTCGGCGGGCTATTGTGCGGAGCATGTCGACCGTAGAAAACGCCTCGCCCGCCGACGACAGCGCACCTGCCGAAGCCGTGGGTATCGCCTCCCAGGACTGGGCGGCCGCCTCTGCCTCGCCGCAGTACCGCGCAGCCGTCGTGGACCTGCTCGGCGCGCTCGCGTACGGAGAGCTCGCGGCCTTCGAGCGCCTCGCGGAGGACGCGAAGCTCGCGCCCACCCTGGACGACAAGGCCGAGCTCGCCGCCATGGCCTCCGCCGAATTCCACCACTTCGAGCGGCTGCGCGACCGGCTCGCGGCGATCGAGGTCGAGCCCACCGCCGCGATGCAGCCCTTTGCGAAGGGCGTCGACGACTTCCACCGCCAGACCGCGCCGTCCGACTGGCTGGAGGGCCTGGTCAAGGCCTACGTCGGCGACTCCATCGCCAGCGACTTCTACCGCGAGGTCGCCTCCCACCTGGACACCGACACCCGCGGGCTCGTGCTCGGCGTGCTCGACGACACCGGCCACGGCAACTTCGCCGTCGAGAAGGTGCGCGCCGCGATCGAGGCGGACCCGCGCTGCGGCGGCCGGCTCGCACTGTGGGCCCGCCGGCTGATGGGCGAGGCCCTTTCGCAGGCCCAGCGCGTGGTCGCCGAGCGCGACGCGCTCTCGACCATGCTGGTCGGCGGCGTCGACGGGATGGCGGCCGGCTTCGACCTGGCGGCCGTCGGCGAGATGTTCACCCGGATCACCAAGGCGCACACCAAGCGGATGGCGGCCCTCGGCCTCGCGGCCTGACCGGACGCCCTTCACGTACCTCGGCCCCGGCACGCGCTCATGCGTGCCGGGGCCGACGTGTGTGGTCGACGTGTGTGGCCGACGTGCGTGCTCAGGGAACGATCAGGGGTCAGCCCCCCGACGGGAGCGAAAACGGAGTCCTGTGGGAGGGCCTGCGGGGCCCGGAGGCCGGCCGGAGCAGCAGCGACAGGACCACCGCCGAAACGAGCACCCCGCCGACGAAGGTCGCCGTCAGCGTGTTGTGCCCGGGGCCCAGCGCGAAGTGGGTGAGGTACGCCCCGAACAGCGCCCCGGCCACACCGCTGACCAGCACCACCCTCGGGGAGGGCAGCCGACGCGCGAACACCCGGGAGGCTGTCGCGGACAGGGCGAGGCCCAACAGAGCGGAGCCGAGCACTTCCATCAGCAGCATGAGGTCTCTCCCATACGTCAGGGCAAACCGTGTCACTGCCGTCCTACCCGAAGCGGAAGAAACGGAAACGGCCCGGCGGAATCAACCACCGGGCCGTTTCGGACAGTTCTCAGAGCGTGCCGAAGCCGACCTTGCGCACGCTCGGCTCGCCCAGGTCGACGTACGACAGGCGGTCGGACGGCACCAGGACCTTGCGGCCCTTGTTGTCGGTGAGGCTCAGCAGCGGCGCGGTGCCGGACAGCGCGGCGGTCACGATGCTCTCCAGCTCCTCGGCGCTCAGGTCGCTCTCCAGCACGATCTCCCGGGGTGCGTGCTGCACGCCGATCTTGACCTCCACGGCTATGTCCCTCCGACGATCCGGTTCGCGCGATCAGCCGCGCCGTACGCGGTCCACATTAGCCCGGAGAGGGGACGCGGACCGCGCAGAGCGGACACGCTCGCAGCGAACAGAGGGCGGCGCGAGGCCCGCACGACACCGGCGCGGGGCCGGCACCGTCAGGAGGTCAGGCCTCCGTGCCGTGCAGCGGGAAGCCGGCGATGCCGCGCCAGGCGAGCGAGGTCAGCAGGCCGACCGCCGTATCACGGGCGACCGGGCTCTCGCTGGACAGCCAGTAGCGGGCCACGACCTGCGAGACCCCGCCCAGGCCCACGGCCAGCAGCATCGACTCGTCCTTGGACAGGCCGGTGTCCTCGGCGATGACCTCGCAGATGGCCTCGGCGCACTGGAGCGAGACGCGGTCGACGCGCTCGCGCACCGCCGGCTCGTTCGTCAGGTCGGACTCGAAGACCAGCCGGAAGGCGCCGCCCTCCTCCTCCACGTACGCGAAGTACGCGTCCATCGTGGCGGCCACACGCAGCTTGTTGTCCGTCGTCGACGCGAGCGCGGTGCGCACGGCCAGCAGCAGGGACTCGCAGTGCTGGTCCAGCAGCGCCAGATAGAGATCGAGCTTGCCGGGGAAGTGCTGGTACAGCACCGGCTTGCTCACTCCGGCACGCTCGGCGATGTCGTCCATCGCTGCCGCGTGGTACCCCTGCGCGACGAAAACCTCCTGAGCCGCGCCCAGGAGCTGGTTTCGTCGGGCTCGGCGCGGCAGTCGCGTGCCCCGCGGACGCGCTGCCTCGGTCTGCTCGATGGCTGTCACGCCGCCTCCCACTTTCTCTAAGAACACAGTGCGCTCTGCGCCGCGCCGCCATCGTACTTTTCGGTAACCGAATCTGGAGGGTTCAAGCCGAGTTTTCTCGCGGTACGGACGCGCCACGGACGCCCGGAGGCGCTGGTCAGCGGTTGGTCAGCGGCCGGTCGGCGGCCGGTCGGCGATCACTCAGCGGTAGTCGTCCTCGTCCAGCGGGACCACCCGCGCCTGCTCGGCGGCATCACCGTCCGCGGCCTCGCCCGCCTCCGCACCGGTGATCGGGTCGTCCTCGTCCGGCCGGAGATCGGCCAGCTGCTCCGCCACATCCGCCTCGGGCGCCTCAGGATCGAGGGTTTCCGGAAACGGCTCCCGGAAGGTGTCCGGCTCCGCAGGGTCGACAGTCATGCCGCTCCCCTCGCTTCCTTGTTCTCATCTATGAGCCTAGGAGGATCGCGGATACCCCGCTATACGTATCGGCACGCGCCTGTGACCGCGAACACAAGAAGACGGGCGTGATCGTCTCGTAACATTGCCCGCATGTCTTCGACCGAGCTGCCGGGCGTACGGTCCACCGCCGAGCTGTCCTCCCTGGTGGGAGCCGTCCGGGTGGCCGACGGGGAGCAGCTGCACACCGCCGTGCTGCCCGGCCTGGAAATGGCCGTCCGGGTGCGCCCGCCGCTGCGTACGGGGCTGCCGCCCGCGCTGTTCGTGCACGGACTCGGCGGTTCCTCGCAGAACTGGTCGGACCTCATGGCGCAGCTGGCGGACACCGTCGACGGCGAGGCCCTGGACCTGCCCGGCTTCGGCTGGTCCCCGCCGCCCGCCGACCGGGACTACTCCGTCACGGCCTTCGCCCGCGCCGTCATCCGGCACCTCGACGCCGCCGGGCGCGGGCCGGTCCACCTGTTCGGGAACTCCCTCGGCGGAGCCGTCTCCACCCGGGTCGCCGCCGTCCGGCCCGACCTCGTGCGCACCCTGACCCTGGTCTCGCCCGCCCTGCCCGAGCTGCGCGTGCAGAAGTCGGCCGTGCCGACCGCGCTCCTCGCGGTCCCCGGGGTGGCCGCGCTCTTCGGCCGCCTGACGCGGGGCCTGAGCGCCGAGCAGCGCACCCGCGGGGTGACGGACCTCTGCTACGGAGACCCCTCCCGGGTGACACCCGAGGGCTTCGGCCACGCCGTGGAGGAGATGGAGCGGCGGATGGCCCTGCCGTACTTCTGGGACGCGATGACCCGCTCCTCGCGCGGCATCGTCGACGCCTACACCCTCGGTGGCCAGCACGGACTGTGGCGCCAGGCACAGCGGGTGCTCGCCCCGTCCCTGCTGGTCTACGGTGGCCGGGACCAACTGGTCTCGTACCGTATGGCGCACAAGGCGGCCGCCTCCTACCGGGGCTCGCGGCTGCTGTGCCTGCCGGAGGCCGGGCACGTGGCGATGATGGAGTACCCCGAGGTGGTGGCCGCCGCCTTCCGGGAGCTGCTCCGAGATACCGAAGACGACAGAGGCTGAGGACCGTGGGACGACATAGTCGCAAGGACCCCGCCCCGGCCCCTGCCCGCCCGAGGCCGGCGCCCGCGCCCCTGCCGTACGAGGAGCCGCCCGCCCCGTACCGGCCCGAACCCACCGTCACCCACCAGGGGTACGTGCCCCAGGAGGCGCGGGCCGGCGGACACCCCCAGCAGTACGAGTCCGGCGGCGCCTGGGGCGCCGGCCCCGACTCGGGCTCCGTGTACGGGGATTGGCGCGGGGTCCCGCGCGCCACCCGGAGCGCCACCGCCCTCCTCGACAGCGACACCCCGGCCTTCGGAACCCCGGCCGTGGGCTTCCCGCAGGTCACCCTCACTCCACCCGCGCCCGCACCGACGCCCGCGCCCGCACCGACGCCCGCCCCCGCGCCCGCGCCCGCCCCCGTACGGAGGCCCGCGCCCGACGCCGTCACCTCGACCGGCTCGCACCGCCGGGTGCCGGGGCCGCGCAATCCGGTCGACCCCGTCGCCGAACGGCCCGGCTCCAGCCGCGGCCTGAAGGCCCGTACGTACACCGGCATGGCCGCCGCGGCCGTCACTACCGTGCTCGCCGTCTTCGTCGCCGTCCAGGTGACCTCCGACGCCGACGGCGCGAAGCCGGGCACGCTCGCCGCCCCCGGCCAGGACCGGGCCGGCGCGCCCGCGGGCGCCGCGACGCCGGCTGCGCCCGCCGCGACCCCCGCCGCGGCGCCCGCGCCCGCGCCGGAGCTGACGTACGAGCAGCAGATGGCCCAGCAGTTGCCGATCGACGCGAAACTCACCGGTCCCGGCACCTTCGACACCGTGCCCGGCCTGGCCAAGGCCCCCGGCAAGGGCAAGCTCGTGCGCTACCGTGTCGACGTCGAGCAGGGACTGGGCCTGGACCCGCAGCTCTTCGCCGAGGCCGTCCACCGCACCCTCAACGACCCGCGCAGCTGGGCCCACAACGGCGCGATGACCTTCGAGCGGGTGCCGGGCGGCGAGGCCGACTTCGTGATCACGCTGGCCAGTCCCGGGACCACCGGGAAGTGGTGCGCCAAGTCCGGCCTGGACACCACCGTCGACAACGTCTCCTGCGATTCCGCGTCGACCGACCGGGTGATGATCAACGCCTTCCGCTGGGCGCAGGGCTCCTCGACGTACGGCCCGGACCAGATGGTCGCCTACCGCCAGATGCTCATCAACCACGAGGTCGGCCACCGCCTCGGACACGGGCACGTGAACTGCCGCACGCCGGGCGAGCTCGCCCCGATCATGCAGCAGCAGACCAAGTCCTTGGACATCGACGGAATCCAGTGCAAGCCCAACCCGTGGGTGCATCCGGGGAATTGAGGCCCCGGCCGGAGACGCACTTCCGACGCAGTACTTCTTAGCGTGCTCGAACGCGAACCGTACGGGAAAGTTACGACTCTTCACCCCTTCCGGTGGCGCGACGGACAACCGTCCGTCGCGCCTTCGGCATATCCGCTTGAGTTCTCCCGCGGCGGGTCGCCTGACCGACGGTGACCGCCTGAACGGGAGATCGGGGGTGCCACTCGTGCGGATCGGACTACTCACGGAAGGTGGTTATCCGTATGCGACGGGAGAGGCGAGGCTGTGGTGCGACCGGCTCGTGCGCGGGCTCCCGCAGCACGAGTTCGAGCTCTACGCACTGAGCCGCAGCGCCGAGCAGGAACGCGCCCGGGTGCCGCTGCCCGAGCACGTCACCCAGGTGCGGACGGCCCCCCTGTGGGCCCCCGCCGACGACGGGCGCAGCTACTCCCGGCGTGAGCGGCGGCGGTTCGCGGCCTGTTTCACGGAGCTGGTCAGGGGGATCTGCGCCGGCGAGGCCGAGCCCTTCGCCTCCGGGCTGTACGGGCTCGCCGAACTCGCCCGCGAAGAGGGCGGGCTGTACGCGGCGCTGCGCTCCGAGTCCGCGGTGCGGGCACTGGAGTCCGCCTGCCGCGCTCCGGGCGCGAGCCGCACCGTACAGGCGGCGCAGGTGCCCGACCTGCTGGAGTTCGTGGACGAACTGGAGCGCATGCTGCGGCCGTTGTCCCTCGACTGGTACGAGGAGCCCGGCAATCTCGGCGCGGTCGACATCTGCCACGCGGCGGCGGGCGGGGTCGCGGCGATCCCCGGACTGCTGGCCAAACGCTTCTTCGGAGTACCGCTGCTGGTCACCGAGTACGGGGTCCAGCTCCGGGCCCACTACCTGGAGCACCAGCCGCAGGCCCGCCCCGCCGTACGGGCCCTGCTCGCGGCCTTCCACCTGCGGCTGGCCGCCGAGATCTACGCCCGGGCCGACCTGCTGACCCCCGGGAACGCGCACGCCCGGCGCTGGCAGGAGCGGTGCGGGGCCACCAGGGACCGGCTGCGTACGGTCTACCCCGGGATGGAGGCGGACCGATTCGCCACCGTCGGGGAGGCCGTGGACTGCGGGGACCCCGACACCCTGGTGTGGGTCGGCCGGATAGAGCCCGCCAAGGACCTCATCGGCCTGCTGCACGCCTTCGCCGAGGTCCGCAAGGCCGCGCCGCACACCCGTCTGCGGATCTTCGCCACGGCCGTGACCCCCGGCTACCTCGCCGACTGCCGGTCCCTGGCCGCGCAGCTCTTCCCCGACGAGGCCGCGGACGCCGTCACCGCCGGGGAGAACCCCGTCACCTTCGAGGAGATCGGCGGGCCCGAAACCCCCTCCTCGGCCGAGGCGTACGGAGCCGGGCGCATCGTCGTGCTGTCCTCCGTGATCGAGGGCTTCCCGATCACCCTGGCCGAGGCGATGTTCTGCGGCCGCGCCACCGTCTCCACCGACGTCGGCGCCGTGTACGAGGTCATCGGGGGCACCGGGCTCGTCGTCCCGCCGCGCAATCCGCGGGCGCTCGCCGAGGCCTGCCTGTCGCTGCTGGAGGACCCCGAGCGGGCACAGCGGCTCGGCGCGGCCGCCCGGGCGCGGGCCCAGGAGCTGTTCACCGTCGAGCAGAACGTGACGGCCTTCCAGGAGATCTACCTGCGGCTGCTGGCGCGCGGCTCCGAACGGCCGGACGGGGTGGTGCCCTTCGGGCGTCCCGCCGAGGCCCGGGTCCCGGGGCACTGGACCAGCCCGACCTGGGCCGAGCCCGTTCCGGAGGCGACTGCATGACCACCGTCAACCCGGGGCTCCGCCCCGAACCCCGCGCCGATGGGGACGCGGGTGCGCTGCCGGGGGCCAATCCAGCCTGGCCGCACAATCCAGCCTCGCCGGGGGCCAATCCAGCCTCGCCGGCGTTTGAGGCGCGGGGTCCGGGGCAGCGCCCCGGCAGCGGCGCCGCACTCGCGATGCCGTCCCCGGGCGCGGGGTCCGGCGCGGCGCCGTTGCCGGGGGCGCTGCCCCCGGACCCCCGCGCCTCAAACGCCGGCGAGGCTGGATTTGCCCCCGGCGAGGCGGAAGGTGCGGCCGGGCCGCGGCCGGTGGAGGCGGCTGCGAAGCCGGTTCGGCGGCGGGCCGCGGGGGATCCCGTCAAGGCGCTGCTGCACCGGCACCGGGAGCTGTGCGCGCGGGCCGTGGACCCGCTGGAGATCGCCGCCGGGCTGGAAGCCCACGGCATCACCGACCGCACCGCCGCGCGGTTCCGGCACCGGGACGTCTTCTCCCTCGCCGAGGAGCTGTACGCCCGCACCCCGCGCGGGGAGCATTCCCGCGCCCTTCCCGACCGCGTTCCCACAGGCGCCTCCGCGTTCCGTGGCTTCGGCTGCGCGCTGCTGCCCGGGGCGCTCGCCTTGGGCGCGGCCGCCGCCGGACAGGCGTGGGCCGGGCCCGCCGCCGTGGCCGCCACGGTCGCCGCACTGGTGTGGCCCGGGCGGGCCGCGGGGGGCCGGTTCCCCTACGCCGCGCACCTGCTCGCCGCCCTCCTCGTCGGCTGGGCCGCGCACCGGCACGGCACCGCCCTCGCCGTCGGCCTCGCGCTGGCCGTCGCCCCCGGGCACCTGCTCGCCGCCGCCTTCGCCGCCGGGGGCCGGGCCCGGCTCGACGGGAGCCGTGCCCTGGAGGACTTCGCGGCCCGGGCCCGGCCCCTGCTGCTGGCGGCCGTCGCCGTGTTCACCGCGGCCGCCGCCGGGGCCGCCGCGCTCGCCGGAGCGCCGCTCCCGGTGGCCGTGCCGCTCGCCCTGCTGCTGTTCCTGACCCGGCTCCTGCTCCGGCACGGAGCGCACCGCGGACCCGTCGCCGCCGCTCTCGCCCTCGCCCTGGTGCCGGTCCCGGCGGCGGCCCTCGCCGCCGCCGCGGGACTCCTCGTACACGCCGTCCTCGCCCTGTCCCGCGCGTCCGCGCACGCGCGGCCCTGATCTTCGGAGCCGATGCCGAACCGCTGTACCCGTACCCCGCCCCACCCGTCCGTCCATCCACCCGCAAGGAGAAACAGACATGACCGGCCAGCCAACCAACCAAGGGGTCACGCGATGAGGGTGCTGCTGATCGGAGCCAACGGATACCTCGGCCGCTACGTCGCCGACCGGCTGCTCGCCGACCCCGCCGTCCAGCTCACCGCGCTCGGCCGCGGCGACGACGCCGACGTCCGGTTCGACCTCGCCACCGGCAGCCCCGGCGCGCTCACCCGCTTCCTCGACGCCGTCCACCCGGGCGTCGTCATCAACTGCGCCGGCGCCACCCGGGGCGGGGCCCGGGAACTCACCCGGCACAACACCGTCGCCGTCGCGACGATCTGCGAGTCGCTGCGCCGCAGCGGCTGCGGGGCCCGCCTCGTCCAGCTCGGCTGCGCCGCCGAGTACGGGCCCAGCCAGCCCGGGTCGTCCACGGCCGAGGACGCCGTGCCGAGACCCGGCGGGCCGTACGGCGTCAGCAAACTGGCCGCCACCGAGCTGGTCCTCGGCTCCGGGCTGGACGCCGTCGTCCTGCGGATCTTCTCGCCCGTCGGCCCCGGCACCCCCGCCGGATCCCCGCTCGGCCGGCTCGCCGAGGCCATGCGCCGCGCGATGCAGTCCGGGGACGGCGAGCTCAAGCTCAGCGGGCTCGGCGTGCAGCGCGACTTCGTGGACGTACGGGACGTGGCGCGGGCCGTGCACGCCGCCTCCCTGTCCGCCGCCCAGGGCGTCGTCAACATCGGCACCGGCCGCGCGGTCCGGCTGCGCGACGCGGCGGCCGTCCTGGCCCGGGTCGCCGGTTACGGAGGCGCCCTGCACGAGCTGGACGTCCCGCACGGCGGGGCCCAGCAGCACGGGCACCCCGGCCGCCCGGTCGGGCTCGCCTCCATCGGATCCCCGCGGTCCGAGGCCACCGCCGAGCAGCTCGCCGCCGCGGCCCCCCAGCCGTACCCCTACCCCGACGGCTGCGGGGCCTGGCAGCAGGCGGATGTCCGTACCGCCCGGGACCGGCTCGGCTGGCGGCCCCGGATCAACCTGGAGGAGTCCCTCGCGGACATCTGGATGGAGGCGGCGTGCCGCATCTGACCACCCCACCGGGGTCCATGACCGCCGCCGCGACCGAGGCGGGCCGGCTCGGCCTCGGGATCCCCGGCTACGCGCACCCGCTGCTCGCCCCCGTCGAGTGGGCCGAGCTGACCCGCCCCGGCACCCCGCTGCACTGGGCCGTGCTCAACGTCACGGACGGCCCGGGCGGGCGGCCCGACCCGCACTGCACGGAAGCGGCCGCGAAGCTGCGCGGGGTGGGCGGCACCGTCCTCGGCCATCTCGCGATGCGAGACGGCTCGCGGTCCTTCGGGGAGCTGGTCTCGGACGCCCACCGCTTCCGGGACTGGTACGGAGTCGGCGGTTTCTACCTCGCGCAGGCCCCCGCAGACAAGGCGGAACTGGCCTCGGTGTGCCGGGTCGTCGACACCCTGCGGGGACTGGGGGAGGACCTGCGGATCGTGCTCGGCCACGGCACCCATCCGTACGAGGGCTACGCGGAGGCCGCCGACCAGCTGGTCACCTTCTCCGGAGCCTGGGCCGACTACCGTTGGTCGCAGGTGGCGGAGTGGACCGCCGACCACCCGGCGGAGCGGTTCTGCCACCTCGTCCACGGGGTGCCGCGCACGCACCTGGAGGAGGCCATGCGGATCGCCCGCTGGCAGGGCGCCGGCACCATCTGGTTCACGGACCGGCGCGCGGTCGGCGACCGTGATCCGTGGGCCTCTATGCCCGCGTACTGGGACGAAATCGTCTCACGTATCGGGACAGGTGTCTTGGAATGAAGACGGGCGTGGCAGTGTTACGGAGAGAACCACCCTGAAGACGTAACCATCTACGGAGTCCCCGTGTCGCTGCCACCCCTGGTCGAGCCAGCTGCTGAGCTCACCGTTGACGAGGTCCGTCGGTACTCCCGCCACCTGATCATCCCGGACGTCGGGATGGACGGCCAGAAGCGCCTGAAGAACGCCAAGGTGCTGGCCGTGGGCGCGGGCGGCCTCGGTTCGCCCGCCCTCATGTACCTGGCCGCGGCCGGTGTCGGCACCCTGGGCATCGTGGAGTTCGACGAGGTCGACGAGTCGAACCTGCAGCGCCAGATCATCCACAGCCAGGCGGACATCGGCCGTTCCAAGGCCGAGTCGGCCCGCGACAGCGTGCTGGGCATCAACCCGTACGTGAACGTGGTCCTTCACGAAGAGCGGCTCGAAGCCGAGAACGTGATGGAGATCTTCAGCCAGTACGACCTCATCGTCGACGGCACGGACAACTTCGCCACGCGCTACCTGGTCAACGACGCCTGCGTGCTGCTGAACAAGCCGTACGTGTGGGGCTCGATCTACCGCTTCGACGGCCAGGCCTCGGTCTTCTGGTCCGAGCACGGCCCGTGCTACCGCTGCCTCTACCCGGAGCCCCCGCCGCCGGGCATGGTCCCGAGCTGCGCCGAGGGCGGCGTGCTGGGCGTGCTCTGCGCGTCCATCGGGTCCATCCAGGTCACCGAGGCCATCAAGGTCCTCACGGGTGTCGGTGAGCCGCTGGTCGGCCGCCTGATGATCTACGACGCCCTGGAGATGCAGTACCGCCAGGTCAAGGTCCGCAAGGACCCCGACTGCGCGGTCTGCGGTCCGAACGCGACCGTCACCGAGCTCATCGACTACGAGGCCTTCTGCGGCGTCGTGTCGGAGGAGGCCCAGGAGGCGGCCGCCGGTTCGACGATCACTCCCAAGCAGCTCAAGGAGTGGATCGACACCGACGAGCCCATCGAGATCATCGACGTCCGCGAGATCAACGAGTACGAGATCGTCTCGATCCCCGGCGCGAAGCTGATCCCCAAGGGCGAGTTCCTGATGGGCACCGCCCTCCAGGACCTGCCGCAGGACAAGCGCATCGTCTTGCACTGCAAGACGGGTGTCCGCAGTGCGGAAGTCCTCGCCGTCCTGAAGTCCGCGGGCTTCGCGGACGCGGTGCACGTCGGCGGCGGCGTGATCGGCTGGGTCCACCAGATCGAGCCCGAGAAGCCGGTCTACTAGGAGTCACCCGAAGGGGCCGTACCCGCCGTGAGGCGGTACGGCCCCTTCGGCGTTCCCCCGCCCTACGGGGCGGTGCAGACGGTGCCCGCGGCCGGCGGCTTCCCGTCGAGCAGGTACGTGTTCACCGCCTGCTGCACGCACGTGTCGCCGCTGTTGTACGCGCCGTGCCCCTCGCCCTTGTACGTGAGCTCCACGCCGACGCCGGGGCCGAGCCGCTCCACCATCTTGCGGGCGCCCTCGTAGGGGGTGGCGGGGTCGCCGGTGTTGCCGATGACCAGGATCGGGGCGGCGCCGGGGGCGGACACGTCCGGGGTCGTCCAGGCGCCCGCGACCGGCCAGCCGGTGCAGGCCATCATGGCCCAGCCGAGGAAGTCCCCGAAGACGGGAGAGGCCGCACGGAACGCCGGCAGCTTGGCCTTGGTCTGCGCGAGGGTGTAGCGCTCCTTGGAGTCGGCGCAGTTGATCGCGGTGTTCGCGGCGCCGATGTTGCTGTAGCGGCCCTGCTGGTCACGGCCGTTGAGCGCGTCGGAGAGGGCGAGCAGCAACTGCCCCTGCCCGCCGTCGGCCTCGTCCAGCCCCTGCTCCAGCAGGGGCCACAGCTCCTTCGAGTAGAGGGCCTGGGCGATGCCGTTGGTCGCGGCGCTCTCGGTGAGCTGCCGGTTGCCGATGCCCGTGATGGGCTTGGCGGCCAGGTCCTTCTGGAGCTTGATGACGTTGGCCTCGATCTCCTTGGGGGTGCTGCCCTGGAGCCGGCACTCGTCGCCGCGGTCCACGCAGTCCTGGGCGAAGTTGCCGAGGGCGAGCTGGAAGCCCTTGGCCTGGCCCAGGGCCCCCTCCTCGGAGTCCTTGGTCGGGTCCACGACGGCGTCGAAGACGGCCCGGCCGACGTTCTTGGGGAAGAGGTGGGCGTAGACCCCGCCGAGTTCGGTGCCGTAGGAGATCCCGAAGTAGTGCAGCTTCTCGTCGCCCAGGGCCTGGCGGATGCGGTCCATGTCGCGGGCGGCGTTGGGGGTGCCGACGTGGGGGAGGAGCTTGTCGGAGTTCTTCCGGCAGGCCGACTGGTACTCGCGGATGTTCCCGAGGAAGGCCGCCTCCTCCTGGGGGGTGCCGGGGGAGGAGTCCGAGGCGTAGTACGCGTCCAGCTGCTTGTCGTCCTCGCAGCGGACGGGGGCGCTGCGGCCCACCCCGCGGGGGTCGAAGCTGACCAGGTCGTACCGGGCGCGCAGGGCCGCGTACTCCTTGGCGGCGCCGGGCAGGGTGGTGATGCCGGAGCCGCCGGGGCCGCCGAAGTTGAAGACGAGGGAGCCGATGCGGTTCTTGCGGTCGCGGGCCTTGGCGCGGATCAGGGCGATCGGGATCGTCTCGCCCTCGGGTTCCGCGTAGTCGAGCGGCACGTCGAGGGTGGCGCACTGCCAGTCCTTGGGCGGGACCTGGCCGCCGCCCTCCGCGGCGGTGGGGGCCGGGCAGTCGCCCCACTTGAGGGGCTTGGCGCCCTTGGTGCCGCCGGCCTTCGTCTTCTCCCCGCCCCCGCCCCCGCCCCCGTCGCCGTCGTCGGAGCAGGCGGCCGTGGTGAGCAGTGCGGCGGCGAGCGCGGCGGCGGCGGTGACCCGCCAGGCGTTTCTCGGCATGCCCCCATCCTGTGCGGGGTTGCCCACCCCCGCCCCCGCGCTGACCCGAACGGGTCCCTTTCCGGCGCTCCGCCCCGGACCCCGCGGCCGATCACGGGCGCGGCTTGCGCAGGACCAGCAGCTCCGCGGGCGTGCGTACGGGTCTGGGGACGGTCTCCTCGTCGGCTTCCGCGCGCATCAGGGCCAGGCCGGCGGCTATCTCCTCCGCCGGCAGGTACTGGAAGATCGACAGGGCCCGGTGCCCCATGCGCCGGGCGTACGCGCGACGGCTCACTGCCAGGTCCATGACATGTCGTTCCACGGCGACCAGCTCCAGATCGGCCGTCCGCAACTGGGCCACCGTGTGGCCGACCGTGGGCAGCCGGGCCTCCTCGATGGCATGGGCGCTCGGGAAGTAGCGGGAGTGGCGCCGGGTGTAGTCCAGGCCGGAGAAGAAGCCGTGCAGGACGATCAGGCCGCCCGGGCGCAGTACGCGCGCGATCTCGGAGGCCGCCTTCACGACGTCCGAGAAGTGGTGGACCACCTGGAAGAGCACGACCAGGTCCGCGCAGTCGGCGGGCAGCGGGATGAACTCCGCGCGCCCGTCCAGGTAGGCGACGCGCGGGTGGGCGCGGGTGGCCCGGGCCACGTCCAGCATGGAGGCCGAGGGCTCGACGCCGAAGACGCGGGAGCCGAAGCGCTCGGCGAGCAGCGGCGTGAAGCGGCCGGTGCCGCAGCCCAGGTCCACGACGGTGCGCGGCGGGGGCGCTCCCGCGTGCCGCTCGAAGACGTCCAGCCACAGGGCCAGGGTCCGTGCGGGCAGACCCTGGCCGTCCTGGTACGAGGCCGCCACGTGCTCCCCGTAATCGGCGTCCGAGAAAATGGCGGCCTCCTGGCGTCGGCGTCAGCGTCGGTCGAAGCGGTGCGGGTCGAACGTCTCCACGGGCAGGCTCGTCTTTCCCGCGACGGCGAACTGCGCGGCGATCTCGCCGATGACACTGGCGAATTTGAATCCGTGACCGGAGAACCCGCCGAGCAGGGTGAGCCCGGGCAGGTCGGCGCGCGGGCCGATGAGGAAGTGCCGGTCCGGGGTCAGCGAGTACATGCACGACTCCATGCGGAGCGGCTGGGGATCCACGCCGACCAACGTGCGCCCGAGGGCGTCGGCGAAGCGCTGCGCGTCGGCCGCGTCGGGCGGGCGGTGGCCGCCGGCCGGGTCGGTCACCTCGTAGATCCCCGGCCAGGTGTGCAGGCCCACCTTGATGCTCTCGCCGTCGAGCGAGGGGAATCCGTAGAGGTTGTGGTCCCCCGACGCGTCGCTGTGGACGAACACGGGGAAACGGCGGGCGTCGAAGGCGGCGGGGTCCTCCGTACGGAACCAGCCCATCACCCGGCGCTCGACCGTCATCAGCGGCGCGGTGGCGGGCAGCAGCCCGCGCAGCCAGCCGCCGGCGGCCACGACCACGTGGCGGGCGGTCAGCTCGCGGTCGCCGACGCGGACCCGGGGGCGGACGGGGTCCGGCAGGACGGCGGTGACGGCACGGTCCCTCAGCACCTCGGCCCCGCGCGCCTCGGCCGCCCCGACGGCCGCGGTGACGCAGGCCTCGGGGCGCAGGTAGCCGGCGTCCTCCTCGTAGAAGCCCAGCAGTCCCTCGGCGGGCACGTACTGGGGGAAGTCCTCGCGCAGCTCCGCGGTGTCGAGCAGCCGGTACTTCAGGTCCCAGGCCCGGGCGGAGGCCAGTGGCCCGGCGATGACCGACGAGTCGGCCGGCCCCACCATCAGGGCGCCGGTCTGCTCCAGGAGGTGCGCTCCCGAGGTCTCCTCCAGCTCCCGCCAGAGCTGCCACGCCTCCTTGACGAGCGGCACGTACGCGGCGCCCTCGGCGTACGCGCTGCGGATGATCCGGGATTCGCCGTGGCTGGCTCCGCGGTCGTGTCCCGGGGTGAACTGCTCGATGCCGATCGCGTCCACGCCCCGCTCGGCGAGGCGCCAGAGGGTCTGGCTCCCCATCGCACCGAGACCGACGACAATGACATCCGCATCAATTGAACTGCTCATGGATATGCCTCATTGAGGAGATTTTCTGAGGTGCAGTGCAAATCCCTCGCTGACCACCCAGGCGCCGAGAAGTCGGCGTGCTTCTTCGTCGGTCAGCGGATCGCGGCTGACGATAGCGGTGCCGGCAGCGGGGTTCAAATCGTGATCGTAAGCCATCCAAACTCCCGGTATGACACTGGAGTTCGACGGAATTCGGCTGAGAAATCGATAAGTGAGCGTTTCCTGGTGGGAACTGCCGGAGAAGACCATGAGGATGTGATCGGCCTCTTCGGTGAGGGCTCCGCCGCTGTACCTGAGGACGGGAGGCGTCGGTCTCCCGTCGGCCCCGAAGGGCGCCGCGGACGTCGTCCGCTGGATGGCGTAGCGGGTGCGCACACCGGTCCTGACGGTGATCGTGCCGTACCGGAGGATCGGCTGTCCGGCCATGAAGCTGAAGTGGTAGGAATACCACTTCCCGGCCATGGGGTGCCGCTTCATTCGGCGTACCGGATATAAGGCCGCTTTTGCGGTCGGTGCCACGAGCACGCCGATCACCGCTCCCAGGAGAGCGCTGATGAGCCAGTTCGGTTCCTCGGAGCCACTCAGGAAGTGGAGCATCGCAGTCCCCCCGGTCCGCCTGTTCCGCGTCCCGATATCGTGCCCGGGCGGGCTGCGACTACACCCCTAAATGGCTTCCTTGCGCGTGAGGAAGTTGAAGGAGATCCACCCCGGCAGCACCGGCAGCCAGAAGGTCATCAGGCGGAACAGCAGCACCGCCGAGATCGCGACTTCCTTCTCCAGCCCCGCCGCGATCAGCCCGAGCGTCAGCGTGGTCTCCACCGCGCCCATGCCGCCCGGCGTCGGCGCCGCCGACCCCAGCGCGTTGCCCGCCAGGAACACCACCGCGATGCTCGCGTAGCTGATGGCCTCGCCGCCCCCGAACGCGCGGATCGACGCGTCCAGGCACATCACGAAGCAGCCCGTCAGCAGCAGCATGCCGCCGATGCCCGTCATCAGCTTCTTCGGCCGCTGGAGCACGTCCAGCATGCGCGGTACGACGCCCGCGAACAGCGCCCGCACCCGCGTCACGACGAACTTCCGCATGAACGGGACCGCCGTCACCACCAGCACCAGCACCGCCACCGTCAGCAGCCCGGCGATGACCGCCCGCGAGGGGGTCATCTCCGGGGTCTTCTCGGTCCCGGTCAGGTAGCCGAAGGACAGCAGCAGCAGGATGTGGCTGGCCAGCCCGAACAGCTGCGAGGCGCCCACGCTCGCGACCGCCAGCCCCGGGCGGACCCCCGCCCGCTGGAGGAAGCGGGTGTTCAGCGCGACACCGCCGACCGCCGCCGGGGCCACCAGCTTCACGAAGGACCCTGCCACCTGCGCGACCACCGTCCGCAGGAACGGCACCCGCTCCGGTACGAAGCCCAGCAGGCTCATCGCCGCCGCGAAGTACGTCAGCGCCGAGAAGGCGAAGGCCGCGCCGACCCAGCCCCACTGCGCCTCGCCGATAACGGTCCCGAAGTCCACGTGGGCGAGCTGCGTGAGCAGGAAGTACGCACCGAACGCGCCCGCGATGAACGACACCAGCGTGCGCGGCCGGATCCGCTCCAGCCGGGCCGGCTCCACCGGCGCCTGCGGGCGGATCAGCAGCACCTGCTGGCGGATCTGGCTCAGCAGGTCCTCCTCGCGGGCCCCGTCCAGCGCGTCGTCGAGCGCCTTCTTCTCGGCCTTGCGGTCGGCCGCCGCGGCCGAAGCCGACGCGGAGCCCGAGGCCGCCGCATCCGCCTCGCGCGCCGCCTTCGCCGCCCGCGAGGACTCCAGTACGGCCTCCCGCTGCCGCTCGGCCCGCTCCCGGGCCAGCTTGCGCAGCGTCGCCCGCGTGGAGCGGCTCAGCGCGATCGGCTGGAGCAGCGGCAGGCAGTCCGCCACCGCGTCCGGGCCGAGCACCGACACCGCCGAGGCCACCGCCCGCTCCGCGCCGACCCGCAGGCCGAGCGTGGTCAGCAGCTGTGCGATGTCCATCCGGAGCACCAGGTCGCCGGCGGCGATCTCGCCGCCCCGCAGGTCGGTGAGGACGACATTGCCGGAACGATCCACCACCAGGGCGTCCCCGGTGAGCCGCCGGTGCGCGATCCGCCGCGACTGGAGCGCCCGTACCTGCTTCCACGTGCTGCGGGTCAGGTCGTCCGTGATCTCCTCGTCGGGGAGGGAGTCCAGGGTCCGGCCGTCCAGGTGCTCGTACACGAGCATCACGGCGTCCGGGCCGAGCTCGGAGGTGGCGATCAGCTTCGGCGCGTTGGCCCCGGCCGCGATGGCGGCGTACGCGAGGAGCGCCTCCTGCTCCAGCGCCTGGCGCAGCGACTGGAGGCTGCGCCGGGTGGTGATGCCGCGCAGGGTGAGCCGGCGCCAGACCCGGTAGAAGAAGCCCTGGGCCTGCTGCTCGCGGTCGACGACGGTGACGTCGAGCGGCGGCCCGTCCTCCAGGGTGACGTGGTAGCGCCGGCCCCGGTCGCTCACCTCGGAGGGCGGCGGGCCCTCGGGGCCCTCCGCGCGCATCGCGCTGACCGGCTGGAAGCCGACCCGGCGCAGCCCGGCGAGAAGGTTCTGCCCGGTGGGACGCACATTGGGGGAGCCGACGGCGTAGAGGGTCCCATACGCGACGCTCCAGCCGATCAGCACGGTGAGGATGATCGAGAAGGGGGTGGTGTACCCGTTGACCAGCATGGTCAGGGCGTTGAGCAGCAGGACCACCCACAGCGCGACGCGCCAGTGGGGCCTGCGGGTCATGCCGACGGCGGTCATGTACGCGATGACCGGCGCGAGGTAGCCGTGCACCGGATCGGTGAGGGCTCCGCCGCCCGCGGGACGGGTGAGGGCGTCCTGGATGGTGCCGGGGGCGGCCTGGGAGACCCATAGGTCGGTGGCGAGGGTGACGCCGTGCGCGAGGACGGCGGCGAGTACGCCGTCGGCGATGCGCAGCCCGTCGCGTTTGATCAGCCGCTCGATGGCGAAGGCGACGGGGAGCAGCAGCACCGCGATGCTCGACACGAGCGCGGCGACCTTGATCAACAGGTCCGGCGCCTGGCCGGTGCCCTTGTTGATGTCCTCCTCCAGGCCGACGGTGGTGCCGTGGGCGAAGGCGGCGATGCCGAGCAGGACGGCGATGCCGAGGATGCCGACGAGCAGGCGTACGAGGTCGGACGGCCGGTGCACGCGGGCGGCGAGCAGCGGTTCGTCGACCTCGACCCGGTCGGCGGCGGTGGGGGCGTGGCCGTGCGGGCCCTCGGCCTCGGCGGCGGTGTCGGTCTCCGCCTCGGCCTCGGCGTCGCCGGTCGTGCCGGTGCCGCCGTCGGCCCGGCGGCGGTCCGGACGGGGCTCCGGGGTCTCCGGGGTCTCGTGGCTCTCCGGGCGGGGGCCAGATCGGGGGGTGGGGCCGTCGTCAGGGCGTGCGCCGTCGTCCGTCGCCGCGCCGTCCGGAGGGCTCACACCCTGCTCCTTCGTCGTCACTTCCGTCTCTTCGTGATCACGTATCACCAGTCACCGCCCGGAAGATGGTGGCACGGACCGACGGGTCGGCGGGGCATCAGGGTGCGAGCCGGTGTGGAACCGAAACTTCCGCCGGCGGGCGTCCGGCGTACTGCACCATGTGCCGAATGAGTGAGGAGCTGCCCGCCTACGCGGAGCGCGTGCTGGAGGTGGCCGAGCGTATTCCGCCCGGCCGGGTGATGACGTACGGGGACGTCGCCGAGTGGCTCGGCGAGGGCGGACCGCGCCAAGTCGGGCGCGTCATGGCCCTGTACGGGGGAGCCGTGCCCTGGTGGCGGGTGGTGCGGGCGGACGGCGTGCCGCTGCCCGGGCACGAGCTGCGCGCCCTGGAGCACTACCGGACCGAGGGCACCCCGCTGCGCCTGACGGCCGGCGCCGGCGGCGGCGAACCGCGGCTGGACATGCGCCGGGCGCGCTGGGACGGGGACCCCGGACAGGACGGCACGCGCGACGAGGCTCACACCTGACAGCTTCGGCCATGCGCGGCCCCGGCGGGCGGTCGAGTGACCGTGCGAACGCCCGTACGGGGTACCCGGGGGGACTGCGCGGCGTCGGCCGGTTGCCGTAGCGTTGCCTCTTCGGCTTCTCCCCGAGCCGTCACGGCACCACCCGAAGACCCACCAGGACCGGCACCCCACGTGATCACCTCTTCCTCCGACAGCCGCCGCACCGAACGGCGGCGTACGCGGACCCCCGACGCGTACCGCCTGGTGCGCACCGGGCCGGAGCGGGTGGATCCCCCTGTGCTGGACGCAGCGCAGCGGGCCGTGGTTGACCACACCGCGGGACCGCTCCTGGTCCTGGCCGGACCGGGTACCGGGAAGACGACCACGCTGGTCGAGGCGGTCACCGCCCGGGTGGAAGCGGGGACGGACCCCGCGCGGATCCTCATCCTCACCTTCAGCCGCAAGGCGGCGGTGGAACTCCGCGACCGGGCGGCCCTGCGACTGGGCGGTGCGCGGGCTCCGCAGGCCACCACCTTCCACTCCTTCTGCTACGGCCTGGTCCGCGCCCACCAGGACGCCGACCTCTTCGCCGACCCGCTGCGGCTGCTGTCCGGCCCCGAGCAGGACGTGATGGTCCGCACCCTCCTGGAGGGCCAGCGCAGGCTCCGCTCGATCCGTTGGCCGGACGACCTGCGGGCCGCGCTCACCACGCGCGGCTTCGCGGACGAGGTCCGCGCCGTCCTGGCCCGCGCCCGCGAGCTGGGCCTCGGCCCGCAGGCCCTGTCCTCCTTCGCCGACCGCATCGGCCGCCCGGACTGGAAGGCGGCCGCGGCCTTCCTCTCCGAGTACCTGGACGTCCTGGACCTCCAGGGGATGCTGGACTACGCGGAGCTCCTGCACCGCGCGGTCCTCCTGGCGGAGCGCACCCCGTCGCTGGCCTCCTCGTACGACGCGATCTTCGTGGACGAGTACCAGGACACGGACGCTTCGCAGCTACGGCTGCTGCGGGCGCTGACCGGACCGGGCGGCACCGTGGTCGCCTTCGGCGACCCCGACCAGTCGATCTACGCCTTCCGCGGCGCCGACATCAACAACACCCTGGACTTCGAGTCGGCCTTCCCGGGCGCGGCCGTCAAGGCCCTGACCGTCGGCCGCCGCTCCGGCGCGGCCCTGCTGACGGCCACCCGCCTCCTCACGACCCGGATGCCGGTCCCACGCCTGCCCGCGGCTGCGGTACGCGCCCACCGGAGCCTCCAGCCGACGCGGGAGGGCGGCCGGGTGGAGGTCTTCACGTACCCGACGGCCGGCGCCGAGCTCGACAACATCGCCGACATCCTGCGCCGGGCCCACCTGGAGGACGGCGTGCCCTGGCAGGACATGGCCGTCCTGGTCCGCTCGGGCGGCCGCACCCTCCCGGCGATGCGCCGCGCCCTGATCTCGGCGGGAGTGCCGGCCGAGACGGACGCCACGACCACCCCCCTCCGCCACGAACCGGCCGTGGCCCCCCTCCTGACGGCCCTCCGCCTCACGGCCACGGCCGCGTCCGGCGTGACCGCGCCGACCAACCCGCCCGAGCCCGACGCCGAGTCCGACCCGGCGGCAGCCCTCGACACCGACCCGGCGGGGAGCCGGAGTCCCGGCCCCGCGCACCCGGCCGCCCCGGCCGCCCCGGCCGAGACCGGCGAGCAGCCGGTCACCGCCGGGCCGACCCCGGCTGCAGGCCGCGCATCCGGCCCGGGGGGCCGGCCCGACGCAGTCCCGGCCGACCCGACCGAGGACCCGCTGTCCGGCTCAGCCGGCATTGCCGCTACGACCGGCGAGCTTGCTCGTGGCTTCGGGGCGGGTGGGCGGGGAACATCCCCCGAGCCCGACGCGCCCGCCGAGCCGGCCCCGTCCGCAGGCACGGCGTCCGTCCCGGCCGTCGGCCCTGCCGCAGCCGGCGGCGAGGTGGGCGAGCTTGCTCGTGGCTTCGGGGCGGGTGGGGAGGGAACTTCCCTTGAGCCCGACGCGGTCGCCGAGCCGGCCCCGCCCGCAGGCCTGGCGTCCGTCCCGGCCGTCGGCCCTGCCGCTGCGGCCGGCGTCGAGGTGGGCGAGCTTGCTCGTGGCTTCGGGGCGGGTGGGCGGGGAACTTCCCCCGAGCCCGAGCCCGACCCCGGCGCACGCGCAGGTCTCGGCTTCGGTACGGAGGGCCCGGCCAACGCCGTGGAGCCGGGTCCGGGCGACGAGCCCGAGCACTCTGCCGAGCCCGACGCAGTCGAGGCCGCCGACCCCGCCGGAGGCGTCGAGGCCGCCATCGCGCTGCTCACCTCGCCGCTCGGCGGGATGGACGCCGCCGACCTGCGGCGCCTCGGGCGGGCGCTGCGCGACGAGGAGCGCGCCGCGGGCGTCAAGGTGCCCGCGCCCTCCGACGTCCTGCTCGCCCGCGCCCTCGCCGAGCCCGAGCGGCTCACCGCGCACGACCCCGCCTACGCCCGCGGAGCGCAGCGCCTCGGCCTGCTCCTGCGCAAGGCCCGCGAGCTGCTCCAGGGCGGCGGCACCGCCGAAGAGGCCCTGTGGATCCTCTGGGACGGCACCCCCTGGCCCCAGCGGCTGGAGCGCAGCGCCCGCCGCGGCGGCCCGGCGGGCCGTAACGCCGACCGCGACCTCGACGCCGTCTGCGCCCTCTTCGACACCGCCGCCCGCGCCGAAGAACGCACCGGAGGCCGCGGTGCGCTCAACTTCCTCGAACAACTGGAAGCGGAGGACATCGCCGCCGACACGTTGACGACCCGCGCCACCCGCTCCGACGCCGTCCGCCTGATGACCGCCCACCGCTCCAAGGGCCTGGAGTGGTCCCTCGTCGTCGTCGCCGGCGTCCAGGAGGGCTTGTGGCCCGACCTCCGCCGCCGCGGTTCCCTCCTGGAGGCCGACCGCATCGGCCGCGACGGCCTCGCCGAACCCCTCACCCCCGGCGCCCTCCTCGCCGAGGAACGCCGGCTCTTCTACGTCGCCGCCACCCGCGCCCGCGACCGCCTCGTCGTCACCGCCGTCAAGGCCCCCGCCGACGACGGCGACCAGCCCTCCCGCTTCCTCACCGAGCTCGGGGTGACCCCGAAGGACGTCACCGGCCGCCCCCGCCGCCCCCTCGCCGTCCCGGCGCTCGTCGCCGAACTGCGGGCCACCACCGTCGACCCCGAGGCATCCGAGGCCCTGCGCGACGCGGCCGCCCGCCGCCTCGCCCGCCTCGCCGCGCTCACCGACGACGAGGACCGCCCCCTGGTCCCCGCGGCGCACCCGCAGCGCTGGTGGGGGCTGTACGAGCCCACCCGCAGCAGCGTCCCGCTGCGCGACCGGGACCGGCCCGTCGCCCTGTCCGGCAGCGCCCTGGACCAGCTCGCCAACACCTGCTCCCTCCAGTGGTTCCTCGGCCGCGAGGTCAAGGCCGACGCCCCCTCCACCGCCGCCCAGGGCTTCGGCAACGTCGTCCACGTCCTCGCCGACGAGGTCGCCTCCGGCCGCACCCCCGCCGACCTGGCCGTCCTCATGGAACGCCTCGACTCCGTATGGGACGCCCTCGCCTTCGACGCGCCCTGGAAATCCCGCCAGGAGAAGGACAACGCCCGCGCCGCCCTCGAACGCTTCCTGCGCTGGCACACCACCGACCGCGGGGGCCGGGCCGCCGTGGCCACCGAGCACGAATTCGACGTCACGCTCGAAGCCGGCGACGTCGCCGTTCGCATCCGGGGTTCCATGGACAGGGTCGAATCGGACCCGCAGGGGCGTGCGTACGTCGTCGACTTCAAGACCGGCAAGTCCGCGCCGACGAAGGACGAGGTCGCGCGCCACCCCCAGCTCGCCGTCTACCAGCTCGCCGTGCGCGAGGGCGCCGTCGACGAGGTCTTCGACGGCCTGCGCCCCGCGCCCGGCGGCGCCGAACTCGTCCAGCTCCGCCAGGGCGCCGCCCAGCGCGACGGCGGCGACACCGTCCCCAAGATCCAGGCCCAGCAGCCGCTCGACGGGGAGTGGGTCGGCGACCTGCTCGCCACCGCCGCCGGCCGGGTCCTGGACGAGCGGTTCGCGCCCGCCGCGGGCAAGCACTGCGACCACTGCTCCTTCCGCAGTGCGTGCAGCGCCCGCCCCGAAGGCCGCCAGACCGTCGAGTGACGAGGCCGTCGGGGACTGTCGGTGGGGGCGGCTAGCCTTTTTACGTGTCCGCGCGTCCGTCCGTCCTCACCGACCCCGAGCAGCTCAAGGAGCTCCTCGGGATCCCTTTCACGCCCGAACAGATGGCCTGCGTCACCGCCCCGCCCGCCCCGCAGGTCGTCGTCGCCGGCGCCGGCTCCGGCAAGACCACCGTCATGGCCGCCCGCGTGGTCTGGCTCGTCGGGACCGGCGCGGTCGCGCCCGAGCAGGTCCTCGGCCTGACCTTCACCAACAAGGCCGCCGGTGAACTGTCGGAGCGCGTACGGAAGGCACTCGCGCGGGCCGGGATCACCGACCCGGACCCTTCCCCGGCCGATCCCGACGCGGCCGGCGGCGAGCCGCGCATCTCCACGTACCACGCCTTCGCCGGCCAGCTCCTCAAGGACCACGGCCTGCGCATCGGCCTGGAGCCCAGCTCCCGCCTCCTCGCCGACGCCACCCGCTTCCAGCTCGCCGCGAAGGTGCTGCGCGAGGCCCCCGGCCCGTACCCCTCGCTCACCAAGTCCGTCCCCGACCTGGTCGGGGACCTCCTCGCGCTCGACGGGGAGCTCTCCGAGCACCTGGTCGAGCCGGCCGAGCTGCGCGCGTACGACACCGAGCTGCTCGGCGTCCTCGCCGACGCCAAGCTCACCAACGAGGACCTGCGCAAGGTCCCGGAGGCCGTGCGCGGCCGCCTCGAACTGCTGGAGCTGGTCAGCCGCTACCGCGCCGCCAAACGCTCCCGCGACCTCTTCGACTTCAGCGACCAGATAGCCCTCTCCGCGCGGCTCGCCACCACCCGGCCCGAGGTGGGGGCGCTGCTGCGCGAGGAGTTCCGTGTCGTGCTCCTGGACGAGTACCAGGACACCTCCGTGGCCCAGCGCCTCCTGCTCTCGGGCCTCTTCGGCGCGGGCTCCGGCCACGCCGTGACCGCAGTCGGCGACCCCTGCCAGGCGATCTACGGCTGGCGCGGGGCCTCCGTGGCCAACCTCGACGACTTCCCCCAGCACTTCCCGCACGCCGACGGCACCCCCGCCACCCGGCTCTCCCTCAGCGAGAACCGGCGCAGCGGCGGCCGCCTGCTGGACCTGGCCAACGGCCTCGCCGCCCCGCTGCGCGCCATGCACGAGGGGGTGGAGGCGCTGCGCCCGGCGCCGGGCGAGGAACAGGCCGGCTTCGTGCGCTGCGCGCTGCTCCCGACCCACGCCGAGGAACTCGAATGGCTCGGGGACTCCGTCGCGCACCTCGTGCGCACGGGCACGGAGCCGGGGGAGATCGCGGTGCTGTGCCGCTCGGCGGGGGACTTCGCACAGATCCAGGCCGTACTGGTGGCCCGGGACGTGCCGGTGGAGGTCGTCGGCCTGTCCGGGCTGCTCCACCTCCCCGAGGTCGCGGACCTCGTCGCGGTCTGCGAGGTGCTCCAGGACCCGGGCGCCAACGCCTCCCTCGTGCGGCTCCTCATCGGCCCGCGCTGGCGGATCGGCGCGCGGGACCTGGCCCTGCTGGGCCGCCGGGCACGCCTGCTGGTGGGCCGCGCGCCGTCCTCGGCGGAGGACGCGGACGAACGCCTCGCGGCGGCCGTCGAAGGCGTGGACCCGGCGGAGATCGTGTCCCTGGCCGACGCCCTGGAGACCTTCCTCGACGGCGCCGGACAGGCCCCGGACGACCTCCCCTTCTCGGCGGAGGCCCGGGTCCGCTTCGCGCACCTCGCGCAGGAGCTGCGCGACCTGCGGCGTTCGCTCGCCGACCCGCTGATGGACGTACTGCACCGCGTGCTGTCCGCCACCGGCCTGGAGGTGGAACTGTCCGCCTCCCCGCACGCGCTGGCGGCCCGCCGACGCGAGACGCTGTCGAACTTCATGGACGTGGCGGCCGGTTTCGCCGCCTTGGACGGCGAGGCCTCCCTCCTCGCCTTCCTGGCCTTCCTGCGCACGGCCGCCCAGTACGAGAAGGGCCTGGACCACGCGCTGCCCGGCGGCGAGAACACGGTCAAGGTCCTGACCGCCCACAAGTCCAAGGGCCTGGAGTGGGACGTGGTCGTGGTCCCCGACCTCTGCGCGGGGTCCTTCCCGAAGGACAAGGCACCTGAGGCCTGGACCTCGTACGCGAAGGTGCTGCCGTACGCGCTGCGCGGCGACGCCCCGACCCTGCCGGAGGACCCGGCCTGGACCTCGGCCGGCCTGAAGGCCTTCAAGGCCGCCCTCAAGGACCACAAGTCGGTGGAGGAGCTCCGCCTCGGCTACGTGACCTTCACCCGCCCCCGCTCCCTCCTCCTGGCCTCGGGCCACTGGTGGGGCCCGACCCAGAAGAAGCGCCGCGGCCCGTCCGCGTTCCTGTCGGCGCTGTACGAGCACTGCGCGGCCGGCTTCGGCGAGATCGAGGCCTGGGCGGACGAGCCCGACCCGTCGGCCGAGAACCCAGCCCTGTCCGCCGAGTCCACCCCGGACCACTCCTGGCCCCTGCCGCTCGACCCCCAGTCCCTCACCCTCCGCCGCGCGGCGGCAGCCCTGGTGGAGTCCTACCTGACGACCCCGCCCCCACCGCCCTCTCCGCCGCAGGACGAGTCCTACCTCTGGCCCCCGGACTGCGAAGACCCGTCCTACGACGACGAACCCTGGCCGGACCCATGGCCCGACCCCGAGCCGGCCCCGCCACACCCGACGGACGAAGCCCGCCCCCAGACAAAACCGCCCGTCGGCACTACCGCCCCGGCCCCTGCCGGCGTTGGGGCCGCTCCGCGCCCCACGGCGGAGCCGCATGCCGGCAACGACGACCCAGAGGGCGATGCCCTCCGAGCCCCGGCCGAGGCCGCCGCCCCGGCCCGAGCCGAAGCCCGTGCTGCGGCGGAGCCGCGTGCGGGTGCTGACCCCTTCGCTCGTGCGGGGGCCGCAGGCCCGACGCCTACCGGGGCCGGGTCCCGTGCTGCCGCGGAGCCGGATGCGGGTGCCGCCGATGCGGCGGGTGCTGATCTCTTCGCTCCTGCCGGGGCCGTAGGCCCGACCCCTGCCGGGGCCGGGTCCCGTGCTGCGGCGGAGCCGCATGCGGGTGCCGCTGACGTGGCGGGTGCTGACTCCTTCGCTCCTGCCGGGGCCGCAGGCCCGTCCCGTGCCGGGGGCCGGGGCGGAGCCCCGGTTTCGGGAAGGGGCGGGGTGGGGGAAGAGCCCGCCCCGGTCGACCCCGCCGCGCCGCTCGACGACGACCTCTGGCCGGAGGCAGCCCTGTGGGCCCCCGCCCCGGCCCGGCCCGCCGCAGGCGCAGCCGCGCGCGGTGCCGGCGCCCCGACCTCCGCCGGCGGGCCGGACGAGAACACCGGCCACGCCGAGCCCAGCCCGCGTGCAGCCGAGCAGGGCGCCCCCGCATGGCCGGAGGCCGACGACCCGGAAGCCGACGACCCGTGGGCGGCGGAGCCATGGGCGGCCGAGCCATGGGCGGCGAAGCCCCGGCAGGCGAGGCCCCCGTACGCCGCCGACCAGGCCGGCGGCCGGCTGGCTCCCGAGGACGCCCGGGCCATCGCCTCCTGGGACCGCGACCTCGACGCCCTGGAGGGCGAGCTCCGCCGCGCCCGCGCGGCCGTCCGCGACGTCGAGCTCCCCGCAGCCCTCTCCGCCAGCCAGCTGCTCCGGCTCGCGGCCGACGAGCAGGGCTTCGTACGCGACCTCGCCCGCCCCATGCCCAAGCCCCCGCAGCCCGCCGCCCGCCAGGGCACGCGATTCCACGCCTGGGTGGAGTCCCGCTTCGACGAGCTCCCGCTCCCGCTCCTCGACGTCCTCGACCCCGCCACCGAGCTGCCCGGGTCCGACCAGGAGATCGCCGACGAGGCCGATCTCGACGCCCTCAAGGCCGCCTTCGAGCGCAGCGAGTACGCCGACCGGCCCCCCCACCGCATGGAGGCCCCGGTCCAGCTCACCCTCGCCGGCCGAGTCATCCGCGGCCGGATCGACGCCGTGTACCGCACGGACACCGGCTACGAGATCGTCGACTGGAAGACCGGCCGGACCACCGAGGCCGACCCCCTCCAGCTCGCCGTGTACCGACTGGCCTGGGCGGAGGCCACCAACACCCCGCTCGCCCAGGTCACCGCCGCCTTCCTGCACGTCCGCAGCGGCCGGGTGATCCGCCCCCGCAACCTCCCCGACCGGGCCCGCCTTGAGCGGATCCTCCAAGGCGAATCGGGCCCGGACGGTGATCATCAGGTGGACGGTTAGGCTCGTGGGCATGAGCGACACCCAGCCGGACAACGTCGTCCGCACGTACATCGACACCCACCGCGCCGCCTTCCTCGACGACCTCGCCGAGTGGCTCCGCATACCCTCCGTCTCGGCCCAGCCCGAGCACGCGGGCGACGTACGCCGCAGCGCCGAATGGCTGGCGGCGAAGCTCAAGGAGACCGGCTTCCCGGTCGCCGAAGTCTGGGAGACGAATCCGGACGGCGCCCCCGCCGTCTTCGCGCACTGGCCGAGCGAGGACCCCGACGCCCCCACCGTCCTCGTCTACGGGCACCACGACGTCCAGCCCGCCGCCCTCGCCGACGGCTGGCACACCGACCCGTTCGAGCCGGTGATCCGCGACGGCCGCATGTACGGGCGCGGCGCCGCCGACGACAAGGGGCAGGTGTTCTTCCACACCCTCGGCGTACGGGCGCACCTGGCGGCCACCGGCGCCTCCGCCCCCGCCGTGCACCTCAAGATGATCATCGAGGGCGAGGAGGAGTCCGGCTCCGTCCACTTCCGCGAGCTCGTCGAGGCCCGCGCCGCCGAACTCGCCGCCGACGTCGTGATCGTCTCCGACACCGGCATGTGGTCCGAGACCACCCCCACCGTCTGCACCGGCATGCGCGGCGTCGCCGACTGCGAGATCGACCTCCACGGCCCGGACCAGGACATCCACTCCGGCGCCTTCGGCGGGGCCGTGCCCAACCCGGCCACCGCCGCCGCCCGCCTGGTCGCGGCCCTGCACGACGAGGACGGCCGGGTCACCGTCCCCGGCTTCTACGACAACATCGCCGAGCTCACCGACGCGGAGCGCGCGCTCATCGCGGAGCTGCCCTTCGACGAGGCCGAGTGGCTCCGTACGGCCAAGTCGTACGCGGCCTCCGGCGAGGCCGGGTACTCCACGCTGGAACGGGTCTGGGCCCGCCCGACGGCCGAGGTCAACGGCATCGGCGGCGGCTACCAGGGTCCCGGCGGCAAGACCATCGTGCCCGCCTCCGCCCACCTGAAGCTGTCGTTCCGCCTGGTGTCCGGGCAGGACCCCTACGAGGTCGAGGAAGCCGTCAAGGCCTGGGTCGCGGCCCGGATCCCCGACGGCATCCGCCACTCCATCACCTTCGGCGCCCCGACCCGGCCGTGCCTGACCCCGCTGGACCACCCGGCCCTGCAGTCCGTCGTACGGGCCATGGGCCGCGCCTTCGGGCAGAAGGTCCGCTTCACCCGCGAGGGCGGATCCGGGCCGGCGGCGGACCTCCAGGACGTCCTGGACGCGCCCGTCCTCTTCCTCGGAATCTCGGTACCGTCCGACGGCTGGCACTCGCCGAACGAGAAGGTCGAGCTGGACCTCCTGCTCAAGGGCGTCGAGACGACCGCCTACCTCTGGGGAGACCTGGCCGCCGCCCACCGCACGCCCGCCTGATCCGAGGCACACACCTGTCGTACCGAGTGCCGAGTAGCGAGTACCAGTACCGAGTACCGAGCCTGCCTGTCCCACCACCGGGGGAGTTGGAAGTACCAGTGAGCACCCATACCGAGCGCCCTCTCTCGCTCGCCGCGCCCAGCGGAATCGACCGTGCCGCGCACCACCGCCTCGACGAGGCCTGGCTCGCCGCCGCCTGGAGCCACCCGACGACCCGCGTCTTCGTCGTCTCCGGCGGCCAGGTCCTGATCGACGACACCCCCGACGGGGGCACGGGCATCGTGATGACCCCGGCCTTCGAGGCCCCGGTCACCGAGACCCACCGCTACTTCCTGGGGACCGACGAGGACGGCGTGCGGTACTTCGCGCTGCAGAAGGACTCGCTGCCGGGCCGCATCGACCAGTCGGCCCGCCCGGCCGGCCTGCGCGAGGCCGGACTGCTGCTGAACGACCGCGACGCCGGGCTGATGGTGAACGCGGTGGCGCTGGAGAACTGGCAGCGGATGCACCGCTTCTGCTCCCGCTGCGGCGAGCGCACGGTGGTCGCGGCCGCCGGGCACATCCGCCGCTGCCCGGGCTGCGGCGCCGAGCACTACCCGCGCACCGACCCGGCCGTGATCATGCTGGTCACCGACGAGCAGGACCGCGCGCTGCTGGGCCGCCAGGTGCACTGGCCGGAGGGACGTTTCTCCACCCTCGCCGGATTCGTCGAGCCGGGCGAGTCGATCGAGCAGTCCGTCATCCGCGAGGTGTGGGAGGAGGCGGGCGTCAGGGTCGGCACGGTCGAGTACGTGGCCAGCCAGCCGTGGCCCTTCCCGTACAGCCTGATGCTGGGCTTCACGGCCCGCGCCACCACCTCCGACATCACGGTGGACGGCGAGGAGATCCAGGAGGCCCGCTGGTTCTCGCGCGAGGAGCTGCGGGTGGCGTTCGAGACGGGCGCGGTGCTGCCGCCGTCGGGCATCTCCATCGCCGCCCGGCTGGTCGAGCGCTGGTACGGCGAGCCGCTCCCGAAGTCCGCTTCGTAACCTTCGTCACACGGGAAAGGCCCCCGCCGCGGCGGGGGCCTTCTTCGTGCTCGCTACGCGCCCGGGGCGACCGCTCAGACGGCGAGGGCCTGCTTGACCTGGGCAAGGCTCGGGTTCGTCATGACGGACTCGCTGCCGGCGGTGGACTTCACGAGCACGGTGGGAACCGTCTGGTTGCCGCCGTTGGCCTTCTCCACGAACGCCGCGGACTCCGGGTCGAGCTCGATGTTGATCTCGTTGTACGCGATGCCTTCCCGGTCCAGCTGGGTCTTCAGCCGACGGCAGTACCCGCACCAGGTCGTGCTGTACATCGTGACGGTGCCCGTGTCCTGCATGCTGCGCTCTCCTTGGTGAAGGCTCGGTGGTACGAGTAGTCGAACGCGACGGACCCCGCGGCCATTCCCGCACGGGCCTCCCCGCACCGCCGGTGTGACTCATATGACGGATGCCTCTGGCCTGTGGACAAGTTTCTCGCCCGACCCACCGGACCTGGCAGCATGGCGGGGTGACAGCAGCAACGCACTCCTCATCCTTCCCGGCCGGCCCCGCCATCGCCGACTCGGCCGACGCGGTGCTCCTGGGCCTGGACCCGGAGCAGCGCGAGGTCGCGACGACCTTGCGCGGACCGGTGTGCGTGCTGGCGGGTGCCGGTACCGGCAAGACCCGCGCGATCACCCACCGCATCGCCTACGGCGTCCGGTCCGGCCAGCTCATGCCGGCCAGTGTGCTGGCCGTCACCTTCACCAACCGCGCCGCCGGAGAGATGCGCGGCCGCCTGCGCACCCTCGGCGCGGGCGGTGTCCAGGCCCGCACCTTCCACTCCGCCGCCCTGCGCCAGCTCCAGTACTTCTGGCCCAAGGCGGTCGGCGGGGACGTGCCCCGGCTGCTGGAGCGCAAGATCCAGCTGGTCGCCGAGGCCGGCGCGCGCTGCCGCATCCGCCTGGACCGCAATGAGCTGCGCGACGTGACCGGCGAGATCGAGTGGGCCAAGGTCACTCAGACGGTGCCCGCCGACTATCCGGCGGCCGCCCTCAAGTCGGGCCGCGAAGTCCCCCGGGACATGGCCGAGATCGCCCAGATCTACGGGACGTACGAGCAGCTCAAGCGCGACCGAGCAATGATCGACTTCGAGGACGTACTGCTCCTCACCGTCGGCATCCTGCAGGACCGCCACGACATCGCGGAGCAGATCCGCGCCCAGTACCAGCACTTCGTGGTCGACGAGTACCAGGACGTCAGCCCCCTCCAGCAGCGGCTGCTGGACCTGTGGCTCGGCGAGCGCGACAGCCTCTGCGTCGTCGGCGACGCCAGCCAGACCATCTACTCCTTCACCGGGGCCACCCCCGACCACCTGCTGAACTTCCGCACGCGCTACCCGCAGGCCACCGTGGTCAAGCTGGTCCGCGACTACCGCTCCACCCCCCAGGTGGTCCACCTCGCCAACGGGCTCCTGAACCAGGCCAAGGGGCGGGCCGCCGAGCACCGGCTGGAGCTGATCTCCCAGCGCGAGCCCGGCCCCGACCCGGTCTATGCCGAGTACGCCGACGAGCCCGCCGAGGCCGAGGGCGTCGCCCACCGGATCCGGCACCTGATCGCCGCGGGCGTCCCGGCCGGCGAGATCGCCGTGCTCTACCGCATCAACGCCCAGTCCGAGGTCTACGAGCAGGCCCTCGCCGACGCCGGGGTCCCCTACCAGCTGCGCGGAGCCGAGCGGTTCTTCGAGCGCCAGGAGGTCCAGAAGGCGATCCTCGCGCTGCGCGGTGCCGCCCGCTCCGGCGGGAACGACCCGCTGCTCGACGATGTCGTGGAGCTGGGCTCCCAGGTGCGGGCGGTGCTCAGCTCCACCGGCTGGACCACCGAGCCGCCCGCCGGCTCCGGCGCCGTGCGCGACCAGTGGGAATCGCTGGCCGCGCTGGTCCGGCTCGCCGAGGACTTCGCCCGGGCCCGGCCCGGGGCCACCCTGGCGGACCTCACGATCGAGCTGGAGGAGCGCAAGGCCGCCCAGCACGCCCCGACCGTCCAGGGCGTCACCCTGGCCTCGCTGCACGCGGCCAAGGGCCTGGAGTGGGACGCCGTGTTCCTCGCCGGCCTCGCCGACGGCATGATGCCGATCACATACGCCAAGACCGACGAGCAGGTCGAGGAGGAGCGCCGGCTGCTCTATGTGGGCGTCACCCGGGCCCGTTTGCACCTGACGCTCTCCTGGGCGCTCTCCCGCGCCCCCGGCGGCCGGGCCTCCCGACGCCCCAGCCGCTTCCTGAACGGCCTGCGGCCGGGCTCCGCAGCCCCGGGAAGCGGGCCCGGCTCCGCCACCGAGCGGGGTGCGCGCAAGCGCGGCCGTCGCGGCCCGGTGCTGTGCCGGGTCTGCGGCAAGACCCTGACCGAGGCCGGCGAGCTGAAGCTGATGCGCTGCGAGGACTGCCCGTCCGACATGGACGAAGGGCTCTACGAGCGGCTGCGGGAGTGGCGCGCGGACCAGGCGAAGGAGCAAGGCCTGCCCGCGTACTGCGTCTTCACGGACAAGACGCTGATGGCGATCGCGGAGGCCGCGCCAGGCGAGGCGGGAGAGCTCTCGATGATCTCCGGAGTGGGCGGCCGCAAGCTCGAGCGGTACGGAGCTGAGGTCCTGGCCATCTGCACAGGTCAGGAGCACGGGGCCGAGGATCCTGACGACGCGTGAAAACTCGTCGTAAAAATAGTTTGCACATGCCCAGCGAAGACCCATAGGTTCTTAGCAACGGAAACGGTGGCTTCTCCGAAGCCCTGGATCCGTGCTGTACTTATCCGAATACGCATGGGACAGGCCCCCGGGCCGAGTCCCCGAGACGCCGAGAGGAGGCGAGACCAGTGACCAGCTTCATGACCTTCACCAAAATGACCGATCGCTCGGTCGACGCTTCCTGCCTGCTCGGTTCCGTCTCCCTCCTGGGTACCGGTGTGTCCGCGATTTCCGCCGACCGCCCCGCCCTGCTGGCGACCCTTCCGGTCAGTGAGCGCAATGAGCGACCGACCCAGGCACCGGTGGCAGTACTGGCAGCAGAAGCCAAGGCGCATGGCGCCTATGGCTTCGGTGCCGCAGCCGGTGCCGCCAGTGCCGGATTCAAGCGCCAGACGAAGCAGACGAAGCAGCAGCACCACCTGATGTGGGCCTTCCGTGGGCTCGAACCCTGGAGTGATCCAGCCTGATCGCATGATCAGGCCGGCGCCTTCAGGGCCGCGGAACCCCACCCGGGATCCGCGGCCCTTCTGTTTGTCCCCGAACGGGGATGACGGAGCGAAGGGGCCTCGGGACTGGCAAGACCAGTCGGTGTGAAACGCAGCCAAGCCGAACCCGGCCGACCGGCCGGAACGACTAGCCGACCAAGACGAGGAAGAAACCACCGTGCAACTCGAAGCGCACGCCCCGTCCGTATCGCAGACCCAAACGATCTCCCCGCCCGCAGTCCCGGAGGACCACACCTTGACCCCGCTCACCGCGCTGACCGCGCTCGACGACGCCATCGAGAACCTCGGCGTCCCGGTTCCCTGCCGTACCTTCGACCCCGAGGTCTTCTTCGCCGAGTCCCCGGCCGACGTCGAGTACGCCAAGTCGCTCTGCCGCACCTGCCCGCTGGTCGAGGCCTGCCTCGCCGGGGCGACCGAGCGCCGCGAGCCCTGGGGTGTCTGGGGTGGCGAGCTCTTCGTCCAGGGTGTCGTCGTCGCTCGCAAGCGGCCGCGTGGCCGTCCGCGCAAGAACCCGGTTGTCGCGGCATGACCGCCATCGGCACCATCGACCGCCCCGTCACGCACGACCCCCTGAAGCAGGCCCTCATGACCGCCCACATCACGAGCGAGCAGCCCCACGGCGCCGCCCACGCAGACTTCATCACCGCCGGCGCGATCACCTCGCGTCAGAACAGGACCCGCGAAATGCAACTCATCCCAGAAGCCCTGGCTCGCGCCCATATGGACGAGCGCATGCGTGAGGTGGACGCCGAGCGTCACGCCGTGCGCCTGGTCGCCGCCCGCCGCATGCAGCGGCGAGCCGAGCGCGTCTCGATGCGCGCCCGCCGCGCGCTGGCCATGGCCGTCATGCACTAAGAGCTGAAAACAGCATCCCCGGGGGGACCGGTCCGAACGGACCGGTCCCCCCGGTGCGTTGCGGACGGCTGTCCGCCCCGTTCGGGGATATCGTCTGGAGGTGGACCAGCCGACACCCCCCACCCCGTCGGGATCCGAACCCCAGCCTGTCGTCTGCGCGCGCTGCGGCACCCAGGCCCCCGACGGCGCCCCGCCCACCTGGACGTGTTCGGTGGAGAACGGGACCAGACAGTACTTCTGCGTCGATTGCGCGCGCGCCAACCTCCGGGCGATCGAAGGCAGGCTCGACTCCTCCTGGTGGTGACCCGCCACGGCGTCACTCCGAGGCGGTGAACCCCGGCAGCCAGGCGTCCAGTTCGTCCCGCAGTCGCACCGTCGCGCCCAGCTGGCACATCACCCCGATGGTGCTCAGCGTCACCCGGTGGATCAGCAGGTACGAGGGCGGCAGATTGATCTGCCGGCCCAACTGGTGTGCGGGGGAGCGCGGATCGGCGATCCGTGCCGCCTGACCGCGTAGCCACGGCCGGGTGAAGGTGAACTCCTCGGCCTCCGCGGGTTCGAGCATGGGCTTCAGGTAGTCCAGCACCGCCTCGGGGTCCAGCTCGATGGACTCCTTCACGAACCCCTCGGTGCGCAGGTGCCCGTAGACCCCCTCGGCGTCCCCGTCCAGCGTCAACCGCAGCGACCGGCCGATGGGCTTGGGCCAGCCGCCGGGCAGCCGGTCGACCGTGCCGAAGTCCAGGACGCCCAGCCGCATCCGGCCGTCCGCCCCCGTTATGAGGCGGAAGTTGCCCGGGTGCGGGTCCGCGTGCAGCAGACCGGTGCGGGCCGGACCGGAGAAGAGGAAGCCGGCCAGCAGCTGTCCGGCCCGGTCGCGCTCCTCCGGGGTGCCGTCGGCTATCACCTCCGACAGCGGGGTCCCCTCCATCCACTCGGTGACCAGCACCTGGTCGCCCTGGTGCACCACGTCCGGCACGACCACGTCGGGGTCGTCCACGAAGGCGTCCGCGTGCGTCCGCTGGGCCTCGGCCTCCAGCTCGTAGTCGAGCTCCTCCGCGACCCGGTCGCGCAACTCCTTGATCAGCGGCTTGATTTCCATGCCGGGTATCAGCGGGCCCAGCAGCCCCGCGAACCGGCCCAGCTGCTTCAGGTCCGACAGCAGCGCCTCGCCGGCCCCCGGGTACTGGACCTTGACCGCCACGTGCCGGCCGTCGTGCCACACCGCCCGGTGCACCTGCCCGATCGAGGCCGCCGCGGCCGGCTTGTCCTCGAACTCCTCGAACAGGTCCCGCCAGTCCTCGCCGAGGCGCTCCGCCAGCACCTGGTGCACCGTCGCCGCGGGCAGCGGCGGGGCCGCCTCCTGGAGCTTGGTCAGCGCCGCCCGGTAGGGCCCCGCGACCTCCTCGGGCAGGGCCGACTCGAAGACCGACAGGGCCTGCCCGAACTTCATGGCACCGCCCTTCAGCTCCCCGAGCGTGCGGAACAACTGCTCGGCGGTGCGCTGCTGGAGCTCGCGCGCCACGATCTCGGCGGACTTGCCGCCGATCCGCTTTCCCAGCCCCCACGTGGCCCGACCTGCGATGCCGAGCGGCAGCGCGGCCAGCTTGACGGTACGGGTGACCGCCTTCCGGGGAAGATCAGACATACGCCCCTCCATTTCCCAGACAGCTGCGCCGCAAGCGGCGGTTTCAGGAAGGCCTTTCGGCCCGACAGACCCAACCCAACGCATCCTGTCATGGCCCTCCCGGCCGGTCTGCTCCCGATCCTCCCGAGACGTGCGCGAGCGGAGCCGGACCGCCGCCGCTCGCGCCGCAGGGGCAGTCGGGGTGGGGGCGGACCGGGGCGCGCTCCCAGTGGAGGGCGGGGAGGGCCGCCTCCCAGCGGGAGGCGGTGGAAGCGGGCAGCTCCCCGTCGAGGAAGGAGAGCGCGTGCGCCGCGGCCAGGCCGGCCACCGCCGTGGACAGGCCCAGGTCGCAGGCGGCGCTCGTGCGGCGGCGGTGCGCCGAGCGCCACTGCACCAGCATCCGCGGCCAGGCCGCGTCCTGGTCCACGCGGTCGCGCTCCATGCACCCCGCGCACGCCGTCGCGCCCGGCAGGACCAGCGGCCCCACCAGCCCCGTCCCCTCCAACACCCCCGCATACAGGTGCGGGATGCCCGTGGCGACCCAGTCGGCCGCGGTGTCCGGATCGGGGGCCCAGGCGTGCAGCCCGTCCCGGGGCGCGACGACCACCAGGGCCAGCCCCGGCTCCGGGCCCTCGCCCTGACCGGCCCGCGCCCTGTTCGGCGATGGCGGCTGCCGCCCCGGGGCGGACTCGCGCACCAGCTTCCCCGCGGCCTCGGCCCGCAGCCGGCCCACGCTCCCCGGATCCAGGCCGCCGGGCGCCACGTCGGCAGCCTCCACCCGGCCGCCGTCCATCACCTCGACCCGGCCCACGCCGGCTCCGGCCAGGACCGCCGCGATCAGGGCGCCCACCCGGCCGCTCCCGCGCACCCGGACCCGTATGGTCCGGCGCGCGGCGATCCCCCGTAAGTCCCCGCCCGGCTGGCGGTGGACCAGGGACAGCGAACCCAGATCGGGCCCCAGCCGCTCCAATGCCTCCGGATGCCCCCGCACGGCCTGTGCCCGCGGGCCGCCCGCGGTGGCGTCGTCGAGCAGACCGGCCCCCGCCAGCCGCCGGACCAGCTCGTCGGCCTGACCCTCCGGCAGCCCCATCCCCGAGGCCTCGGCCCGCAGCAGGTCCATCCCGCGCGTCCCGTCGATCCGGTCGATGAGCGCACCCGTCGCCGTGTCCACGGGGCCGAGCACCACCGCATGAGCGGGGGTCACCCCGAACTGCACCGTCTGCATGTCCCGCCAGGCCCGCGCCAGCGCCGGCTTCACCTTCGGATACATGTCCCGTCCCCCTCGATTTCCGGTGCGGACTCACGCCGCCGTTTTCCGCTTCTTCCGCAACACTGCCCGCCCGCCGGAATCCGTGCCGGAATTTGTCCACAGGTGGGGGGTATTAGGTATATGAGATGAAGGGAAATGCCGTTCCCGAAACCCGCCGCGAATCGATCATGTTCGAACCCTGGACGCGCGGGACTTCGGCCACCGCCACCGGGTAACGTCGTGGCGTGTCCGCCGACCCACCGCCGCGCGCCGTCGAAGTCCGCCGGAGCGCGCGCCGCCGCAGGACCGTATCCGCCTATCGCGAGGGTGACCGTACGGTCGTCCTCATCCCTGCCCGGATGTCCGAGGCGGAGGAACAGCGCTGGGTGGGCGTCATGCTCGACAAGCTGGCCGCCCAGGAGAGCAAACGCACCTTCGGGGACGCGGAACTCACCGAGCGTGCCGAGCGTTTGTCCGAGCAGTTCTTCAGCGGCCGCGCCCGCCCCCGCTCGGTCCGCTGGGTCACCAACCAGAACACCCGCTGGGGCTCCTGCACCCCGGCCGAAGGCAGCATCCGCCTCTCCCACCGCCTCCAGGGGATGCCGGAGTACGTCGTCGACTACGTGCTCCTGCACGAGCTGGCCCACCTCCTCGTGCCCGGCCACGGACCCCGCTTCTGGGAACTTCTGGAGGCGTACCCGCGGACCGAGCGGGCCCGCGGGTACCTGGAGGGCGTGGTGGCGGCCGAGCGTCTTCCCCAGGTCCCGGCCGCCCGCGAGGAATGAGTCCGAAGAGCCGACCGACGCCCGTGATGTCACACAGCGTGATATGTACCGGGTCGGTACCGACTTGGCCTGATGTCGGCAGTTGCCGTTAGCCTGAGCGGCACGTATTCACAGTCGGGATGGGGGACGGTCGTTACGTATGGCCAGGGAATTCCAACGCGGCCACAAGGCCAAGATCAGTGACCTGACGGCGGGCACCGATCTGTATGTAGGCGTTCAGATCGCCGGGCCCGGACTCGCCTTCGACATCAGCTGTTTCGGCCTCGACGCCAACGAGCAGCTGTCGGACGACCGGTACTTCGTCTTCTTCAATCAGCCGAAGTCGCCGGAAGAGTCCATTCAGCAGCTCGGTGCGCAGGCCGGTGACACCGAATCCTTCCGGGTGACACTGGACCGCATTCCGGCGTCCATCCACAAGCTGTCCTTCACCGCCACCATCGACGGCGCCGGACAGATGTCGCAGGTCGGCCCGGGCTACATCCGGATCGTCGCGGGCGGCGAAGAGGTCGTCCGGTACGCGTTCACCGGTGCGGAGTTCACCACCGAGCGTGCCGTGATGCTCGGCGACTTCTACCTGAAGGACGTGTGGCGCTTCGCCGCCGTCGGCCAGGGCTTCGACGGCGGCCTCGACGCGCTGCTGCGGAACTTCGGCGGCGAGGTCGCCGAGGAGGCGCAGCCCGCGCAGCAGGCCCCGGCTGCCGCCACGCCCGGGTTCGCGCCGCCGCCGCAGGCGGCCGCACCGGCCCCGGCTCCGTCCTTCGGCGCCCCGGCCCCGGCCCCGGCACCGGCCCCCGCGCCGTCCTTCGGCGCACCCGCTCCCGCGCCCGCCGCGGTCCCGCAGCCGCAGGCATACCAGCAGCCCGCACCGCCCGCCCCGGTGCACGCCGCGCCCACCATGGCCGCGCCGCTCGCCCCGCCCGCCCCCGCCCCGTACGGCCAGCCGCCCCAGCAGCAGCCCTCGTACGGCCAGGTCCCGGGCCAGGTGCCCGCCCCGGCCCCCGCCCCCTACGGGCAGCAGCCGCAGCCGGGCTACGGCCAGGTCCCGGGCCAGGTCCCCGGCCAGGTCCCGGGCTACGCCCCCCAGGCCGCCGCCCCCGCCGGAGCCGGACTCGCCGCCGCGCTCCAGCCGTACAAGGAAGCCCCCACCGGCTCCCGCTGGACCGCGCAGAACCAGCAGCTCATGCGCGTCGACCTCGCGATGGGCGGCCAGGCCGTCCTCGCCCGCCAGGGCAGCATGGTCCTGTACCAGGGCAAGGTCGACTTCAGCTACAAGGGCGCGGGCTTCGCCGGCCGCATCGTCGGCAACGCCACCGGCCAGGAGATGCAGCTGATGCGCTGCACCGGCCGCGGCCAGGTCTTCCTCGCGGAGAACGGCGCCCACCTGCACGCCATCGAGCTCCAGGGCGACGGAATCTGCGTCTCCGCCGAGAACGTGCTCGCCTTCGACGAGTCGCTCCAGCACGAGGTCCGCCGCATCGAGGGCCACGGCATCCCCGGCGGCGCCCTGTTCACGATGCAGTTCCAGGGCACCGGCACGGTGATCGTCAAGACGCACGGCGTCCCGGTGGTCCTGCCCGTCACCCCGACCACCTTCGCGGACAGCAACGCCATCGTGGCGTGGTCCTCCGCCTCCCAGGTGATCCTGTCCAGCCAGGTCCGGCTGCGGCGCAACGCCTACCCCGGTCACAGCGGGGAGACCGTGAACCTCCAGTTCCGCGGTGCTCCCGGCAACTTCATCGTCGTCCAGCCGTACGAGGTCTGAGGGAGCCCGACATGAACGCAATGAACCAACAGCTCGCGGGCTACGCCCCGACCCCCGTCACGGCCCGCATGGAGAACCACGGCCGATCCATGCTCAAGGTCGCCATGCAGAGCGGCCAGGACCTCTTCGCCCGCACCGGCTCGATGGTCGCCTACGAGGGCTTCGTGCAGTACGAGCCCAACCCGCCGGCCGTCCGCCAGATGGCCTCGCAGTGGGTCACCGGCGAAGGCGCACCCCTGATGAAGTGCACCGGCGACGGCCTGCTCTACCTCGCCGACTACGGCGCCGACGTCGTCGTCATCAACCTCAACAACGACTCGCTCTCGGTCAACGGCACCAACCTGCTCGCCTTCGACGCGCACCTCCAGTGGGGCGTCGAGCGGGTCAAGGGGCTCGCCAAGTTCGCCGGCCAGGGCCTGTTCAACGTGCAGGTCGCGGGCACCGGCTGGGTCGCCCTCACCTCCCGCGGCACCCCGATGGTGGTCGACTGCGGCCGCGGCGAGGACGAGACGTACGTCGACCCGGACGCGCTGGTCGCCTGGTCGCCGAATCTGAAGGTCAAGGGCAAGCGCAGCTTCAAGGCCTCGTCGATGATCGGCCGGGGCAGCGGGGAGGCCTACCAGATGGCCTTCTCCGGCCAGGGCATCGTCGTCGTGCAGCCCAGCGAGGACAGCACCGACCGGCTCCGGGCCCGGGGCTGAGGGGGAGCGGACACATCATGCAGAGCACACTTTTCGCCCACGCCGAGGCGCAGTCCCAGGACCGCTACACCGTCCAGAACCCGCAGTTGCTGCGGGTCTCGCTGACCGGCTCCGACGACGTACTCGCCCGCAAGGGCGCGATGGTGGCCTACCAGGGGCTCATCGACTTCGACGGCGAGTACCAGAGCACCAGTCAGCGCAATGCCCGCCGGCGCACCGGTGAGGGCCTGGACCTCATGCGCTGCTCCGGGCAGGGCACGGTCTACCTGGCCAACCTGGCCCAGTACGTCCACGTCGTGGACGTGGACCAGGAAGGCCTCACGGTCGACAGCAGCTATGTGCTGGCCCTGGACTCCACCCTGCACACCGAGGTCATCGCGGTGGACAGCCAGTACGGAATCTCCGGATCCGGCAAGTACCAGCTCAACATCACCGGCCGCGGCAAGGTCGCGCTGATGACCTCCGGTCAGCCGCTGATGATGCAGGTCACGCCCGACAAGTACGTCAACGCCGACGCGGACGCGATCGTCGCCTGGTCGACCTCGCTGCGGGTGCAGATGCAGGCACAGACGCACTCCAGCGGCGTCTGGCGGCGCCGCGGCAACACCGGCGAGGGCTGGGAGCTCAGCTTCCTGGGCACCGGCTTCGCGCTGGTGCAGCCCAGCGAGGCGCTGCCGCCGCAGAACGCCCAGCTCGGACAGGGAGTCGCGGCGCAGTTCGGCATGGGACAGCACGGCTCCCACGCGCAGAACCAGAACAACGCCTGGAACTAGCCGTTCCAGGCGGTACGGCGAAGGGGCGGCCCCGCGAGGGACCGCCCCTTCGCCACATCCGCGGGGTCAGCTCCCCAGCCGCGCCAGGGTCGCCTCCATCAGCCGCACGACCGAGGTGTCGGCCACCGCCGCCACCTCCTCGTACGGGAACCAGCGCAGGTCCAGGGACTCCTCGCTGATCTCCGCCTCCGCACCGGCCGGCGCCAGCGCCGCGTACTGCACGTCCAGGTGCCAGTTACAGGGCGCCGGGATCGGATGCCGGTCCAGGCGCACCGGGCCGCCCGCGAGCAGCGTCAGCCCGGAGGCGATGCCCGACTCCTCGCGGGCCTCGCGCAGCGCCACGTCCGCCAGGGTCGCGTCACCGGACTCGCAGTGGCCGCCCATCTGCAGCCACATCCCGAGCTTCTTGTGCAGGGTCAGCAGTACGCGCCCCCGCGCGGGGTCGATCACCAGCGCGCTGCCCGTGACGTGCCCGGCCCGACAGGGCTTGTAGACCCCGTCCGGATGGGCCGCCAAGTGCTCGAGGTACAGATCGCGCAGCTCCGGCTGGTCCTCGTAGGTCTTCAGTACGAGGACCGCGTCGTCGTGCAGGCTCACTTCTTGTCGTCGCCGTCCTCTTCGCGCTTCTCGGCGGCCTCGCCGAGCATCTTGTCGATCTCGGAGAAGTCCAGCTGCTCGCGGTGCACGAAGCCGTCCGGGTCGTCCAGGTCCGAGGCCGTCGGCAGCATGTCCGGGTGCTCCCACAGACCGTCGCGGCCGTCCACACCCCGCGCGTCGGTGAGCGAGGCCCACAGCCGCGAGGCGTCGCGCAGCCGCCGCGGGCGCAGCTCCAGGCCGATCAGCGTCGCGAAGGTCTGCTCCGCCGGGCCGCCCGAGGCGCGCCGCCGCCGCATCGTCTCGCGCATGGCGTCCGCCGAGGTCAGCCGGGGCTTGGCGGCCTCGTGCACCACCGCGTCGACCCAGCCCTCGACCAGCGCGAGCGCCGTCTCCAGGCGGGCCAGGGCGGCCTTCTGCTCGGGGGTGTCCTGCGGCTGGAACATGCCGCCCTGCAGCGCTTCCTGCAGCTGCTCCGGGTTGGACGGGTCGAGCTGGCCGACCACGTCCTCCAGCTTCGAGGTGTCGACCTTGATGCCGCGGGCGTAGCCCTCGACCGCGCCGAACAGGTGCGAGCGCAGCCACGGCACGTGTGCGAAGAGCCGGGCGTGGGCCGCCTCGCGCAGGGCCAGGTACAGCCGCACCTCGTCCGAGGGGACGCCCAGGTCCTTGCCGAAGCTGTCGATGTTCAGCGGCAGCAGCGCGGCCTTGCCGGCCGGGCCCAGCGGCAGCCCGATGTCGGTGGAGCCGACGACCTCGCCCGCGAGCACACCCACGGCCTGGCCGATCTGCTGACCGAACATGGCCCCGCCCATGGAGCGCATCATCCCGAGCAGCGGGCCGGCCATGGCCTGCATCTCCTCGGGCAGGACGCTGCCCATGGCCGCGCCGACCCGCTCGGCGACCGGGTCCACGAGCTCCTGCCACACCGGGAGGGTCGCCTCGACCCACTCGGCGCGGCTCCACGCGACGGCCGTGGTCGCGCCCGAGGGCAGCGAGGTCACGCCGTCCAGCCAGTGGTCGGCGAGGCGCACGGCCTCCTCGACGGCGGACTTCTCGGCGATGCCGACGCTCGTGTCCTTCACGCCGTCCGCCGTGCCCTGGGCGACGGTCTGGCGGGCGATGTCCTTGGCCATGTCCCAGTTCACGGGACCGCCCTCGTAGCTGAGCATCTGGCCGAGCTGCTGGAAGGCCGCGCCGAGGTCGTTCGGGTTCATCGAGCCGAACATCGCGGCGAACGGATTGTCCGCGCCGCCGGGACCGCCCGCGCCGCCCGGCAGGCCCATGCCCGGGAACCCGAAGGGATTCGCAGGGCCGCCCTGACCGCCCTGGTTGCCCTTCTTCTTGCCCTCGTCGCCGTTGTCCGGCTCCTCCGGCGGAAGGCCGAATCCGAATGGGGTCTCGCTCACGGGTTTCCTCGGCTCGTAGGGCCGCCGGCGGGAGCCGACGGGCAATGGTCCGACAACACCACCCAGCGTAGACACCAGAGCCGCATCCGGGCTCGGTGCTCCGCCGGCTCCTGGGCTGCGGCAGGATGGACGTCACCTGGTAGGTACGCGTCACGGCGCGCACCTACTGAAGACAACCGCTGGAGACGCCTGGTGAGTTCCCCGGATCCGCACGCTTTGGACAAGCACAGCTCGGACAAGCACAGGCACGCGCCGAACGACGCCGAAATCCGCCCAGAGCAGGGCGACAGCGCCACCGGTGTTCGCCAGCCGCGTAACCCGGCCCTACGGGGCCCCGTGATCGCGGTGACCGGCGCCGCGTCCGGTGTCGGCGCTGCCCTGGTGAGCCGGCTGGCCGCCTCCGACGAGGTCAAGCAGGTCGTCGCCATCGACGAGCGGCGCGGTGACTGCGCGGCCGCGCAGTGGCACATCCTGGACGTACGGGACCCCGCGATCGCCGAGAAGCTGCGCGGCGCGGACGTGGTGGTCCACCTCGCCCTGGACCTCGACCTGGAGACGGACCCCGCCGCCCGTACGGCGTACAACGTGCGCGGGACCCAGACCGTCCTCACGGCGGCCGCCGCGGCCGGCGTGCACCGGGTCGTGCTCTGCACCTCGGCGATGGTCTACGGCGCCCTGCCGGACAACGACATCCCGCTGTCGGAGGACTCCGAGCTGCGGGCCACCGCCGAGGCGACGGGCGTCGGCGACCTGCTGGAGATCGAGCGCCTCGGGCGGCGGGCCCCCCGCGCGCACCCCGGCCTGAACGTCACCGTGATCCGCCCGGCCGTCCTGGTCGGCGGCACGGACACGGCCCTGACCCGGTACTTCGAGTCCCCGCGCCTGCTCGTGGTGGCCGGCTCCCGCCCCACCTGGCAGTTCTGCCACGTGGACGACCTGGTCAGCGCCCTGGAGTACGCGGCCCTGGAAAAGGTCGAGGGCGAGCTGGCCGTGGGCTGCGAGGGGTGGCTGGAGCAGGAGGAGGTCGAGGAGCTGAGCGGCATCCGCCGCATGGAGCTCCCCTCGGCGGTCGCGCTGGGCGCGGCGGCCCGGCTGCACCGGATCGGCCTGACGCCGTCCCCGGCGGGGGACCTGGCGTACACGATGCACCCGTGGGTGGTCAGCGTCAGCGGCCTGCACGCGGCGGGCTGGCGGCCGCGCTGGACCAACGAGGAGGTGCTGGCCGAGCTCCTCCAGGAGGTCGCGGGACGGCACACGGTGGCGGGGCGGCGGCTGGGGCGCAAGGACGCCACCGCCGCCGGTGCCGCGGGTGCGACGGTCGCGCTGCTGGGTGCCGCCGCGGTGGTCCGTGCGGCTCGTCGGCGCCGGGGGATCTGACCCTGCCGGGTGGGGTGCGGGGGTGGGTGCGGCGCCGTTTCCGGGGGCGCTGCCCCGGGCCCCCGCGCCTCAAACGCCGGCGGGGCTGATGGAGTGCCGGCGGGGGTGGATTTGGGGGCGCCACCTGCGGGCTTCTGTAGGAGACTCCCAAGGCGGTGGGCGCGGCCCGGGCGAAACTGCTATTTCGCCGCGTCAGCGGCTAGGGCACGATGGACGGTATGGCACCGCACTTCGATCACCCCGGCGAGCAGGCCGCGCAGGACCCGATCCGGCTGCTCGACATCCGTGAGACCCCGCTCTCGATCGACGAGGTCTTCCAGGCCGTCGGCGACGACGCGACGGGCGGGACGACGCTCTTCGTCGGCACGGTGCGCAATCACGACAGCGGCGCGGACGTCGACTCCCTCGGCTACTCCTGCCACCCGACGGCGCAGGCCGAGATGCGGCGGGTCGCCGAGCGGGTCGTGGCAAAGTACCCGGTCCGCGCCCTGGCCGCCGTGCACCGCGTGGGCGACCTGGCCGTCGGCGACCTGGCCGTCGTCGTCGCCGTCTCCTGCCCGCACCGCGGCGAGGCCTTCGAGGCCTGCCGGATGCTGATCGACGACCTCAAGCACGAGGTCCCGATCTGGAAGCACCAGACCTTCGCCGACGGCACCGAGGAGTGGGTCGGCGCCTGCTGAACCCCCGGTCGCGGAGCAGCCCCCGGAAGGGGGTAGCCTCGCACCCGTTCGGCCGCGCAACACGCCCTCGATTTGCGTAACCCCCCTCCGGGCACGAGCGTTGAAGCCACCAACGACATGTACTTCGGGGTAGGGAGGCACGCCCATGGCGTCTCTGGCGTGGTTGCTGATTCCGCTGTTCGCCGCGATCGGCGCGGGCATATGGGGCAGCTGGGCGGCACGCGACCGTACACAAGGCGACATATCCGAGCTCGCGGGCTACGCGCGGTTCCGCGAGGCCATGGGCAACGCCGATCAGGCCAGGGTGAAGGCACAGGCCCACTCCGGCTCCGACGCCGTCTGAGATCCCTCCGTCTGGGATCCTCCTGAGATTCCCCTGAGAGTTTCGCGTGCGGGCCCCGTACGGACCGGCCCCGAGGGCCGCCCGCCAGGGCCGTCCCGTACTGTCGGATCCATGCCACGCCGCACCGCGACGATGCTCGCCTCCACCCTCGTGCTGTTCGCGCTGCTCATCGCCGGGGTGTTCATCAAGGTCCCGTACTCCGAGATGAGCCCGGGTCCGACCGTGAACACGCTCGGGGATTCGCACGGCGAGCCCGTACTGAACATCGCGGGGCGCAAGACGTACCCGACCAGCGGTCACCTCAACATGACGACGGTCCGCGTCACGGGCGCGGACTACGACATGAACCTGGTCGAAGCGGTGTACGGGTGGCTGGCCGGCGACAACATCGTCGTGCCGCACGAGAACCTCTACCCGAACGGCAAGACCGACGCGGAGTCCACCCAGGAGAACGCCGAGGAGTTCAGCCAGTCGCAGCAGAGCGCCAAGGTGGCGGCCCTGAAGCAGCTCGGCATCCCGGTCACCGCCCGCGTGATCGTCGCCTCCGTCGTCAAGGGCAGCCCCTCCGAAGGCCGGCTGCACGCCGGTGACGTGATCAAGGCGGTCGACGGCGCCCCCGTCACCGCCCCCGAGGACGTCGCCAAGCTCGTCACCAAGCACAAGCCCGGCGAGCCGGTCGAGTTCACCATCGTGCCCGCCGCCGAGGCGGCCGAGGCGGCGAAGGTGAACCGCGAGCCCTCCGGTGTGGCCAAGGTCAGCATCACCGCGGGCAAGGCGGAGGGCGACGGCCACGCCGTCGTCGGCATCCGGGCCGGGACCGACCACACCTTCCCGTTCACGATCGACATCAAGCTCGCCGACGTCGGCGGCCCGAGCGCCGGTCTGATGTTCGCCCTCGGCATCGTCGACAAGCTCACCCCGGAGGACCTGACCGGCGGCAAGTTCATCGCGGGCACCGGCACCATCGACGACGCGGGCAAGGTCGGCCCGATCGGCGGCATCCAGATGAAGACCATCGGCGCCCGCCAGGCCGGCGCCGAGTTCTTCCTGACGCCCGCCGAGAACTGCGCCTCCGCGGCGTCCCACGTGCCGGACGGGCTGACCCTGGTGAAGGTCGCCACCATCGACGACGCCACGAAGGCGCTGGAGAAGATCAGCAAGGGGGACACGGCCGGGCTGCCCCAGTGCAGCGCCAAGCCCTGACCCCCCTACGAGCGCCGGGGCCTACGAGAAGGTCGCGGCCAGCGCCTCCGCCAGCCCGGGCACCAGGCCCCCGCCGGTGAGGACCTCGGTCGAGGAGTCCTTCTCGCGCAGCCGTACGGCCGACTCGCGCGAACCGTCGCGCAGTACGGCCACGGTGATGCGGACCTCCTGCCGCTCCGGGTGCCCGGCGACCCACTTCGCCAGCTGCTTGTCGTTCAGCCCCTCCGGTACGGAGGCCTCCGCGGACGGCGGCAGCATCAGCCGCTCCACCGTCAGCGCGCAGCCGACGACCGCGTCGGGCCAGGCGATGGTGCCGAGGAACTTGTCGAGCGCGGTGCCGGCCGGGACCTCGTCCTGCTCGATCGGGGTGAGGGAGGACTTGCCGGCGTCGTCCTGGTCGAGACCGAGCTGGCCCGCGAGGCGCGGCTCCTGCTTCTTGAGCCGGGCGGTGTCGACGAGGGCGAACAGCCGCGCGGGCTTGTCCCAGCCGAGGCCGGCCGCGTACTCGTCGATCTCAAGGCAGGCACGGGTCAGCGGGCTGGCCGCCATGGGAGTGCCGGGGGAAGGCGAAAGGTTGGACATGGGCAACATCCTGCCTCCTTTCCGCCGGATACCGGGAACTGACTAAAGCCTCAGTAAGTTGCATGAGTGGGCTCTACGATCGGGGGCCCGTTCAACACCAGACTCAGCGACTTTCGAGGTGCGCACCTTGGCTTTCCAGATGCCGGACCGCGGCGGAGGCCCTTCCGGGCCACGGATGAGAGTCGGCCGCCCGTCCCGGCGAGCCCGCACTCTCCTCATGACCCTGGGCGTGCTGGCCGTGCTCGCCATGCTCTTCATCATGTTCGCGGGCTTCTGGACGGACTGGCTCTGGTTCCGCTCCGTGAAGTACTCCACCGTCTTCACCACCACCCTGTGGACCAAGATCGGCCTGTTCGCCGTCTTCGGTCTGCTGATGACGGGGGCCGTGGGCTTCAACATCTGGCTGGCGCACCGGCTGCGGCCGCCGCTCAGCGCGATGTCGATGGAACAGCAGAGCCTCGACCGCTACCGGATGAGCATCGCCCCGTACAAGAAGTGGCTGCTCCTCGGCATCGCCGTGCTCGTCGGCCTGATCGCGGGCGCCTCGGCGGCCGGCCAGTGGAAGACCTGGCTCATGTACGTGAACGGGGTGACCTTCGGCACGAAGGACCCCCAGTTCCACATGGACGTGTCCTTCTACACCTTCGACCTGCCCTGGTACCGCTTCCTGCTCGGCTTCGGCTTCGCCGCGGTCGTGCTGTCGGTGATCGCCGCGGCCGTCGTGCACTACCTGTACGGCGGACTGCGCGTGACCAGCCCGGGCGCCCGGGCCACCGCCGCGGCGACCGGGCACCTGTCGGTGCTGCTCGGCCTGTTCGTCTCGCTCAAGGCGGTCGCGTACTGGCTCGACCGGTACGGCCTCGCCGTGAAGTCCAGCGACTTCAAGGCCGCGGACAACTGGACCGGCCTGCGCTACGTCGACGCGAACGCGTACCTGCCGGCGAAGACGATCCTCGTCGCCATCGCCGCGATCTGCGCCGTGCTGTTCTTCGCGACGCTGTGGCGCCGCACCTGGCAGCTGCCCGTCATCGGCTTCGGCCTGATGGTGCTCTCGGCGATCCTGATCGGCGGTCTCTACCCGGCGATCGTGCAGAAGTTCCAGGTCCAGCCGAACGAGCAGGCCAAGGAATCCCCGTACGTCCAGAAGAACATCAAGGCGACGCGCGACGCCTACGGGATCGCCGGCTCCGACGTCACGGACTACCCAGGGGCCCCGCAGACACAGGACCGGACCAAGCTGCGGCCGCAGGCCGACACCACGGCCAGCATCCGCCTCCTCGACCCGAACATCGTCTCGCCCGCCTTCCAGCAGCTCCAGCAGGTCAAGGGCTACTACGCGTTCCCGTCCACGCTCGCCGTGGACCGGTACAGCGGGCAGGACACGGTCATCGGGCTGCGCGAGCTGAACATCGGCGGCATCCCGAAGAACAACTGGATCAACGACCACTTCAAGTACACGCACGGCTACGGCGTGGTCGCGGCCAAGGGAACCACCGTCGGCGACCAGGGCGCCCCGGACTTCACCCAGTCCGACCTCCCCTCCAAGGGGATGTTCGGCACGGACTTCGAGCAGCGCATCTACTACGGCGAGCAGACGAAGCAGTACTCGATCGTCGGCGGGCCGCAGAAGGAGCTCGACTACTCGGACGACAAGGGTGAGAAGGAGACCTCCTACAAGGGCGACTCCGGCGTCAATCTCGACAACCCGATCAACCGGGCCGCGTACGCGCTCACCTTCAGCGAGCCGCAGATCCTGTACTCGGGCGCCATCGGCGACGGCTCGCGGATCCTCTACAACCGCACGCCCAAGCAGCGCGTCGAGGCCGTCGCCCCGTGGCTGACCATCGACGGCGCGCCGTACCCGGCCGTCATCGGCAAGCGGGTCGTCTGGATCGTCGACGCCTACACGACGACCAACGGCTACCCGTACGCCTCGCGCACCACGCTGGGCCAGAGCACCGCCGACTCGCTGACCAACAGCCAGCGCGCGGTGGTGGCGCAGGAGAACCAGGTCAACTACATCCGCAACTCGGTGAAGGCCACCGTCGACGCGTACGACGGCTCGGTCAACCTGTACCAGTGGGACACCGAGGACCCGGTCCTCAAGACCTGGATGAAGGCCTTCCCGGGCACGGTGAAGCCCAAGAGCGAGATCGCCAAGCCGCTCATGGACCACCTGCGCTACCCGCAGGACCTCTTCAAGGTCCAGCGCGAGCTGCTGACCCGGTACCACGTCACGGACCCGCAGACCTTCCTCAGCGGCAGTGAGGCCTGGGCGGTCCCGGACGACCCGACGACCAAGGCCGGCACGGCGGTTCCGCCGTACTACCTGTCGATGAAGATGCCGGGCCAGAAGGAGAAGGACCAGGTCTTCTCGCTCACCACGACGTTCACGCCGAACGAGCGGCCCAACCTGAGTGCCTTCATGTCGGTCAACGCCGATCCGGGCACTCCGGACTACGGCAAGATCAGAATCCTGAAGATGCCGACCAGCAAGCCGCCGGACGGCCCCGGTCAGGTACAGAGCAAGTTCCAGTCCGAACCGAAGATCGCCGAGTCGATCCGCCTGCTGCGCGGTGGTGACTCGGAGATCGAGTACGGCAACCTGCTCGCGGTGCCGCTGGACGGCGGAATGCTGTACGTGGAGCCGGTGTACGTCCGCAGCTCCGGCCTGAAGTACCCGCTGCTGCGCAAGGTGCTCGTCACCTACGGAGGCCAGACCGCCTTCGAGGACACGCTGGAGAAGGCGCTGAACGTGGTCTTCGGGGCCGAGGCCGCGACGACGCCGGTGCCCCCGACCCAGCCGCCGGGCGACGGCACCACGCCGCCCCCGGTCAGCCAGGACCCGACGGTCAAGGCGGCCCTCGCCGACGCGCAGAAGGCCGTCGAGGACGCCGAGAAGGCCAGGCAGGCCGGTGACTGGGCGGCCTTCGGCAAGGCGCAGGACGAGATCAAGGCGGCGCTGAAGCGGGCGATCGACGCGGAGGCGAAGCTGACGGCGCCCAAGCCGGCCGGCTGATGATCAATGGGTAAGGGCTCCGTCCCGCGTCGTGATACTGTGGTTTCACCGACGCGGGGTGGAGCAGCTCGGTAGCTCGCTGGGCTCATAACCCAGAGGTCGCAGGTTCAAATCCTGTCCCCGCTACTGAAGATGAAGGCCCGGATCCATGGGATCCGGGCCTTCGTCATGCCCGGGGCGGCCACGCGTTAGCTGGGGCGGGTGAGTTGTCGGTGGAGCGTGTTTGACTTGACCCACTGTGGGCATGTCGACAAAACGCTGTAGTGACCTCACTGGCTGCGACATACCAGGTGTACGCGGGTAGCAGGTGATGCGACGATGGGATTTATGGGGGACAGGTCAACTCTGCTGGAGACAGGGCGGTTTGTGAGGGCGGAGACCGAGCCGGGTACGGGAGCCGGTGACTCGGCTCCCGTTGTCAACACGCAGACCGCTCTGACCGATGCGGAATTCTTGGACAAGCACAGCGCGGAGGAAGTGTTCGCCGAGACCGATGCGGCGAGCGACGCCGAGCTGGAAGCCCGGCACCGGGTGGCCGCCGACAAGGGCGACCCCGGTGCCATGAGCGTGCTCGGCGCGCTGCTGCTGCGCCGCGGCGACCTCGCCGGGGCCGAGCCGTACCTGCGGGGGGCCACCGCCGAAGGGGACCGCGCCGCCGCGAACAACCTCGGCGTGCTGCTGCACCAGCGGGGCTACCCCGAAGAGGCCGCCGACTGGTGGCGGGTCGCCGCCGTGGCCGGATCCGCGCCGGCCGCGCACGCCCTGGGCCGCCACTTCCGCGAGCGCGGGGACGAGCCCGCGGCCGAGTACTGGATGCGGCAGGCGGCGGAATCCGGCCACGCCCTGGGCGCGTACGGGCTGGCCGACCTGCTGGAGCACCGCGGGGACAAGGGTGTGGAGCGGTGGTTCCGCGCCGCCGCGGAACAGGGGCACCGCGAAGCCGCGTACCGGCTGGCGCGGCACCTGCGCAAGGGCGACCCCGCCGAGGCCGAGCAGTGGTACCGGCAGGCCGCCGCGCGCGGGCACCGGCGTGCCGCGCTGCACCTGGGCGCGCTGCTGGAGGCGCGCGGCGAGCTCAAGGAGGCCGGGCGCTGGTACCTGACCTCCGCCAAGCAGGGCGAGGCCCGGGCCGCGTGCGCGCTCGGCTTCCTGCTGCGCGACGCGGGCGACGAGGACAGCGCGGCCACGTGGTGGCACCGCGCGGCGCAGGACGGCGACGGCAACGCCGCGAACGCGCTGGGCGCGCTGCACGCCGCACGCGGCGAGACCCAGACCGCGGAGCGCTGGTACCGGACCGCCATGGACGCCGGCGACCAGAACGGGGCGTACAACCTCGCCCTGCTGTGCGTCGCTCAGGAGCGGACCGCGCAGGCCGAGCAGTGGTACCGGCGGGCCGCCTACGCGGGGCACCGCGAGGCGGCCAACGCCCTGGCCATCATGTTGCTCCAGGTCGGGGACGCGGCGGGCGCGGAGCCGTGGTTCTCGAAGGCGGCGGAGGCGGGCAGCGTCGACGCCGCGTTCAACCTCGGGATCCTCTTCGCCAGCCGGGACGAGGACCGGACGGCGCTGAAGTGGTACGAGCGGGCCGCGTCGGCCGGCCACACCGACGCGGCGCTCCAAGTCGGGATCGCACTGGTACGGGACGGGGAGGAGCGGGCCGCCGAGCGCCACCTGCGGTGCGCGGCGGGCGGCGGCAGCGCGGAGGCGGCGTTCCGCCTGGCCGCGCTGCTGGAGTCGCTGGCTCCGCCGCCGGAGCCGGTGGCCCTGGGCGAGCCGGTGGGCGGCGCGCCGCGCACCGAGAGCGAGGAGTGGTACGAGCGGGCCGCCGAGCTGGGGCACCGCCGGGCCCAGGTGCGGGTCGGCATGCTGGCCGCCGCGCGCGGTGACCTGGCGGTCGCCGCGCGCTGGTACCGGGAGGCGGCCGAGGCCGGGTCCCGCAACGGGGCGTTCAACCTGGGGCTGCTGCTGGCCCGCGAGGGGAGCGAGCCGGAAGCCGCCCTGTGGTGGACCCGTGCGGCGGTGGCGGGCCATGGGCGCGCGGCGCTGCGGCTGGGTCTGCTGGCCGCTCGTCACGGTGACTTGGCGGAGGGCCAGAAGTGGTGCGTGCGGGCCATGGAGCTGGGGCCGGCGGAGGTTTCGGAGCGGGCGGCGCGGCTCCGGGAGGCGCTGGCGGAGGAGCTCTCGGCCTGACCCTGGCCGGGGGCTCGGCCGTCCCCGCGGGTGCGGCGCCGCTGCCGGGGGCTCTGCCCCCGGACCCCCGCGCCTCAAACGCCGGCGGGGCTGGAAGATCGGGGCTCCGCCCCGGCCCCCGCGCCTCAAACGCCGGCGAGGCTGGAGTGGGCCGGCGGGGCTGGAGTGTGCTCGTCGGGGACACCGCGCCGCTGCGCGAGCACCTCGTGTACATGCGTGAACGCGGCCGGGAGCTGCCCGGTTAACCGATTTGCATCTGTCGGGGGCCTTCACGTAACGTTGGGTTTACCGACGCGGGGTGGAGCAGCTCGGTAGCTCGCTGGGCTCATAACCCAGAGGTCGCAGGTTCAAATCCTGTCCCCGCTACTGAAGACTCAGGGCCCGGATCCAATGGATCCGGGCCCTGAGTCGTTTCCGTGCACGAAGTGGTCGCAGTGAAGCAGTAGGGCCCGGACCCCCGTGGGGTCCGGGCCCTACTCGTCTTCAGGTTCAGGCGCCGGCGCAGTTCGGGCAGATCCCGCGGTACGTCACCTCGACCGCCGACACGACGAAGCCGAAGCGCTCGGTGTCCGGCAGGTCGGAGAGCGGGTTGCCGGCCGGGTGGACGTCGCGGATCGCGCCGCACTGGGCGCAGACCAGGTGCTGGTGGGGCTGGTGGGCGTTCGGGTCGTACCGCTTGGCCCGGCGGTCCGTGGAGACTTCCAGGACTTCGCCGAGGGTGACGAGCTCGCCCAGCGTGTTGTAGACGGTGGCGCGGGAGATCTCGGGCAGCTTCGCCACGGCTCGCGCGTGCACCTCGTCGGCCGTCAGGTGCACGTGGTCACCGTCGAGCACCTCGGCCACGACGCGCCGCTGTGCGGTCATGCGCCAGCCGCGTCCGCGAAGTCGTTCCAGCAGGTCACTCATGGACGTCAGCCTAACAGTGAGGGGTCCGGTGTAACTCCCGAACCAGTGCGGACTTGGATGCTTACTTGACTTAGACAAAGTCCATCGTAGGATCGGAGACGGCGAACGCCAAGGACAGGACATGCAGGAATGACGCAGGAGGCGCACGTGACGCAGGGACCGCTCACCACGGAGGCCGGGGCTCCGGTCGCCGACAACCAGAACAGCGAGACGGCCGGCGTCGGCGGTCCCGTGCTGGTCCAGGACCAGCTCCTGCTGGAGAAGCTCGCGCACTTCAACCGCGAGCGCATCCCGGAGCGCGTGGTCCACGCCCGCGGCGCCGGCGCGTACGGCACCTTCACGCTGACCCGCGACGTCTCGCAGTGGACGCGCGCCAAGTTCCTGTCCGAGGTCGGCAAGCAGACCGAGACCTTCCTGCGCTTCTCCACCGTCGCGGGCAACCTCGGCAGCGCCGACGCGGTGCGCGACCCCCGCGGCTGGGCGCTGAAGTTCTACACCGAAGAGGGCAACTACGACCTCGTCGGCAACAACACCCCGGTGTTCTTCATCAAGGACGCCATCAAGTTCCCCGACTTCATCCACACCCAGAAGCGCGACCCGTACACGGGCTCGCAGGAGGCGGACAACGTCTGGGACTTCTGGGGTCTGTCGCCCGAGTCCACCCACCAGGTGACCTGGCTGTTCGGTGACCGCGGCATCCCGGCGACCTACCGCCACATGAACGGCTACGGCTCGCACACGTTCCAGTGGAACAACGAGGCCGGCGAGGTCTTCTGGGTCAAGTACCACTTCAAGACCGACCAGGGCATCAAGAACTTCACCCAGGCCGAGGCCAACCGGCTCGCCGGTGAAGACCCCGACTCGCACCAGCGCGACCTGCGCGAGTCCATCGAGCGCGGCGACTTCCCGACCTGGACCGTGCAGGTCCAGATCATGCCGGCGGCCGAGGCGGCGCACTACCGCTTCAACCCGTTCGACCTCACCAAGGTGTGGCCGCACGAGGACTACCCGCCGATCGAGATCGGCAAGCTGGAGCTCAACCGCAACCCGGAGAACGTCTTCGCCGAGGTCGAGCAGTCGATCTTCTCCCCGGCGCACTTCGTCCCCGGTATCGGTCCGTCCCCGGACAAGATGCTCCAGGGCCGTCTCTTCGGCTACGGCGACGCCCACCGCTACCGCGTCGGCATCAACGCCGACCACCTGCCGGTGAACCGTCCGCACGCCACCGAGGCGCGCACCAACTCCCGCGACGGCTACCTGTACGACGGCCGCCACAAGGGCGCGAAGAACTACGAGCCGAACAGCTTCGGCGGCCCGCACCAGACGGACCGCCCGCTGTGGCAGCCCATCGACGTGACCGGTGGCACGGGCAACCACGCCGCCGCCGTCCACAGCGAGGACAACGACTTCGTCCAGGCGGGCAACCTCTACCGCCTGTACTCGGAGGACGAGAAGTCCCGTCTGATCGAGAACCTGTCCGGCTTCATCGCCAAGGTCTCCCGCGACGACATCGTCGAGCGTGCGATCGACAACTTCCGCCAGGCGGACGGTGACTTCGGCAAGCGGCTCGAAGCCGCGGTCCAGGCCCTTCGCGGCTGAATGGCTCGCTTGTCGTAGCGAGACGCCGGGCCGGAACCCTCCTCGGAGGGTTCCGGCCCGGCGTCGTTGCGCGCCGGCGCCCGTGCCGCTTACGCCGGGACCGTGCGCCGCGCGGGCACCCAGCAGCGGATGACGTCGCGCACGGACACGATGCCCACCGGGCCGCCGTCCTCCAGCACGATCAGATGCCGGAAGCCGCCGTGGGCCATCGCCTCGGCGGCGTCCTGCACGGTGGCGTCCGGGGTGCAGAAGACGACGTTGTTGGTGGTGTGCGCGCCCACGGACTCCCGGTCGGGATCGTGGCCCGCGCCGATCGAGTTGAGGATGTCGCGCTCGGTCAGGATGCCGATTCCGCTGTGGTCGGGGTCGAGGACTACGGCTGCGCCGACGCGTCGGCCGGACATCAGGCAGGCCGCCTGCCGGAGGGTGTGGGCGGGTCCGAGGGTCAGGATCAGGGTGCTCATGGCGTCGCGGACGAGCATGAAGAGAGCCACCTCCTGGTGAGTCCCTCCGCTCGGGTGGGGTGCGCCCGGAATCCTAGAGAAAGGATTCACAAGCGCACAAGCGGAGGATTCTCAGACTCCCACTCCTACGCGGGGCCAACAAGGGGGCGCGCAGGGGAGCATCTTCAGGCGTGGTTCAGGCGTCCGGGCGCAGCAGCTCCAGCATCTCCTCGTGGAGCAGCCCGTTGGAGGCCGCCGCGTTCCCGCCGTGCACCCCGTCCACCCCGTCCAGGCTGGTGAAACGGCCGCCCGCCTCCTGGACCACGACCGCGATGGCCGCCATGTCCCACAGGTTCAGCTCCGGCTCGGCGCACAGGTCCAGCGAGCCCTCCGCGACCATCATGTACGGCCAGAAGTCGCCGTAGCCACGCGTACGCCAGCACGCGCGGGCCAGGTTCAGGAACCCGGGGAGCCGACCCTGCTCCTCCCAGCCGCCCAGCGAGGAGTACGCGAACGAGGCGTCGCCCAGCCCGGCCACCTTCGAGACGCCGATCGTGGCGGTCTCGCCGAGCGCGCCGCCCGCGTACGCGCCCCCGCCCTGCGAAGCCCACCAGCGGCGGCCCAGCGCCGGCGCGGACACCACGCCGACCACCGGGCGGAATTCGCCGTCCGCGCCCTCGGCCATCAGGGAGATCAGGGTCGCCCAGACGGGGACCCCGCGCACGTAGTTCTTCGTACCGTCGATCGGGTCGACGACCCAGCGGCGCGGACCGCTGCCCTTCAGGCCGTACTCCTCGCCCAGGATCGCGTCGTCGGGCCGCGCGGCGGCGATGCCCGCCCGGATGATCTCCTCGGCGGCCTTGTCGGCCTCGCTCACCGGGGTCATGTCCGGCTTCGTCTCGACCAACAGGTCGAGGGCACGGAAGCGCTCCATCGTGGCGGCGTCCGCCGCGTCGGCGAGCTCAAGGGCAAGGCGCAGGTCATCGTCATACTCGGGCATGTCCGAACAGTATCGAGACTCCCGGACCCCGACCAGCGAGGTCCACAGTGCGGCGCGAACGCGCCCTTGACAGGATCTGTCGCTCCGTCAACTCTGGCCGGAGAGCCGAGCGGGGAGGCGAAGATGCCGGCAGCCCGGGAGTCCTTGCTGGAGGCGGCGGGAGCAGCGCTCTCGGCGCGCCCCTGGCCCTCCGTGCGGATGGTCGACGTGGCCGCCGCCGCCGGGGTCTCCCGGCAGACCCTCTACAACGAGTTCGGCGGAAAGGCGGGCCTGGGCCGCGCCCTGGTCCGCCGCGAGGCCGACCGGTACCTCGACGGGGTGGACCGGGCCCTGAACGCCCCCGCCCGGGAGGCCGAGCGGCTCGCCGCGGTCGCGGAGTGGACCGTACGGGCGGCCCGCGCGTATCCCCTCGTACGGGCCCTGCTCACCGGCAGCTGGGACGCGGGCCTGCCGACCGCGGGCGGCAGGACGCCCGGGCCCGGCGAGCTGGCCCGGGCCGTGCGCGACCGGGCGGCCGCCGCGCTCGTGCCGGGGGAGGGCGTCCAGCGGTGCGAGCTCGCCGTGCGCCTGGCCCTGTCCTACGTGATCGCCCCGGGGGAGGAGCCGGGGCCGGGCGAGCTGCTCCGGCTGCTCAGTGCGCCGACCCGGACAGTTGGAGTCCGATGACACCCAGGATGACCAGCGAGATCGAGACGAGCTTGAGGGTGGAGACCAGGTCGCCGAGGAAGATCATGCCGTAGATCGCCGTGCCGGCCGCGCCGATGCCCGTCCACACCGCGTAGGCCGGGCCCACGTCCAGCTTCTTGAGCGCCAGCGTCAGCAGGCCGAAGCTGCCGAGCGCGAAGCACGCGAAGGCGACGGTCGGCCACAGCCGGGTGAACCCGTGGGAGAGCTTGAGGCAGACCGCGAAACCGGTCTCCAGGATTCCCGCGACGACGACCAGCAGCCACGCCATGTCGTATGCCTCCCCGCGTCACGTGACATCGCGTCACTTGGTGCGATTATGCATTTACCAGACACGGTTGCCTGCAAACCCCGCCGGACGAGCAGCCGCTGATCAGTTCCGATCAGTTCCCGGTCAGTTGCCGGTCAGTCGCCCTCGCGGCGCTCGCGCGTCTCCAGCAGCCGCCGCAGCGAATACAGCCGCGCCGGGTCCGCGTGGCCGTCCTCCACCCACTTGTCGAGCGCGCAGTCCGGCTCGTCGTGGCTGCACGCGCGCGGGCACTCCTCCGTACCCGGCACCAGGTCCGGGAAGGCCAGGATCACCCGGGACGGGTCCACGTGGTGCAGGCCGAAGGAGCGCACGCCCGGCGTGTCGATGACCCAGCCCTCCATCCCGGGCAGCGGCAGCGCCAGCGCCGAGGTGGTGGTGTGCCGGCCGCGCCCGGTGACCGCGTTGACCACCCCGGTCGCCCGCTTGCGGTCCGGCGCCACCAGGGAGTTGACGAGGGTGGTCTTGCCGACGCCCGAGTGCCCCACGAACGCGGTGATCCGGCCCTCCAGGCGCTCGCGCACCTTGGCGGCCGCGTCGCCCGCGGCGAGCTCCTCGCGGTTGGTGACCACGTAGTTCACGCCGAGCGTCGAGTAGATCTCCAGGATCTTGTCGGCGGAGGTCAGGTCGGACTTGGTGAGCACGAGCAGCGGCTCCAGCCCGGCGTCGTACGCCGCCACCAGACAGCGGTCGATCATCCGGGGCCGCGGCTCCGGGTCGGCCAGGGCCGTGACGATGGCCAACTGGTCGGCGTTGGCGACGACCACCCGCTCGTACGGGTCGTCGTCGTCCGCGGTGCGCCGCAGGACGGACTTGCGCTCCTCGATCCGCACGATCCGGGCGAGGGTGTCCTTCTTGCCGGACAGGTCGCCGACGATCCAGACCCGGTCGCCGACCACCGCCGCCTTGCGGCCCAGTTCCCTGGACTTCATGGCGTGCACCGTGGTGCGGTCCCCGACCAGGCACGTCAGGCGCCCGCGGTCGACGGTGAGGACGAAGCCCTCGGAGGCGTCCTCGTGCTTGGGCCGGATGTTCGTCCGCGGCCGGTTGCCCTTGGGGTTGGGGCGCTGGCGGATGTCGTCCTCGTCGGTGTGCTTGCCGTACCTGCGCATGACGGGCCCCTACGCTCCCGCTCCCGCGAGCATGTCTGTCCACATCTTCGGGAAGTCCGGCAGGGTCTTCGCGGTCGTCGCCACGTTCTCGATCTGTACGCCCTCCACCGCCAGGCCGATCACCGCGCCCGCGGTGGCCATCCGGTGGTCGTCGTACGTGTGGAAGACGCCCCCGTGCATCCGGCGCGGCCGGATGTGCAGACCGTCCGCGGTCTCGGTGACGTCGCCGCCGAGCGCGTTGATCTCCTTGGTGAGGGCGGCCAGCCGGTCCGTCTCGTGCAGCCGCAGGTGCGCGACCCCGCGCAGCACCGACTCGGAGTCGGCCAGGGCCGCCACCGCCGCGATGCCCGGGGTGAGCTCGCCGACCTCGCTCAGGTCCACGTCGATGCCGTGGATCTTGCCGGTGCCGGTGAAGACCAGGCCCGCGTCGGTCAGCTCGCAGGAGCCGCCCATCTCGGTGAAGATCCGGCGCAGCGCGTCACCGGGCTGCGTGGTGCGGCGGGGCCAGTCCGGGATGGTGACCGTGCCGCCGGTGATCAGGGCCGCGGCCATGAAGGGCTGGGCGTTGGAGAGGTCCGGCTCCACGACCATGTCGCGGCCCAGGAGCGCGCCGGGGGTCACCCGCCACACGTCCTTCTCGCCGCCCGCCTCGGGGGTGTCGACCTGGGCGCCCGCCGCGCGCAGCATCTCCACGGTCATCCGGATGTGCGGCATCGAGGGCAGGTTGCCGCCCACGTGCCGGACCTCGACGCCCTGGTTGAAGCGCGGGGCGGAGAGCAGCAGCGCGGAGACGAACTGCGAGGAGTTGCTGGCGTCGATCTCGACCGTGCCGCCCTCCAGGGCCCCGCCGCCCTGGACGGTCATGGGCAGCGCGCCCCGGCCGTCGTCGTCGATCCGGGCGCCGAGGGCGCGCAGGGCGGTGATGACCTGGCCGAGCGGGCGCTCGTAGGAGCGCGGGTCGCCGTCGAAGCGGATGTCCCCGTCGGCGAGGGTGGCGACGGGCGGCAGGAAGCGCATGACCGTGCCGGCGTTGCCGACGTCCACGGTGGTCGGGCCGTGCAGGGCAGCCGGGATGATCCGCCAGGCCTCGCCGCTCTCGCCGTCACCGGCCGAGCTGGACGAGACGGTCTCCTCGATGCCCACGCCCATCGCGCGCAGCGCGTCGGACATCAGCTGGGAGTCGCGCGAGCGCAGCGGGCGGCGCACCCAGCCGGGCTCGGCGGCGAGCGAGGCGAGCACGAGCGCGCGGTTGGTGACCGATTTGGACCCCGGCACCGTGACGGTGGCGTGGACGGTCCCATCGGCGAGCGGAGCGGGCCAGAGGGCAGGGAGCGCGGGGGTCTCGGTCATGGCCCCCACTTTAGTGGCTTCCCCCGGCGCCAGATCTTGATCGCACCCCCGGTCTCAGAGGGCGGTCACAGGTGGAGCAGCCAACGGCCGCCGCCGATCAGCGAGCACAGCGCGACGACGTGGAAGAAGAGCAGCCACACCACCGGGTGCAGGTGGGTGAGCCGGCCCAGCTGGTCGGCGTCGGAGTCCGGCGCTCCACCGTGCCGGCGCTTGGACCCCAGCTCGAACACCGGCCGGACCCCGCCCAGCAGCAGGAACCACACCACGCCGTACGCGAAGACGGCCTGCACCTCCGCCGGGGCCAGCCATGACACCAGCAGGAAGGACCCGCCGGACAGCACCACGGTCAGCACGCCGTAGGCGTTGCGGATCATCACCAGCATCGCCACGAGCAGGGCGGTGGCCGCCCACAGCAGCAGCGTGATCCGGTGCGCGGACAGCAGCGCCGCCCCGCCGAGCCCGAGCAGCGGAGGCGCCGTGTACCCGCCCGCGGCGGTCAGGATCATCCCGAGTCCGGTCGGCTTGCCCCGGCTGAGGGTGACCCCGCTGGTGTCGGAGTGCAGCCGGATGCCCTTGAGCTCCCGCCTGGTCAGCTTCGCCAGCAGCCCGTGCCCGCCCTCGTGAGCGATGGTGATGGCGTTGCGCGACAGCAGCCACAGCGGGCGGGGACCCACGACGGCGAGCGCGACCAGGCCGGTCACGATCACCAGCCACCGGTCGGGCGTGGTCTGTATACCCGTGAGCCGGTCCCACAGGCCGGCCGTCGTGCTGCTGTCCATAAGGTGGCGGACTCCTTGCGGTGGCGGGCTGGTGCCATGGCAGTGTGTCAGCCATGTGCGGAAGGTATGCGTCGAGCCGTAAGCCCGAGGACCTCGTGGAGGCCTTCGGGATCGAGAGGTGGGAGCCCGAGGAGGCGCTGGCCCCCGACTGGAACGTGGCGCCGACGAAAGAGGTCCACGTCGTCCTCGACCGTCCCCTGAAAGACGCCCCGCATCCGCGTCCGGTTCGCCAGCTGCGCGTCCTGAAATGGGGACTGGTCCCCTCCTGGGCGGCCAACCCCGACGGCGCCGCCCGGATGATCAACGCCCGTTCCGAGACGCTCGCCGAGAAGCCGTCCTTCCGCCGCCCCTTCGCGCAGCGCCGCTGCATCATCCCCGCCGACGGCTACTACGAGTGGGTCACCGCCCACGACGAGCGGCAGCTGGAGGTGGAGGGGAAGAAGAAGCGGGCCCGCAAGCAGCCCTACTTCGTGCTCCCCTCCGACGGCTCCGTCTTCGCCATGGCCGGGATATACGAGTTCTGGCGCGACCGGACCCTGCCCGACGGGCACCCGCTCGCCTGGTGGGCCACCTGCTCGGTGATCACCACCGAGGCCGAGACCGGGCCCCTGGGCGTCGCCCCGGCCGAGGGACCGCGCTCGCTGTCCGACATCCACCCGCGGATGCCGCTGATGCTGACCCCGGACCGCTGGGACGCCTGGCTGGATCCCGCGAACACCGACACCGAGGGCCCGCTGCGGGAACTGCTGGCACCGCCGCCGGGCGGACTGATGCGGGCCTACCCGGTGTCCACCGCCGTGAGCAACGTCCGCAACAACGGGCCGGAGCTGCTGGAGGAACTGGCCGCGCCGGAGGAGGGCACCCTGTTCTAGTGCTGTGAGTATGGGGTGCATGACCACGCGTACCGAGAGCGTCGACACCCCGGCGGGCGAGGCCCGCATCACCTGGCACACCGCCCGCGGCGCGAAGCTCGTGCTCGCCGTGAGCCATGGCGCCGGCGGCGGCATCGAGGCCCGGGACCTCCAGGCGCTGGCCGCCGCCCTGCCCGCCCGCGGGATCACCGTCGCGCTGGTCGAACAGCCCTGGCGGGTCGCCGGGAAGAAGGTCGCCGCCGCGCCCAAGGTGCTGGACGAGGGATGGCGCGGGCTGTGGCCGGCGCTCGCGAAGCCCGGGCTGCCGGTGGTCGCGGGCGGCCGCAGCGCCGGGGCCCGGGTGGCCTGCCGGACCGCCGCCGAGCTCGGCGCGGCCGGGGTGCTGGCGCTGGCGTTCCCGCTGCACCCGCCGGGCCGGCCGGAGAAGTCCCGGGCCGAGGAGCTCACGGGGGCCGGGCGGCCCACCCTGGTGGTCCAGGGCGGCCGGGATTCCTTCGGGCGCCCGGAGGAGTTCCCCGCGGGAGGGCACGCGCTGGTGGAGATCCCGTACGGCGATCACGGATTCGCCGTGCCGAAGAAAGCGGACCTCACCCAGGACGAGGCCCTCGGGATGATCACCGATTCGGTCGCGGAATGGCTGCTGGCGCTCCCGGCCGGGAAGTAGCCGCGACCTGAAGGCCGAAACCCCCTCCCGTACGCGGGAATGCGCGGTCCTGCCCTTCTGTTGTCTCGGATGTCGGTATGTACGGGAACTTGTCGGAGGAGAGGGAGCGCATGACCCAGGTCATCAGTCAGAACCGTCGGCAGGCCGCTGACCTGGACTGGACGGTTCTTCCTGCCCCCAAGCGCAGCACGCTTCGGGCGGCGGAAGGACATGATGGTCGACTATTCTCCGATTCGAGCGGAACCGCTTTCGGAGCCGCCACGCAGTCGGAGGAGGTGGGTCCTGTCGCTGGGACCGACGAAGGCCACGCGGAGGAGACGACCCCGGAGCGCAACGCGCGCTTCGAACGGGACGCCCTCGGCTACCTCGACCAGATGTACTCGGCCGCGCTGCGCATGACGCGCAACCCGGCCGACGCCGAGGACCTGGTCCAGGAGACGTACGCGAAGGCATACGCGTCCTTCCACCAGTTCCGCGAGGGCACCAACCTGAAGGCGTGGCTCTACCGCATCCTGACCAACACGTTCATCAACTCCTACCGCAAGAAGCAGCGTGAGCCCCAGCGCAGCGCCGCGGAGGAGATCGAGGACTGGCAGCTGGCGCGCGCCGAGTCGCACATGTCGACCGGTTTGCGTTCCGCCGAGTCGCAGGCGCTCGACCACCTGCCGGATTCGGATGTGAAGGAAGCCCTTCAAGCCATTCCCGAGGAGTTCCGCATCGCGGTCTATCTTGCCGACGTAGAGGGCTTTGCGTACAAGGAGATCGCGGACATCATGGGTACACCCATCGGTACGGTCATGTCGCGACTGCACCGTGGCCGCCGTCAACTCCGCGGAATGCTGGAGGACTATGCCCGTGAGCGCGGGCTGGTTCCCGCAGGCGCGGGAGAGTCGAACGACCGGAAAGGCTCGGGCTCATGAGTTGCGGAGAGCCGCACGAGACGGAGTGCTCTGAGGTCCTGGATCACCTGTACGAGTTCCTCGACCATGAGATGCCCGACAGCGACTGCACGAAGTTCGAGACCCACTTCGGCGAGTGCAATCCCTGTCTGGAGAAGTACGGCCTGGAGCAGGCCGTCAAGAAGCTGGTGAAGCGCTGCTGCGGGTCGGACGACGTGCCGACCGACCTGCGGTCGAAGGTGATGGGCCGGATCGAGCTGATCCGGTCGGGACAGGCGGTCCCCGATCACGACGTCGCCGCCGACAACCCGGCTCCCGGCTGACCGGGTCGGCAACGCATTGAACAACCGCCCCCGGAAGGGCACTTCGTTCACCCGAATGTGCTAATCCGGGGGCGTCCGCATGCCGCAATACGAAAATGTGGCCCACCTCGCCCGGGGCCCCACTTATTCTCCCCATTCGGTGCTGGTTTGATTCGGTACCTGGCGTGCACGGCACAGGGGAGGAGAGCGCCATGCGGGTACTTCCGCCGGGGGCGCGCGGATACATCCTGTGCGCCGTCCTTGCGGCAATGGCGTGCGTCGCCCCGGCCCTCACCGATGCCGGCACGCCCTGGGCGGCCGTGAGCCTGCTCGCCGTGCTCTACCTCGGCTGCGAACTCGTGAGGATCTGCCCGCTGCCGGCCGGCCGGGTGCCCGAGGGGATCGGCTCCTTCTTCCCCGTCGTGCTGGCCGCCGTCTTCCTGCTGCCGCCCGCCGCCGCCGCGCTCGTGGCGCTGCCCGGGGGCCTCGCGGGCACCGTGGTCCAGCGGCCCGCCTGGGTGCGCCGGGTGTGGCACTGCGCGCAGCAGTCCATAGCCGCCTGGGCCGCGGGGCAGACGTACGGGCTGCTGCGCGGCCCGGCAGCCCTCGGCGGCGGGCCCCCGGGAGGGTCCGGGCCGCCGGTTCGGGTGGCCGACTTCCCCTACGTGATGCTGCCCGCGGCGGCCGCGGCCATCGCCTTCTGCCTCGTGCTCACCGCCCTCGACTCGGGCATCCTGGCCACCGCCGAACGCCGGCCGGCCGCCACCGCCTGGCGCGGACTGGTCACCCGCTCCCTCGTCCCGCACTGCGTCCACGGCCTCGCCGGCCTGATGATGGCCGTCATGTGGCGCAGCTCCTACGGGCTCCCGGCCGCCCTGCTCGTGCTGCTGCCGATGTACATCTCCTGCTGGGTCTTCGCCCAGTACCACCGCGAGCGCGCCGCCCACCAGGCCACCATCCGCGCCCTCGTCCAGGCCGTCGACATCAAGGACCGCTACACGCGCGGCCACAGCGAACGGGTCGGCCAGGCCTCCGCGATGATCGCCCGCGAGCTGGGCATGGCCGAGGACCGGATGGAGGTCGTGCGCATCGCCGGGATCCTGCACGACGTCGGCAAACTCGGCGTCCCCACCCGGCTGCTGCGCAAGGACGGGCCGCTCACCCCGGAGGAGCGCCGGATCATCGAGCTGCACCCCGAGTACGGGCACGAGATGGTCCGCGGCATCGGCTTCCTGGGGGAGGCCCGGGCCGCGATCCTGCACCACCACGAGCGGGTCGACGGCTCCGGCTACCCGTACGGGCTGACCGGCGAGCAGATTCCGGTGCTGGCCCGGGTGGTGGCGGTGGCCGACGCCTTCGACGCGATGACCTCGACCCGCTCCTACAGCCGGGCCCGGCCGGTGCCGACGGCTCTCGCCGAGCTGGAGCGGTGTGCGGGGGCCCAGTTCGACCCGGCGATGGTACGGGCCCTGGCGGGCGCCATCGGGCGGCACGGCTGGCACCCCGTGGTCACCTCCGACGAGGACCTCCAGGTGATCAGCCCGTCCGCTCCCGCTGGGGGTGGCGGCGTCGGAGGGCCGGCGCTGTCCGCGCTGCCGGGCCAAGGCCCGCGGCATGCCGCTCCGGCTCCGCCGACCGACGGGACACAGCCGGTTCCCGGCCGGGCCGACGGCCCCGATCCAGCCTCGCCGGCGTTTGAGGCGTGGGGTGTGGGGCGGAGCCCCGGGAAACCCGGCTCGCCCGGGCACCGGGCTCCGCCCGGACAGGCTCGGCCCGTCGCCACCGCCCCGGGCGACGTCGGGGGCGCGGACGCGCCGGGCCGCCGCCGGGCGGGTGACGGGACATGAGGGGGACGGCCGTGTGGGGCGTGCGGGGGGCCGCGGCCGTGCTCACCCTGGCCGGCCTCGGCCACACCCTGTGGAACGGCATCGTCGAGCCCGGCGTGGCCCTCGCCTTCGGGACCCTGATCGCCATCGGTGAGCTCGCCCGCAGGGCAGACGGCGCCGACCGCCAGCCCGCGCCGCTCGGCTCCGCGGGCGCCCTCGCCTACGCCCTGCTCGGCCAGAACGCCGCGCAGTCCACCCACCACGGGGTGCTCCAGATCGTCGCGGTCGTCGTCGCGGCCGCCCTCCTCGGGATCGTCCCGCACGTGGCCCGCGGGCGCGGCCCGGCCGTGGACCACCTGTCCCGGCGGGTCCTCACCGTCGCCTTCGCCGCCGCCTGTTTCCAGCCGCTCTACAACTCCGGCCGCCTGGAGGAGTGGGTGGGCCAGGGCCCGTACCTCGTCCTCTTCCTGCTCTGCCTCCTCGGCCTCACCGCCCTGTGCGACGCCGTGCTCGCCGCTGCCCTGGCCGGCGCCCGCACGGGCTGGCCGTACGGGCCCCTGCTGCGCGACGAGCTGCGCGCCCAGCTCGGCATCGGCTCGGCGATCTGCGCCACCGGAGTCGTGATGGCCCTCGGCGTGGCCGTCGCGGGCCTGTGGGCCCTGCCCGTCTTCAGCGTGCCCCTGCTGCTGACCCAGATGTCCTTCCACCGGATCACCGCGATCCGCACCACCTACCGCCAGACCATCACCTCCCTGGCCCGCGCCACCGAGATCGCCGGTTACACCCGGCCGGGCCACGCCCGCCGGGTCGCCGTGCTGAGCTGCGCCGTCGGCCGGGAGCTGGGCCTGTCGGAGCGGGAGCTCACGGTGCTGGAGTACGCCGCCCTGATGCACGACATCGGGCAGCTCTCCCTCATCGACCCGGTCCCGGACGGGGCCACCGCCGAGCTGCCCGCGGCCGAGGCGCGCCGGATCGCCGGGCTGGGCGGGGAGGTGGCCCGGCAGACCGGGGTGCCCGCCGAGGTCGCCGTGGTGGTGGAGCGGCAGGCGGATCCGTACCGGGAGCAGCCCGCCCTGGCCCGCATCGTGCGTACGGTGAATGCGTACGACGACCTGGCCGGCGGGAGCCGTCACCCGGGTGGCTCACTGGCCGCCCTGGAACAGCTCCGCCTGGGCACCGGGCACGATTACCAGCCGGAGGTCGTGGAGTGCCTGGCAAGGGTTCTGGCCAGGGGTGGACGTGACAGAGTTGTTCCCGTCCCACCTGGGTAACCCATGAGTAATGAGCGGCCGTCCGAGTGGGCATGGTTGGATGCCAGTAAGGGGGACCGTGAGAGTGTCCGCAAGGCTGCACAGGACCGGCAGGCGGGAATCGTGAGGATCTTCGGGAAGGTACGGCATCGGCCCTCCGCCTCGTGGCGGCAGGCCACCGACCGCGCGTTCACGCTGATCGGCGACGGGCGGTACGAGGACGCGGGCGCGCTCCTGACCAGAGCCGCGGACCTGGAGCCCTGGCTGTCCGAGTCCTGGTTCAATCTGGCGCTGCTGCACAAGTTCCGGCACGACTGGGAGCAGGCGCGGGCCGCCGGGCTGCGCGCCGTGGCCCTGCTGGACCGCGAGACCGGCGCCCCGGACTGGTGGAACGTCGGCATCGCCGCCACCGCGCTCCAGGACTGGCCGCTGGCCCGGCGGGCGTGGCAGGCGTACGGGCTGAAGGTGCCGGGCGACCCGCACGGCGCGGGAGGCAAGGGCAGTGGCGAACCGGTCGGCATGGAGCTCGGCAGCGCGGCCGTGCGGCTCTCGCCCGAGGGCGAGGCCGAGGTGGTGTGGGGCCGGCGGCTGGACCCGGCCCGGCTGGAGGTCCTGTCGATCCCGCTGCCCTCCTCGGGGCGGCGCTGGGGCGAGGTCGTGCTCCACGACGGGGTTCCGCACGGCGAGCGGGTGACCGCGGCCGGCCCCTCGTACCCCGTGTTCGACGAGATCGAGCTGTGGGCGCCGTCGCCGGTGCCGACCTGGGTGGTGCTGCTGGAGGCGGCCACCGAGGCGGACCGCGACGCGCTGGAGCAGCTGGCCTCGGACGCCGGCTTCGCCGCCGAGGACTGGTCCTCGTCGGTGCGGCTGCTGTGCCGGACCTGCTCGGAGAGCGAGATGCCGAGCGACGAGGGCGACGGCGAGCACCTGGATCCGCACGACCACAGCGAGCCGGGGCATCCCGGACCGCTGGGGCACCGCACGGCCGGCTCCGGATCCCTGTGGGTGCCCGAGCGCGAATGCGGTATCGCGGCCCCCGCCGGACTGGTGCGGGGACTGCTCGACGGCTGGGTCGCGGACAGCCCGGACACCCGCGAGTGGCGGGATCTCGAAGAAGTCTGCTGAGCCTTGGCCGTAGGCTGTACGGGCACATCGGTGGCCATCGGCGACCATCGGTGACCGGTACTTACGGAAGGCGTACGGCGGACATGTCGCAGCAGGAGAACGAGGTTGTCGAGATCGTGAACGACGGGTACGTCGTGGACACGGAGGACTGCGCCGAGCGCGAGCTCGCCCACCGTGAGCGCGGCACCGCCCGCCCGATCACCGTCGTCGGCAACCCGGTCCTGCACCGGGAGTGCAAGGACGTCACCGAGTTCGGCGACGAACTGGCGCAGCTGATCGACGACATGTTCGCCAGCCAGAAGGCCGCGGAGGGCGTGGGCCTGGCCGCGAACCAGATCGGCGTGGACGCCAAGGTCTTCGTCTACGACTGCCCGGACGACGACGGCAAGCGCCACACGGGTGTCGTGGTCAACCCCAAGCTCGTCGAGCTGCCGGCGGGTGCGCGCGTGCTGGACGACTCCAACGAGGGCTGCCTGTCGGTCCCGACGGCCTACGCCTCGCTGGCCCGCCCGGACTACGCCGAGGTCGAGGGCCAGGACGCGCAGGGCAACCCGATCAAGGTGCGAGGCACCGGCTACTTCGCCCGCTGCCTCCAGCACGAGACCGACCACCTGTACGGCTACCTGTACATCGACCGGCTCTCGAAGCGGGACCGCAAGGACGCCCTGCGCCAGATGGAAGAGGGCACCCCGCGCTACGAGACCGTCCCCAACGCGTAGTTGCGCGGAGTAATGCGCAGTGACGCGTAACCCGGAAACGCGTGGTCCTACGCCGCCTGCGGGCCCCGGAAGGCGCGCCTGAAGGAATTCGGCGTGGTGCCCAGGGTCCGCAGGAAGTGGTGGCGCAGGGCGGCCGCGTTGCCGAAGCCGCAGCGGCCGGCGATCGCGTCCACCGTGTCGTCGGTGGACTCCAGCAGCTCCTGGGCGAGCAGCACCCGCTGGCGCAGCACCCACTGGTACGGGGTGGTGCCGGTCTCCTGGAGGAAGCGGCGGGCGAAGGTCCGCGGGGACATGTGCGCGCGCTCCGCCAGGTGCTCGACGGTGATCTCGTCCTCCAGGTGGCGGGCCATCCAGGCGATCACCTCGCCCACCGTGTCGCAGGCCGTGCGCGGCAGCGGCCGCTGGATGTACTGGGCCTGCCCGCCGTCCCGGTGGGGCGGTACGACCATCCGCCGCGCGATGGTGTTGGCCACCTCGGCGCCGTGCTCCTGGCGCACCACGTGCAGGCAGGCGTCGATGCCCGAGGCGGTGCCGGCCGAGGTGATCACCGGGCCCTCGTCGACGTAGAGCACGTCCGGGTCGACCAGCGCCCGCGGGAAGCGCCGGGCCAGGGCCGGGGCGTGCATCCAGTGCGTGGTGCAGTGCCGGCCGTCCAGCAGCCCCGCCGCGCCGAGCACGAAGGCGCCGCTGCAGACACTGAGCACGCGCGCCCCCCGGTCCACGGCCCGCCGCAGGGCGTCGAGGAAGGGCTCCGGGTACACCCGTACGGGCGCCTGCCGGTCGGCGGGCAGGCAGATCAGGTCCGCCTCCTCCAGCCGCTCCAGGCCGTGCGCGGGAGCGACGGCGAAACCGACGTCGGCCATGGTCAGGGGCCCTTCCTCGGCCGCGCACACGGCGAAGTCGTACACCGGCAGGCCCTGCTCGCTGCGGTCGATCCCGAAGACCTCGCAGAAGATTCCGAACTCGAAGGGCGCCACTCCGTCGACGAGCGCCACCGCCACATTGGTCAGCATGCCTCCAGTGTGGCAGTAATTCGCTGCTTCATGACAGTCCTGCCACTGTTTGATGTTGGTCGCCCCGGCGAGAGTGGACTCATGAACAGCTTCCTGAACTACCTCACCGTCCTCGCCGTCGCCGCACTCCTGCTCGGCCCGGCGCTCTACGGCATCGTCCGCGACCGCCGGATCGACCGGCAGCTGCGCGCCGCCCAGCAGCGCGAGCAGCTCATCCGGTACGGCCATCCGCATCCGCATCCGCATCCGCGTCGGCAGCTCCGCCCGGGTCCGGCCCGCATCGCCCTGCGCCACGCGTCCGGCAAGTGAAAGACGAAGGCCCGGCAGGTGATCTCTCACCCGCCGGGCCCGCGATCAGCAGACGCTCCGCGCCGTGGCCCGGACTAGAAGTCCTCGTCCAGGTCGACCGTGCCCTCGACCGCGACCTGGTAGGCCGACGGACGGCGCTCGAAGAAGTTCGTCAGCTCCTGGACGCCCTGCAGCTCCATGAAGGAGAACGGGTTCTGCGAGCCGTACACCGGCGGGAAGCCGAGACGGACCAGGCGCTGGTCCGCGACGCACTCCAGGTACTCGCGCATCGACTCGGTGTTCATGCCCGGCAGGCCGTCACCGCACAGGTCGCGGCCGAACTGCAGCTCGGCCTCCACGGCCTCCTTCAGCATGTCGGTGACCTGCTGCTGGAGGGCGTCGTCGAAGAGCTCCGGCTCCTCCTTGCGGACCGTGTCCACGACCTCGAAGGCGAAGTTCATGTGCATGGTCTCGTCGCGGAACACCCAGTTGGTGCCCGTCGCCAGGCCGTGCAGCAGGCCGCGCGAGCGGAACCAGTACACGTACGCGAAGGCGCCGTAGAAGAACAGGCCCTCGATGCACGCCGCGAAGCAGATCAGGTTCAGCAGGAAGCGGCGGCGGTCGGCCTGCGTCTCCAGCCGGTCGATCTTCTCGACGGAGTCCATCCAGCGGAAGCAGAACTGCGCCTTCTCGCGGATGGAGGGGATCTCCTCGACCGCGTCGAAAGCGGCCGCGCGGTCGTCCGGGTCGGGCAGGTAGGTGTCGAGCAGCGTCAGATAGAACTGGACGTGCACGGCCTCCTCGAACAGCTGGCGCGACAGGTACAGGCGCGCCTCCGGGGAGTTGATGTGCTTGTAGAGCGTCAGCACCAGGTTGTTCGAGACGATCGAGTCGCCCGTCGCGAAGAACGCGACCAGACGGCCGATCATGTGCTGCTCGGCCGGCGTCAGCTTCGCGAGGTCGGCGACGTCCGAGTGGAGGTCGACCTCTTCCACCGTCCACGTGTTCTTGATCGCGTCCCGGTAGCGCTCGTAGAAGTCCGGGTAGCGCATGGGGCGGAGCGTGAGCTCGAAGCCCGGGTCCAGGAGGTTCTTCTTCTCGTTGGAGCTCATTACTGGCAGGCCTCGCAAGACTCGGGGTTCTCAAGGGAGCAGGCCAGCGCGTCGGCGTCGACGGCCTGCGGGAGCGGCGTGGCGGCCGCCGGGACGGCCGAGCCGGACGCGGCGCGGGCGATCTTCGTCGCGGGGCGCGAGCGCAGGTAGTACGTGGTCTTCAGGCCCTGCTTCCAGGCGTACGCGTACATCGAGCTGAGCTTGCCGATGGTGGGCGTCTCCAGGAACAGGTTCAGCGACTGCGACTGGTCGAGGAACGGCGTACGGGCCGCCGCCATGTCGATCAGACCGCGCTGCGGGATCTCCCACGCCGTGCGGTACAGCTCGCGCACCTCGGCCGGGATCCAGCCGAAGCCCTGGACCGAGCCGCTGGAGTCTCGCAGCGCCTCACGGGTCTGGGCGTCCCACACGCCGAGCCGCTTCAGCTCCTCCACCAGGTAGCCGTTGACCTGGAGGAACTCGCCGCTGAGCGTCTCGCGCTTGAAGAGGTTGGAGACCTGCGGCTCGATGCACTCGTACACACCGGCGATCGAGGCGATCGTGGCCGTCGGGGCGATGGCGAGGAGCAGGGAGTTGCGCATGCCGCTCTCGGCGACGCGGGCGCGCAGCGCGTCCCAGCGCTCCGGCCAGTTCAGCTCCACGTCGTAGTGGTCCGGGTGCAGGACGCCGCGCGCGGTGCGGGTCTGCTCCCAGGCCGGCAGCGGGCCGCTGCGCTCGGCGAGGTCGCAGGAGGCCTCGTACGCGGCCAGCATGATGCGCTCGGAGAGCTTGGTGGACAGGGCCTTCGCCTCGGGGGAGTCGAAGGGCAGCTTCAGCTTGAAGAAGACGTCCTGGAGGCCCATGGCGCCCAGGCCGACCGGGCGCCAGCGGGCGTTGGAGCGGCCCGCCTGCTCGGTCGGGTAGAAGTTGATGTCCACCACGCGGTCGAGGAAGGTGACGGCGGTGCGGACGGTCTCGTCGATCCGCTCCCAGTCGATCTCGCCGTCCACGACGAACGCGCCCAGGTTGACCGAGCCGAGGTTGCAGACGGCCGTCTCGCCGTCGTTGGTGACCTCGATGATCTCGGTGCACAGGTTCGAGGAGTGCACGACCGTGCCCGGCTCGGCGGTCTGGTTCGCCGTGCGGTTGGAGGCGTCCTTGAAGGTCATCCAGCCCTGGCCGGTCTGCGCGAGGGTGCGCATCATCCGGCCGTACAGGTCACGGGCGGGCATGGTCTTGCGGGCCAGGCCGTCCGCCTCGGCCTTGCGGTAGGCGGCGTCGAACGCGTCGCCCCACAGGTCGACCAGCTCGGGCACGTCGGCCGGGGAGAACAGCGACCAGTCGGCGTCGGCGTTCACGCGGCGCATGAACTCGTCCGGGACCCAGTGGGCGAGGTTCAGGTTGTGCGTACGGCGCTGGTCCTCACCGGTGTTGTCGCGGAGCTCCAGGAACTCCTCGATGTCCGCGTGCCAGGTCTCCAGGTAGACGGCGGCGGCGCCCTTGCGGCGGCCGCCCTGGTTCACGGCGGCGACGGAGGCGTCGAGGGTCTTCAGGAACGGCACGATGCCGTTGGAGTGGCCGTTGGTGCCGCGGATCAGCGAACCGCGGGCGCGGATGCGGGAGTACGAGAGGCCGATGCCGCCGGCGTGCTTCGACAGGCGCGCGACCTGGTGGTAGCGGTCGTAGATCGAGTCCAGCTCGTCCAGCGGGGAGTCCAGCAGGTAGCAGGAGGACATCTGCGGGTGCCGGGTGCCGGAGTTGAAGAGCGTGGGGGAGGACGGCAGGTAGTCGAGGCGGCTCATCAGCCGGTACAGCGAGGCCACTTCCTCGACGGCAGGGACCGACTCGTCCGCGGCGAGGCCACAGGCCACGCGCAGCATGAAGAACTGCGGGGTCTCGATGACCTGGCGGGTGATCGGGTGGCGCAGCAGGTAGCGGCTGTGCAGGGTGCGCAGACCGAAGAAGCCGAAACGGTCGTCGGCGCCCTCGGCGAGGGTGTGCTCGACCAGCGCGTCCAGGCGGGCCGCGTGGGTCGTCACGAACTGCGCGGTGCGGTCGGCGATGAGCCCCTCGCGGTGGCCGACCGCGACGGAGGCGGAGAAGGAGGTGGAGCCCTGGCCGGCGGCCTCGTCGCGGACGGCCAGCGTCAGCAGCCGGGCGGCGAGCTTGGAGTACGCCGGGTCCTCGGAGATCAGGCCGGCGGCGGCCTCGGTGGCCAGGCCGCGCAGTTCGGCGTCGTCCGCGGCGGCGCTGCGGCCGCGCAGTGCGGCGGCGGCGACCCGGCCGGGGTCGGTGTCGGGGAGGTCCGCCGTCAGTTCGGTGAGGGTACGCAGCAGCGTGGCCCCCGGGCCCTCGGTGTTGTCGCCAGAAGTGGACTCGGCGCGCGGTGCGGAAGGCGCGATGGTCACGGCGGGAGCTCTCCCTCGCTCGGCCCGGTCATCGGCGGAGCGGGGCGCGAGCGGGCGCATGCGGGCGCGCGGGAACGCGACGTGCCGCATGGCGTCCACCGGCCCAACCGCGAGGCCCGGACGTGTCGGCACCCGGTTCGGTCGACCCGGGCGCGCTGTCGGCAGGTCCTCGGACTTGGTGTCCGGTAGGCGGACACTTCATACCGTTGCGGGACAGTTCCGGATTCACACCGGATTCCCCTGCGGCGACAGCAGCCATGAGCATACATGTGGGGGGCTGCCGTTGCGCGACCCCCCACATGTTGTGTCGGACTGCTACTGCTGTGGTACGCGCAGCTCCAACGCGTAGGCCAGCAGCGGCACTGAGGGGACGGGGGACCAGTCCCGCTCGGGGATCCGGACGAAGCCCAGCCGCTCGTAGATCCGGTGCGCGGCGGGACTCTGCGCCTGGGTGGAGAGCACCAGACGACTCACTCCTTCGATGGCCCGGGCCCGCTCGATGCAGGCCCGCACGAGGGCTTCGCCCGCGCCCCGGCCACGCCCGGCGCGGGCAACGGTCAGCATCCGGAATTCGGCCTCGTCCGGCCCGGCGATGTCGGCCATGCGGCTGCCGGGCGGCGCGAAGGTCACCCCGCCGAGCAGGGCGCCGCCCAGCGTGGCCACCAGTACCTCGGCGTCGGCCGCCCGGCCGGCGACATCGCGCAGCGCCCGCTCGTAGGAGTCGTCCGTGTTGTCGTCCAGGAGTCCGTCGTCGAGGTACGCCTGCGCGGTGATGTCGCCCAGTTCCTCGTAGTCGTCCGGGGTGGCTGTCCTGATCACGATGTCCATGCCGTCGAGTCTGCAACAGCTGACGCGAAGGGCCGCCGCATTTCCCGGGGGAGACGCGGCGGCCCTTGCGGCAGCGGTGTGGCTCAGCAGCAGCCGAAGCCCTCGCGGGGGTCGGCCTCGCGCGCGTCCGTGCGGGCGCGTTCGAACGCGCGCCGGGTCATGACCGGCGCGTCCGGGTCGTGGGAGCGGGCGTGGGCCGCGTAGCGGTCGTACGCCGCCTCCCCGGAGAACTCCCGTACGTAGAACCGGGCCCTGGCCAGCACGTCCCGTACGGTGCTCACGCCACGGGCTCCTTGAGCCGTCCGCCGCCCGAGTCGAGGCCCGCCGCGGCGAGCTCCGCCTTCTCCTCGGCGGTCGCGATCAGCCCGGCCGGGGCGATGATCTTCGACTCCGTCCACGGGACCTCGGCGAGGGTGACCGACTCGGGCTTGCGGACGGCCTTCAGGCAGGTGCGGGCGGCGTCCAGCAGCACGATGATGATCAGCAGGGCGAAGACCACGGACAGGACCCCGTCCACCGTGGCGTTGGTGACCACGGTGTGCATCTCGTCCATGTTCTTCGCGGGCTTGAGCACCTTTCCGGCGTCGATTCCGTCCTGGTAGGTGCTGCGCTGGGCGAAGAAGCCGATCTTCGGGTTGTCGGAGAAGATCTTCTGGTAGCTGGCGGTGAGCGTCACGGCCACGTCCCACGCCAGCGGAACGGCCGTCACCCACGCCCACTTGAGCCGGCCGGACTTCACCAGCAGGGTGGTGCAGACGGCCAGGGCGACGGCTGCGAGCAGCTGGTTCGCGATGCCGAAGAGCGGGAACAGCTGGTTGATGCCACCCAGCGGGTCCTTGATGCCGACCCACAGGAAGTAGCCCCAGGCGCCCACGACGAGCGCGCTCGCCAGCCAGACGCCCGGCTTCCAGCTGACGTCCTTGAACGGCTTGTGCAGGTTGCCGAGGGTGTCCTGGAGCATGAACCGGCCGACCCGGGTGCCCGCGTCGAGCGTGGTGAGGATGAACAGTGCCTCGAACATGATGGCGAAGTGGTACCAGAAGGCCTTCATGCCGGCCCCGCCGATCACCGACGAGAAGATCTCCGACATTCCGAGTGCGAAGGTCGGCGCACCGCCCGTACGGGACAGCAGGCTGGCCTCCTCCACGTCCTTCGCGGCCTGCGTCAGCGCCTCGGGGGAGATGGCGAAGCCGAAGTTCGTCACCGCCTGCGAGGCCGACTCGACGGTGGCGCCGACGACGCCGCCGGGGGAGTTGACCGCGAAGAACAGGCCCGGCTCGATGATGCAGGCCGCGATGATCGCCATGACGGCGACGAAGGACTCGGTCAGCATCGCGCCGTAGCCGATGACCCGGACCTGGGTCTCCTTCTGGATCATCTTCGGGGTGGTGCCGGAGGCGACCAGCGAGTGGAAGCCGGACAGGGCTCCGCAGGCGATGGTGATGAAGACGAAGGGGAACATCGAGCCGGCGAAGACCGGGCCGTCGCCCCGCGAGGCGAAGTCCGTGACCGCGGGCATCTTCAGCGTCGGCATCGCGATGACCACGCCCAGGGCGAGCAGCGCGATGGTGCCGATCTTCATGAAGGTGGAGAGGTAGTCGCGGGGCGCGAGCAGCATCCACACCGGCAGCACCGACGCGACGAAGCCGTACGCGACCATCCAGATGACCAGCGTCTCCTTCTCCAGGGTGAAGGTGTCGGCGAAGGAGGACTCCGCGACCCAGCCGCCCGCGATGATGGCGATCAGCAGCAGCACGACGCCGATGGAGGAGACCTCGGTGACCCGGCCCGGCCGCAGCACGCGCAGGTAGAAGCCCATGAAGAGGGCGATCGGGATGGTCATGCCGATGGAGAAGACACCCCAGGGGGAGTGCGCCAGGGCGTTGACGATGACCAGTGCCAGCACCGCCAGCAGAATGATCATGATGGCGAACACGGCGACCAGGGCGGCGGCTCCGCCGACGGGGCCGATCTCGTCGCGGGCCATCTGGCCGAGCGAGCGGCCGTTGCGCCGGGTGGAGAAGAACAGCGTGACCATGTCCTGCACGGCGCCCGCGAAGATCACGCCCGCGACGATCCAGATGGTGCCCGGCAGGTAGCCCATCTGCGAGGCGAGCACGGGGCCGACGAGCGGGCCGGCGCCGGCGACGGCGGCGAAGTGGTGGCCGAAGAGCACCCGCCGGTCGGTCGGGTGGAAGTCGACACCGTTGTCGAGGCGTTCGGCGGGAGTGGCCCGCGTCTTGTCCACCTTCAGTACGCGGTGCGCGATGAAGCGCGCGTAGAAGCGGTAGGCGATCGCGTACGAGCCCAGGGCGGCGGCGAGCAGCCAGGCGGCGGAGACCTCCTCGCCGCGCGAGAGCGCCAGTACGCCCCAGCCCAAGGCGCCGATGAGTCCGACGAGCACCCACGCGGCGACGGACTTCGGGGAAGGCGAGCCCGTCGTGGTGCCCGGACTCGCCGCGTCCCGTTCTGTCCCTGTTGCTTCCGGTTCAGGCATGACCCTCGTCCCCTCGTCGATCATCTGCGTAAGCGCAGGGAATCTACGGGGAATTGCCCGGTGAACGTAAGGCCCCGTCCGTATTCCGGTCTGTGAAGATTCCGGTGGGGCGGGGCCGTGCGTGCGTCGTGGCCGGGTGTCGGGCGGCCGGGTGTCGGGCGGCCGGGTGTCGGGCGGGCCCGGTGTCGGACGGCCCGGCGTCAGACGGCGGGGCGCTTGAGCCTGGCGACGAACTTGTACCGGTCGCCGCGGTACACCGACCGCACCCACTCCACCGGTTCCCCGTCGGCGTCCAGGGAGTGCCGGGAGAGCATCAGCATCGGCAGTCCGACGTCGGTGCCGAGCAGGCCGGCCTCGCGCGGGGTGGCCAGTGAGGTCTCGATCGTCTCCTCGGCCTCGGCCAGGTGGACGTCGTACACCTCGGCGAGGGCCGTGTAGAGGGAGGTGTACTTGGCGAGCGAACGGCGCAGCGCCGGGAAGCGCTTGGCCGAGAGGTGGGTGGTCTCGATGGCCATCGGCTCGCCGCTGGCCAGCCGCAGCCGCTCGATGCGCAGCACCCGGCCACCGGTGGTGATCTTGAGCAGTCCGGCGAGGGTGTCGTCGGCCGTCACGTAGCCGATGTCGAGGAGCTGGGAGGTCGGTTCCAGCCCCTGGGCCCGCATGTCCTCCGTGTACGAGGTGAGTTGGAGCGCCTGGGAGACCTTGGGCTTGGCGACGAAGGTGCCTTTGCCCTGGATTCGCTCCAGTCGTCCCTCTACGACCAGTTCCTGGAGGGCCTGGCGGACGGTGGTCCGCGAGGTGTCGAATTCGGCCGCGAGCGTGCGCTCCGGCGGCACCGGGGTGCCGGGCGGCAGTGTCTCGGTCATGTCGAGCAAGTGCCGCTTGAGTCGGTAGTACTTGGGTACACGCGCCGTGCGGGTGGCCGCCCCGCCTTCCGGCTCCGTGATCGCCCCTTCGGTGGCCATCGCCGCCCGCCTTCCCGACTCCAGTTTCGCTGCCGTCACCGGCTCCTCCGATATGTGCGGTCACATCGTGACACGTGTGGGGGGACAGGCCTTCTCTCTCCCCAGGTGTCGGTCCGATAACGGACCGAGCACCCGCTCATTAGACCCTTGACACCCCTAAAGGTCTAGGCCAAGCTCCAGCTACTGGTCTACACCAATATGGATCAGATCCCGGCCCCACGTGCAGGACTTCGCGTATGTCACCGCGGCGGCCAAGGGAAGTGCAGGCAGGCATCCCTGAGGAGGGTGGCGTGAAGCGCAAGCTCATCGCGGCGGTTGGAGTCGCGGGCATGGTTATCGGCCTCGCGGCATGCGGTGATTCCGACAGCAAGGGGGGCGACAAGGCCTCCGGCGCCAAGGAGCTCACCGTCTGGCTGACGGTCGACGCCCAGAACAACTGGCCGGAGCTGGTGAAGGCGGCCGACGACGCGATCGTCGCGAAGCACCCGGGCCTCACGATCAAGCACGAGTACTACGGCTGGCCGGACAAGAACGCCAAGCTGGACGCCGTGCTGGCCACGGACAAGGCCCCGGACGTTGTCGAGATGGGCAACTCCGAGATGATCGGCTACATGTCGACCGGCGCCTTCTCCGACGTCGATCCGTCGAAGTTCGAGAACTCCGGCGCCTGGCTGGACGCCCTCAAGCAGTCCGTCACCTACGACGGCAAGACCTACGGCGTCCCCTACTACGCCGGTGGCCGTGTGGGCACCTGGCGCAAGGACATCGCCGCCGAGGTGGGCGTCACCGCCGCCCCGAAGACGTGGGCCGATTACACCGCCGCCCTGGACAAGATCCAGGCCGCCAAGGGCGACAAGTTCAGCGCGCTCTACCAGCCCTCCCCGGACTGGTACGCCGCGATGTCCTACGTCTACGACGCCGGCGGCGCCATAGCCAAGAAGGACGGCGACAAGTGGAAGGGCAGCCTGTCCTCCCCCGAGTCGCTGAAGGGGCTGAAGCAGTACAAGGAGCTCCTCGACAAGTACATGCACGCGGACAAGACCAAGGACGAGGCCGACCGCCCTGTCGTCTTCGGCCAGGGCAACTCCGCCGCGATCTTCGCCGCCGGCTGGGAGGGCGCCACCGCGGCCGCCCCGGAGAGCGACAAGGTCGGCGGGCTCAAGGACAAGCTCGAGAACTTCGTCCAGCCCGGCCCGAACGGCAAGAACCTGCCGGTCTTCCTCGGCGGTTCGGACCTGGCCATCCCGGCCAAGTCCAAGGCCAAGGACGTCGCGGCCGAGTGGATCAACGTCTTCACCGGCGCCCAGGGCCAGAAGGGCCTGATCGCCAAGGGCAACCTGCCCAACAACAAGACGGACCTCGGCCCGCTGAAGGCCGACCCGAAGACCCAGGTCGCCGCCACCGCGGCCGAGTCCTCCTGGTTCGTCCCGACCGCGTCCGGCTGGGGCCAGATCGAGAAGGCCAAGGTCCTCCAGACGATGCTCCGCGACATCGGCACCGGCAACAAGTCGGTCGAGGACGCGGCCAAGGCCGCCGACGCCGAGATCGACAAGGTCATCAACACCAAGTGACCTGTAGTCAGCAGGGCCCCGCCCCCCGCCCGGACAGGGCCTGGGCGGGGCCCTGCTGCCCGTCAAGAGAGGGACACCCGAGGAGCGCGCGATGAGTGCCGCACAGACAACCACCGCCGACCTGCCGCCGGCGAAGCAGAAGACTTCTCCCGGAGCGAAGACGGGGAAGACGGGGAAGACAGGCTCGCCGGGTCAGCCCGTCCGCAAGGGCCCGGGCGCCACTCCCTGGCTGCTGCTGGCCCCGTGCCTGCTCGTCATCATCCTCGTCATGGGGTACCCGCTCTTCAGACTGGTGTCCCTCTCCTTCCAGAAGTTCGGCAAGTCCGAACTCTGGGGATTCAAGGACGCCGAGTTCGTCGGCGTCGACAACTTCACAAAGATCCTCGGCGACGGCGTGTTCTGGTCCGTCGTCCTGCGCACCGTGATCTTCGCGGTCGGCGCGGTCATCCTGACCATGGTCATCGGCATGCTCGTCGCGCTGCTGCTGCAGAAGGTCTCCGGCTGGGTCAAGGCGCTCATCAGCATCGCCCTCGTCGCGAGCTGGGGCATGCCCATCATCGTCGCCACCGCCGTCTTCAAGTGGCTCTTCGACGCCGACTACGGCGTCCTCAACTACCTGATGAGCAAGCTCCCCGGCGTCGACATGATCGGCCACAACTGGTTCGCCAGCGGCCCCCAGGGCCTCGCGGTGATCATGCTCCTGGTGGTCTGGGGCGCGGTCCCCTTCGTCGTCATCACCCTCAGCGCGGGCCTGACACAGGTGCCCAAGGAGCTGGAGGAGGCCGCCCGCCTCGACGGCGCCGGCGCGTGGGGCGTGTTCCGCCACGTGACCCTCCCCATCCTCAAGCCGATCATCGTCATGCTGACGACCCTCTCGGTGATCTGGGACATGGGTGTCTTCCCCCAGGTCTTCGTGATGCGCAACGGCAACCCCGAGGCCGAGTTCCAGCTGCTCACCACCTACTCGTACCAGCAGGCCTTCGTGGTCAACGACTACTCGGGCGGCTCCGCCATCGCCCTGGTGACCGTCCTGCTGCTGCTCGGAGTGGTCGCCGTCTACATGCGTCAGATGCTCAAGATCGGAGAGGTGGAATGACCGTCACCACCACGTCGACCACATCCACCGCGGCCCCGCGCCCCGCACGCCTGAAGCAGCGGAAGAAGTCCAAGCTCGGCTGGAACCTCGTCGGACTGCTGGTCTTCGTCATCGCGGGCTTCCCGGTCTACTGGATGCTCAACACGGCCTTCAAGCCGGCCAAGGACGCGATCGACCCGAACCCGCACTTCTTCCCGACCACCTTCACGCTGGACAACTTCAAGCGCGCGCTGGAGATCTCCGACTTCTGGGGTCCCGTCGGCCGCAGCCTGATCGTCTCGCTCGTCGTGGTCACCATCGGCATCGTCGTCGGCATGCTGGCCGCCCTGGCCATCTCCCGGTTCGCCTTCCGCGGCCGCAAGATCGTGATCGTCGGCATCCTCGCCGTCCAGATGATCCCGCTGGTCGCGATGATCATCCCGGTCTTCCTGCTGCTGAACGACCTCGGCCAGTACGACAAGCTCACCGGCCTGATCATCACGTACCTGACCTTCATCCTCCCCTTCACGGTGTGGACGCTGCGCGGCTTCATCGTCAACATCCCGAAGGAGCTGGAGGAGGCGGCCATGGTCGACGGCTGCACGCCGACCGGCGCCTTCATGCGGGTGGTCTTCCCGCTGCTCGCCCCCGGCATGGTCGCCACCTCCGTCTACGGCTTCATCCAGGCGTGGAACGAGTACCTCTACGCGCTGATGCTCATGAGCCAGCAGAACCAGACGGCCACCGTGTGGCTCGGCAACTTCACCACCAAGAACGGCACCGAGTTCGCCCCGATGATGGCGGGCTCCACCATGATGGCGCTGCCCATCGTGGTCCTCTTCCTGATCGTCCAGCGCAAGATGGCCGCGGGCCTCACCGCCGGCGCCGTGAAGGGATGACGCCGTCATGACTGTCCTCGCGCACCGGGTCAGTGCGTCCGATTCGAACGACGCCGTCACCCGAGACGCCCTCGCGGTCCTCCAGCCCGGCTTCGAGGGCACCACCGCCCCCGCCTGGCTGCTGCGCCAGGTCGCCGAAGGGCTCACCGCCGTCGGCCTGTTCGGCCGCAACATCGCCTCGCCCGAGCAGCTCGCCGCGCTGACCGCGCAGCTGCGTACCGAGCGGGACGACGTCCTGGTCGCCATCGACGAGGAGGGCGGCGACGTCACCCGCCTGGAGGTACGGGGCGGCTCGTCCTTCCCCGGCAACCTCGCCCTCGGCGCCGTCGACGACACCGACCTCACCCGGGACGTGGCCCGCGAGCTGGGCCGACGCCTCGCCGAATGCGGGGTCAACCTCAACTGGGCCCCCTCCGCGGACGTCAACTCCAACCCGGACAACCCGGTGATCGGCGTACGGTCCTTCGGCGCCGACACCGGCCTCGCCGCCCGGCACACCGCCGCCTACGTCGAGGGCCTCCAGGCCGCCGGCGTCGCCGCCTGCACCAAGCACTTCCCGGGCCACGGCGACACCAACGTCGACTCGCACCACGCACTGCCGCGCATCGACGTGGACCTGGACACCCTCGCCGCGCGTGAACTCGTACCGTTCAAGGCCGCCATCGAGGCCGGCACCAAGGCCGTGATGAGCGCGCACATCCTGGTGCCCGCCCTCGACCCGACCCGCCCGGCCACGCTCAGCACGCAGATCCTGACCGGCCTGCTGCGCAAGGAGCTCGGCTACGAGGGCCTCATCGTCACCGACGGCATGGAGATGAACGCCATCGCCGGGACGTACGGCATCGAGCGCGGCTCCGTCCTGGCCATCGCGGCGGGCGCCGACGCCATCTGCGTCGGCGGCGGACTCGCCGACGAGGCCACCGTCCTGCGACTGCGCGACGCGCTGGTCGCGGCCGTACGCGAGGGCACGCTCCCCGAGGAGCGCCTCGCCGACGCCGCCGACCGGGTGCGCGCGCTGGCCGCGTGGACCCACCGGGCCCGGCCGGACGCGCAGCCGGAGGGGAGCCGCGCGTCCGGCATCGGGCTGACGGCCGCCCGCCGGGCGGTATGCGTCACCGGCGCGGCGAGCCCGCTCTCCGCGCCGTACGTGGCCACGCTGACGCCGGTCGCGAACATCGCGGTGGGGGACGAGACTCCGTGGGGCCTGGCGGGTGAACTGGCCGCGCTGGTCCCGGGCACGGAGGCGGGCGTCTACCCGGAGGGCGCCACGGCCGCGGACATCCTGGCGGCGGCGGGGGACCGTACGGTGGTCGCGGTGGTCCGCGACGAGCACCGGCATCCGTGGATGACCGAGCTCGTGGACGCCCTGACCTCGGCCCGGCCCGACACGGTGGTGGTCGAGATGGGCCTGCCCCGGGCGGAGCCGCGCGGAGCCCTGTACATCGCGACGCACGGCGCGTCCCGCGTATGCGGCCGCGCCGCGGCGGAGGTCATCGCGGGGGCGTAGCGCCACTGCTGGGGCTCCGCCCCAGACCCCGCGCCTCAAACGCCGGCGAGGCTGAAAGATAGCCCCGCCGGCGTTTGAGGCGCGGGTCCGGGCAGCGCCCGGGGAGCCCGCGCAGCGGCTTCGCACCCCGCACCCCGCACCCCGCACACACGAAGGCCGGGCCCCCTGACGGGAGCCCGGCCTTCACGCGGTACGGCTACAGCCCCTGCCAGGACGGCTTGTTGGCGTAGGTGTGCCGGAAGTAGTCCGCCAGCTTCAGCTTGGAGGCGGCGGCCTCGTCCACGACGACCGTCGCATGCCGGTGCAGCTGCAGCGCCGACGCCGGGACCAGCGCCGACAGCGGGCCCTCGACCGTCTGTGCGACGGCCTCGGCCTTGCCCTCGCCGGTGGCCAGGAGCACCAGGTGGCGGGCGTCGAGGATGGTGCCGATGCCCTGGGTGATGACGTGGTGCGGCACCTGGTCTATGTCGTTGTCGAAGAAGCGCGCGTTGTCCACGCGGGTCTGCTCCGTCAGCGTCTTGATGCGGGTGCGGGAGGCCAGCGAGGAGCAGGGCTCGTTGAAGCCGATGTGACCGTCCGTGCCGATCCCCAGCAGCTGGAGGTCGACGCCGCCGGCCTCCGCCAGGGCCCGGTCGTAGGCCTCGCACGCGCCGACGATGTCCTCGGCCGAGCCGTCGGGGCCCATGAAGGAGGCCTCCGACAGGCCGAGGGGCTCGACGACCTCGCGGAGCACGACGGCGCGGTAGGACTCGGGGTGCCCGGCCGGCAGGCCGACGTACTCGTCGAGCTGGCAGATGCGGGCCTTGGATACGTCGACCCGGCCGGCCGTGACCTTGGCGGCGAGGGCCTCGTAGATGGGCAGCGGGGTAGAGCCGGTCGCCACACCGAGCAGGGCGTCGGGCTTGCGGCGCACCAGGGCGGCCATGGCCTCCGCGATGAGCTCGCCGCCTGCCTTGGCGTCCGGGACGATGACAACTTCCACGCGGGGCCTGCCGATCTGGAGTGGTGGTGTGGTATAGACCAATCTAGCAGAGCCTGCCGCCCCCGGCAGGGGTCTCGCGGTCGGGAGAACCTTCAACCTTTTGGTTGCCCTGTCTACAACTCTATTGTCCTTTACGGTGGTTTGTGTAGGTAAATCATGGTATGTGCGATTGGAGTGGTAGTCATGGGCAGGCACACCCCCTACGCCTTCGAGACCTACAGGGCCGTCGCGGATTCCGGTCGCGCTGAGCTGCTGGCAGCGACCACTTCCCCGTTCTCGATCGAGGTGCGGTTCATCGGAGGGCTGACGCCCAACCAGAGGGACGTCTTCGCCGAGGCCGCCGAACGCTGGGCGCGGGTCATCGTGGGCGACCTGGAAACCGCGATCCTGCGCGACTTCAGTGGCGAAGTCGTCATCGACGACCTCTTGATCGATGCCGAGGGCGTGCCGATGGACGGCGTCTTCAACGTCCTCGGGGAAGCGGGTCCGACCCGCTTCCGGCGTGAGACGGCGGCCACCGGAGCGCGCCTCCCCGCCAAGGGCATCATGCGGTTCGACACGGCCGACCTGGGTCAGATGGAGGACGAGGGCACCCTGCTCGACGTCATCACGCACGAGATGGGCCATGTGCTGGGCATTGGGACCATCTGGAGCATCTTCGGTCTGCTGAAGGACTTCCCCGGCCCCAACCCCACCTTCGTCGGCGCCGGTGCCATGAAGGAGTTCGGCGCACTCATCGGGGCCGGGCAGCCCGTCCCCGTACCGGTCGCGAATGTCGGCGGCCCGGGAAGTGCGGGCGGTCACTGGCGGGAGCGGGTCTTCGGCAACGAGCTGATGTCGCCGAACATCGGGGGCGTCGGCAACCCGCTGAGCCGGCTGACGGTGGCGAGCCTGGGTGACCTCGGCTACGAGGTCGACCTCGAAGCCGCGGAGCCCTATGAACTCCCCGACCCCATCGCCATCGCGATGGCCGGCGACGAAGAGATCGTCTCGAGGGGCGTCATGCTCCCGACCGTCCCCAGTGGCATTCCCGCCGACCGGCCCTAGGCGGCGTCGCCCTAGATCAGCGCCAGCTGGAGGCCGCCCGTCGCGTCCAGGTGCTGGCCCGTGACCCAGCGGGAGTCCGCCGAGGCCAGGAAGGCCACCACGTCCGCGACCTCCTCCGCCGTGCCCACCCGGTGGAAGACGGACCGGGCGGCCAGGTGGGCCCGGGTCCCGGGGTCCCCGAGCAGGGCCGCGTTCAGGTCCGTCTCGGTGATGCCCGGGCCCACCGAGTTCACGGTGATCCCGCGCGGAGCCAGTTCCGCGGCCAGCGAGCGGGTCAGCGCGTTCGCCGCGCCCTTGGCCATGACCGTCGCCAGGATCGCGGGCAGGGCGATCTCCGGGGTGCCGGTCACGTTCACGATCCTGCCCCCGTCCCGTAGCCGCGCCAGGCCGTGCTTGATCACGAAGAACGGCGCCTTGGCGTTGAGGGCGTGCGCCCGGTCGTACGTCTCCTCGTCGGTCTCCGCGATGCCGGCGAAGACCGCCGCCCCCGCGTTGTTGACCAGGATGTCCACGCCCTCGGTGTGCGCGGGATGGGCCTCGTACGCCGCCCAGAGCGCCTGTGCGTCGCCGGGGACCCCGAGCTCGGCCCCGATGGCGAAGGCCCGCCCGCCGGCCGCCTCGATCGCGGCCACGGTCTCCTTCGCCGCCGCCTCGTTGCGTCCGTAGTGCACCGCGACCAGCGCACCGTCCCGCGCCAGCCGCTCCGCCACGGCTCGTCCGATGCCCCGGCTGCCGCCCGTGACCAGTGCCGTCTTCCCCTTGAGCACGCCCATGACGCGCCCCCCTTCGCAATCACTAGTGGTCGCTACAGAAAGGACCGTATCAGATTCCCTAGCGGCCGCTATAGAATCTGCGCATGGTGACCGGACAGCGCGGCAGACCCCGCTCCTTCGACCGTGACGCCGCCCTCGACAAGGCGATGACCGCCTTCTGGGAGCGCGGTTACGAGGCGACGTCCATCTCCGACCTGACCGCCTCGATCGGGATCAGCGCGCCCAGCCTCTACGCGGCCTTCGGGGACAAGCGCAAGCTCTTCGGCGAGGTCGTGGCGGTGTACGGCGGCCGGTACGGGGACTTCGCGAGCGTGGCCTTCGCCGAGGAGCCCACCGCCCGGGCAGCCTTGGACCGCATCCTGCGCGAGGCGGCCGAGATCTACACCGACCCGGCCCACCCGCCGGGCTGCCTGGTGATAAGCGCGGCCATCAACACCACCGCCGACGAGGTGGCGCAGGCACTGCGCGAACGGCGCAACGCGAACCTGGAGCTGTTCGAGAGCCGGATCCGGGCCGACGTGGCCACCGGCGTGCTGCCCGCGGACACGGACGCGCGGGCGCTGGCCCGGTATGCCGGAGCCGTGCTTCAGGGGATGTCCCAGCAGTCGCGCGACGGGGCGAGCCGGGAAGAGCTGGAGGCGGTGGCGGCACTGGCCCTGCGGGCCTGGCCGGCGGAGTAGTGCGACCGGCGGGCCGCGGCCCGGGCATCGCGCCCGGCTGATCCGCCCCGATGTTTCCGCCCCGATATTTCCTCTGGGCCACGGTGCAGGACGGGACCCTCAACCCGTCCGGCACCGTAGCCCGGAGTACTTACGGCCGACAGGTGTGCGGTTCCCGACGGCCGGTGGGAGGTGCCTGCGCGGTCAGGGCAGAGCGCGCGGCTTACCTCGATCCGTCCTCCTGTGCGGGGAGGGCGGAAGCTGTAACGCAATTGTGGACTAGACCATTCTGTTCTGTCCATCCAATGACAGGGCCTGGAAACCCGTCACTTCCTCCAACAGTACGCGGAACGCGCCCCTCCTGGATACTCCTGAGTACAGTCGTGGGGAAAGTCATGAGGTGTACCCGGGGTACGCTCGCCACGTGCCCTCCATGAACGACCTCGTACGCCAGCACACCGCTCTCGGTGAAACCGACCTGGAGTGGCTCCACCTGCTGGTCTCGGAGTGGCAGCTGCTCTCCGACCTGTCCTTCGCCGACCTCGTGCTGTGGGTCCCCACCCTCGACGGGACCCGGTACGTCTCCGTCGCGCAGATGCGTCCGAACACCGGTCCGACCTCGTACCAGGACGACATGGTCGGCCACCTGGTGCCGCGCGGCCGCCGTCCGCTGCTGGACGCCGCGCTCGACGAGGGCCGGATCGTGCGCGAGGGCGACCCGGAATGGCGCGAGGAAGTGCCGGTCCGCGTCGAGTCGATCCCCGTCCGCCGCGAGGGGCGGGTACTGGGCGTGATCGCCCGCAACACCAACCTGCTCACTGTGCGTACACCGAGCCGGCTGGAGCTGACCTACCTCCAGTCCGCCTCCGACCTGGCCCAGATGATCGCGGCGGGCTCCTTCCCGTTCCCCGGCCAGCAGGTCGACATGGACGCCTCCCCGCGCGTCGGGGACGGCCTGATCCGGCTCGACGCCGACGGCGTGGTCACGTACGCCTCTCCGAACGCGCTCTCCGCGTACCACCGGCTCGGCCTCGCCTCCGACCTGGTCGGGCAGCACCTGGGCAACACCACCGCCGAACTCGCCCCGTCCCGCGGCCCGGTGGACGAGGCGCTGGTCAAGCTCGCCAGCGGCTGGGCCCCCCGGGAGACGGAGGTCGATGGCAACGGCGGGGTGATCCAGCTGCGCGCCATCCCGCTGAAGCCCAAGGGGACGCGGATCGGCTCCCTGGTGCTCTGCCGCGACGTCACGGAACTGCGCCGTCGCGAACGTGAATTGATCACCAAGGACGCGACCATCCGGGAGATCCACCACCGGGTGAAGAACAACCTCCAGACCGTGGCCGCGCTGTTGCGGCTGCAGTCCCGCCGAATGGATTCGCCACAGGGCCGCGAGGCGCTCAACGAGGCCGTGCGCCGGGTCGGTTCGATCGCCATCGTGCATGAGACGCTGTCTCAGAACCTGGACGAGCGGGTCGAGTTCGACGAGATCGCCGACCGGGTGATCGCGATGGTCTCGGAGATCTCGCCGGGCAAGGTCGACTGCCGGCGCACCGGCCGTTTCGGGATCCTGGACGCGGAGGTCGCCACTCCGCTGTCGATGGTGCTGACCGAGATCCTGCAGAACGCCCTGGAACACGCCTTCACCCAGGGTGAGCGGGGCACCGTGGAGGTGGCCGCGACCCGCACCGGAACCGGCCGCACCGACGGCCGCCTGCTGATCACCGTGCTCGACGACGGCAGCGGTCTGCCCGAGGGGTTCGATCCTCAGCGGGCCGGCAATCTCGGGCTGCAGATCGTACGGACCCTCGTGGAGGGGGAGCTCGGCGGCACGTTCGACATGGTCCGGGCGGAGCCGCGCGGGACCAAGGTCGTCCTCGACATCCCGTCCAGCCCGCAGAAGTAGAAGGAGCGGCGACCCCGTCACCCAGTGTGACGAAGAGTCGCCCCGGACAGCACTGAGCCCCGGACCGAATGGTGATCGGTCCGGGGCTCAAGAGCACGTTGCTGAGCGCTTATACGGGTTCTACGCGCTGCGCGTCGAGGCTCGAAAGACGTTGTCAGGCGGTGGCGTTGCGCGCCCGGTTGCGAGCGGCGCGGCGCTTCATCGCGCGGCGCTCGTCCTCGCTGAGACCGCCCCAGACGCCGGAGTCCTGACCGGACTCGAGCGCCCACTGCAGGCACTGCTCCATGACGGGGCAGCGGCGGCAGACGGCCTTGGCTTCCTCGATCTGCAGCAGCGCAGGACCGGTGTTGCCGATGGGGAAGAACAGCTCGGGGTCTTCCTCACGACAAACGGCGTTGTGACGCCAGTCCATGGCTGCTACCTCTCTTGTGTGACATGCACGTTGCTTGTGAATGTGAACGCTTTCACGAATCCCCCCGCGAGGGAAGGGCCGACGCCCAGTCGCCTGGTGCGGTCCGAGGATTCGTGGAGGGGTTCTGGCGGTCTGTGTGGGTGCCGGTTCTGCGGGCTGTCCCGATCGCCATGAAGAGATTCGCAAACCTCGGACGGGGATACAACCCCTTCCGGAAAGTTTTTTTTGATTCGTCGGTGTCTACTAGGTCACAGCCCTACATCGTGAGGGTGGACCGGCGTGTAAACGTTCGAGTGAAAGGCCTTTTGGCCCTTCCACTCACACAATCACACGCAGTGCCCGGCGTACGCCTGTGAACCGAACGCTGGTCCGCAGTCCGAGGTGGTCACCGTCCATCTGGAACGGAAGCGGAACCTTGGAATGCAAGGTGAAGTCGGTCAGATCGTGTAGAGACACCGCGTGCTTGCCGTGCGGACCCCGCTCAGGAGTGGAGGTCAGGAGCTGTGTCGCGTACCGGGCGACGGCCGGAGTTGACAAACGGTCCAGCGCCAATACGTCAAGCGCGGTATCGAACGACGCCTCCGGCGAGGCATAAAGCGGACGATTGCCCAGATACGTCCACGGTGAGGTGTTGCACACTATCGACAGCACCAGATCCGTCACCGGATCCGCGCCCGGACGCTCCAGCGTGACCGTGCCGTGCCGGCGGTTCGGTTCCTCCCAGAACTGGCGCATGAGCTGTCGTACATACAGGGCGTGCGTCGAACGCTTGCCGCGTTCGCGCTGCTGTTCGACCCGGCCCACCACGCCCGCGTCGAAGCCGAAGCCCGCGCAGAAGGTGAACCAGCGCGCCGGGACCGACTCGTCCTCCGTGCCCGGGGTGCCGGCCGCCAGACCCAGGCCCACCGTCCGCTCGCGCTGCTCGCGCAGCGCGTCCAGCAGGGCGCCGGTCGCCTCGACCGCGTCGTTGGGCAGACCGAGCGCCCGCGCGAACACATTGGTGGAGCCGCCGGGGACCACCGCCAGCCGGGGCAGCCGCTCCGGATCGGGCCCGTCGTGCAGGAGCCCGTTGACCACTTCGTTGACCGTGCCGTCGCCGCCCAGGGCGACGACGAGATCCAGCCCCTCGTGCGCGGCCCTGCGCCCCAGGTCCCGTGCGTGCCCGCGGTACTCGGTGGTCACCGCCTCCAGCTTCATCTCGCTGGCCAGGGCATGGGTCAGGACGTCGCGCGTGCGCGCACTGGTGGTCGTCGCTGCTGGGTTGGCCACGAGAAGTGCACGCATGAGCGCCAGACTACCCACCCCTTCAAATGTCGACCCTACTGCCCGTCCCCTCCGGGGTCCGGGGCTGCGCCGCTACCCTGCTGGAGTGAGTAAGAAGCAGCCCGCGAAGGCCTCCACCCCCGCCGCATCCGCCGCCGCCCCGCCCGCCGCCGAGCGCGCCGCGCTGCCCGGCCGGCTGACCGGCGCCGCCGCGCTCACCGCCCTCGAAGGGCTGGCACTGGCCAGCCTCGGGATCTACATGCTCCTCGTGGGCATCGCGGGCGACCCCGACTCCCCGCAGCAGGCCGAGACCGGCGGGATCACCCTGCTCGCGCTCGCCGCGCTGCCGCTGATCGCGGCCCGCGGGCTGCGCCTGGGCCGCCGCTGGAGCCGCGGCCCGGCGCTGATCACCCAGCTGATGGCGCTGCCGGTGGCCTGGACCCTCTACAGCACGGGCGGCGCGATGATCGCCGCCGCCGTGGCCCTGGCCCTGGCCGCGGTGGCCGTCGTAGCGCTCCTGGTGAACCCGACGGCGACCGAGGCTCTCGGTATCGGGCCCGGCGAGCAGGCCCACTAGAGCCTGTCTTTCGGATCAGGCCGGATCAGAAAGACAGGCCCTTCACCGCTCCTACTCCTCCACCAGGAGCTTCTCGCGGAGCTGGGCCAGCGTGCGGGCCAGCAGGCGGGAGACGTGCATCTGGGAGATGCCGACCTCCTGCGCGATCTGCGACTGGGTCATGTTGCCGAAGAAGCGAAGCAGCAGGATCCGCTTCTCCCGCGGCGGCAGTCCCTCCAATAGCGGCTTGAGGGACTCGCGGTACTCGACGCCCTCCAGGGCCTCGTCCTCCGCGCCCAGGGTGTCCGCGACCGCCGGCGACTCGTCGTCGGTGTCCGGGACGTCCAGCGACAGCGTGCTGTAGGCATTGGCCGATTCCAGCCCCTCCAGCACCTCCTCCTCGGAGATCCCCAGCCGTTCGGCCAGTTCGTGCACCGTGGGGGAGCGGCCGTGCTGCTGGGACAGCTCCGCCGTGGCCGTCGTCAGCGAGAGCCGCAGCTCCTGCAGGCGCCGGGGCACCCGGACCGCCCAGCCCTTGTCACGGAAGTGGCGCTTGATCTCGCCGACCACCGTGGGCGTGGCGTAGGTGGAGAACTCGACCCCGCGGTCGGGGTCGAAGCGGTCCACCGATTTGATGAGGCCGATGGTCGCGACCTGGGTCAGGTCGTCCAGCGGCTCACCCCGATTGCGGAAGCGCCGCGCCAGGTGTTCGACCAGCGGCAGGTGCATCCGTACGAGCCGGTTGCGCAGCTCCGCCTTCTCCACCGACCCGTCGGGCAGCGCCCGCAGCTCGATGAACAGGGCCCGCGCACCACTGCGGTCGCGCGGATCCGGCAGCGCCGGTGTCACAGGGAACACCGGCACCGCAGGCACCGCCGGGGCCGGCGCCGCGGCCTCCGGTGGCTGTGGTTGGTCGTGCTGGTTCTCGCTCATAGGGCCCGCCCGTCGCTCCGCCGAGTCCAAAAAGCCGTCTTCCGCATCCGCGTCCGCCGGGTGCGGCCGGGCGTGCTGCTGCTCCGGGATGCCGCCGTCGACCTCGTGCCGTACCCGGGGCCGATCCCCGCCCCGCACCGGGATCTCCCCGCCGCTCACGCCGGGCCTGGTCCCGCGCCGCGCTGTTTGTAGAGGCTGATGCTCACTGTCTTGTTCTCCTCGACCGTGGCCTCGACCTTGCCGGCCAGCGCCGACAGGACCGTCCACGCGAACGTGTCACGCTCCGGCGCGCGCCCGTCCGTGGTCGGTGCCGAGACGGTCACCTCCAGCGAATCCTCGATCAGCCGGAAGACGCAGCTGAGGACGGAGCCCGGCACGGCCTGCTGGAGCAGGATCGCGCAGGCCTCGTCCACCGCGATGCGGAGGTCCTCGATCTCGTCGAGGGTGAAGTCCAAGCGTGCTGCGAGGCCGGCCGTAGCCGTCCGCAGCACCGACAGGTAGGCACCCGCAGCGGGCAGCCGGACTTCCACGAAGTCCTGAGTCCCGGGCTCGCCTGCGATCTGGGACACCCTCACCTCCAAGGTGGTACGAGCTCTGTTCGCCGGTGACGCTATCGCGATCCGGGCGATCGTGTCGCGGCACCCCTCGTGGCACCCGCTTGGAGCGCCCGGCCAGTCATGCCTCTACCCGGTGACTGATGGTAAGCCCATGGGTACGCACAGTGGCTAGGGGTCTGCGGGGCCCAAATCGGGGGAACCGGCGGAGGGTTGACCTACCCCGCCTCAGACGATCGAACCGTCGACAAAACACCAGCGCCAGGTCTCGCCCGGTTCGAAGCTCCGCATCACCGGATGCCCGGTCTCCTGATGGTGCGCGGTGGCGTGCCGGTGGGGCGAGGAATCGCAGCAGGCCACGTGCCCGCACCCCAGGCACATCCGCAGTTGCACGGGGTGGCTGCCGAGCGCCAGACATTCGGGGCAGGTCAGCGCAGACGGGACGGGCTCGGGGCGCGGCAGTTCGGCAACGTGGGTGCACTCGCTCATGATGGCCAGCGTACGACCAGGGTGCGGGCGCGTGACGACTGAGGATGGATCTTCGATGGAGGTATTGCCGCTGGTGGCGCTGGTCGCGGGCAGCGCGGTCGTCGCCGGGCTGGCGCGCCGGACGCCGGTGCCCGCGCCGCTGCTGCTGGTCGCCGCCGGGCTGATGGCCGCGTACGTCCCGGGCGTGCCCGCGTACACCCTCGACCCGCACATCGTGCTGCCGCTGCTGCTTCCGCCGCTGCTGCACACGGCCGCCGTGGACAGCTCGTACCTGGACCTGCGCGCGAACATCCGGCCGATCGCGATGCTGTCGGTGGGCTACGTGCTCTTCGCGACGCTCGCCGTCGGATACGCGGCGTACCTGGTGGTGCCGGGGCTGACGGTGCCGGTGGCGCTGGTCCTGGGCGCGGTGATCGCCCCGCCCGACGCGGTCGCCGCGACCGCCATCGCCCGCAAGCTCGGGCTGCCGAACCGGATGACGACCATCCTCCAGGGCGAGTCCCTGGTGAACGACGCCACCGCGATCACCGCGTACAAGGTGGCGCTGGCGGCGGCGATCGGGGTGAGCGCCGGCTGGGCGGGCGGGATCGCGGAGTTCCTGCTGGCCTCGGTGGGCGGGATCGGCGTGGGCCTGCTGCTCATGGTGCCGATCCACCAGCTCCGCAAGCGGATGAGGGAACCCCTCCTCCAGAACACCCTCTCGCTGCTGATCCCCTTCGTGGCGTACGCGGCGGCCGAGCGGGTGCACGCCTCCGGAGTGCTGGCGGTGGTCGTCGTCGCGCTGTACCTCGGGCACCGGAACTGGCAGGTCGACTTCGCTACCCGCCTCCAGGAGGAGGCGGTGTGGAAGATGGTCTCCTTCGTGCTGGAGTCGGTGGTCTTCGCGCTGATCGGACTCCAGCTGCCGGTGGTCCTGAAGGGGCTGGGGGAGTACGAGGGCCTGCACGCGGCCTGGTACGCGGTCGCCGTGTTCCTCGCGGTGGTGGTGGCCCGGTTCCTGTGGGTGTTCCCGGCGACCTTCCTGCCGCGCTGGGCGTCGGAGCGGATCCGGACGCGGGAGCCGGACACCGACTGGAAGGCCCCGGTGATCGTCGGGTGGGCCGGGATGCGGGGCGTGGTCTCGCTGGCCATCGCCTTCTCCGTGCCGATGGACGTGCCGCACCGGAACCTGATCCTCTTCCTGACCTTCACCACGGTCATCGGGACCCTGGTGGTGCAGGGGTTGACGCTGCCGCCGCTGATCAGGGCGCTGAAGCTGCCGCCGAAGGACGTGCAGGCCGAGACGCTGGCGGAGGCACAGGCGCAGAGCGAGGCCTCGCGGGCGGCGGAGGAACGGCTGGCGGAACTGCTGGACGAACCGGAGAACAGCACCCTGCCACCGCCGCTGGCGGACCGGCTGCGGACGGTGCTGGAGCGGCGGCGCAACGCGGTGTGGGAACGGCTGGGCGAGGTCAACCCGGTGACGGGGGAGTCGGCGGACGACGTCTACCGGCGTCTCGCGCGGGAGATGATCGAGGCCGAGCGGGAGGTCTTCGTCGCGCTGCGGGACCAGCGGCGGATCGACGACGAGATGCTGCGGGCCTTGCTGCGGCGGCTGGACCTGGAGGAGGCGGCGGCCTACCGCGAGGAGTCCTGAGCCGGTCCCTGCCGGGGGTTCGGCGGGTGGCCGGGCGGCGCGGGGCACCGCTGCGCGGGGGGCTTTCCCCCACCCCGTCCCTTCCCGAACTGGGGCTCCGCCCCAGATCCCGCGCCTCAAACGCCGGCGAGGCTGAAAATCCAGCCCGTCCGGCGTTTGAGGACCGGGGTCCGGGGCGGAGCCCCTGGGGGCACCTCCCAGCGGTAGCTGGGGGAGATACGGAGAAAGGGCGGGGCGGGGACCAGCTCCGCGCAGCGGCGGCCTGGGCGCGGCACGGCTGCGGGGGACCGGACCCGCGGTGGCGTCGGCATCGGCTTCGCGGCGGCTCACGGCCGGCCCGTGACGACCGCGGCCAGGGTGGCGCCGCGCGGGAAGGCCCCGGACGCGGTGAGGTCGGTCAGCGCCCACAGCAGCTTGGCGACGTAGATCCGCTCGACCGGGAGGCCGTGACGGTCCTCGAAGTCGGTGGCGAAGGCGTCGAGGGCGGCCGGGACGCGGGCATAGCCGCCGTGGTGGAAGTCCTCGGCCAGGGCCCAGTCCCCGGCCGGGCCCCCGAAGGCGGCGAGCTGGAGGGAACGTATCTCCGCGGCCAGGAAACCGCCCGCCAGGACCGGTACGCCGAGCGCCCGCTGCCCGGGGCCCAGCCCGGCCGCCAGGCCCGCCAGGGTCCCGCCGGTCCCGCAGGCCACCGCCACCACATCGGCCGCGCCCCGCAGCTCGCGGCCGAGCTCGGCGCAGCCGTGCAGGGCGAGGGCGTTGCTGCCGCCCTCGGGGACCACGTACGCGCCCTCCGCCCCGGCCCCGCTCAGCAGCCGGGCCAGCACCTCCGGCTCGGCCTTGCGGCGGTACTCCGACCGGGACACGAAGTGCAGCCGCATCCCGTCGGCCGCGCACCGGGCGAGCGAATCGTTGAGCGGCCGCCCGGCCAGCTCGTCCCCGCGCACGACGCCGACGGTCCGCAGCCCGAGCAGCCGCCCGGCGGCGGCGGTGGCCCGCAGGTGGTTCGAGTACGCCCCGCCGAAGGTGACCAGGCAGCCCCGCCCCTCGGCCACGGCCGCCCGCAGATTCGGCGCGAGCTTGCGCCACTTGTTCCCGGGCAGCTCGGGATGCACGAGGTCGTCCCGCTTGAGCACCAGCCGCACACCACGCGCCGCGAACCGCTCGTCGCGGACCTCTTGCAGCGGCGACGGCGGGCGGGGGCACAGTTCGGGGTGGCTCACCTGCCCATTGTGAGCCGCACTGCCCCTCGCGCGTCCCCGGGTCCGCGCCCGCACGCCGCGGTTGCGGGGGCAGACGCTCAGGTCGAGGTTCCGCCTGTGCGGTCTTCGCGCCGGTACTCGCCGGCCGCACGGTTCCTGTCGACCTTCAGGTGGACTTTGGAGTGCCGGAGCCTCTGCGGGTCGGCGGCGCGGCGGTTCATGGATTGCCATACCCGTCCGCAGGCTCCCACAAGAACTCCGACGGCGGCGAGGGTTGCCGCACCCGTGCCGTGCAGTACGAGGGCGAGCACGAATGCCAGGATGCAGGCGAAGATCACTCCATCCCACAGCCGGGAAAACATGGAAAGATCTTGCGGCCCGGGGGCTGTTCCTTCGTTTCCTTGTTCTTGCCGTGGGCCGGGTGCGTCGGTGAGATCATCATCGTTGTGGCACATGTCCGGGCTCTGCTTCTCTCTTAGTGGAATCCCGTCGAGGGGTGGTTGTGCAAGGCTCGCTCAGGTGCGGGGCGTTGCAGCAAGCCGAACATGTTGACTTCTTGCAACAACAGCTGTGGAGGGGAAATGGCTGAGCTGGAGCATGTGAACGAGGGGGCTTTAGGCCGTCTGAAGCCGATCGGTGATGACGTCCCACCCGAAGCCAGACTGCTGGCGGAGGAACTGCGCACCGTGTACGCGGGGCTGGGTGTTTCGCTTCGCCGGTGCGCCGGTCAGTGCGGTTACGAGCCGAGCGCGGTCTCGCGCTATCTGAGCGGCAGGAGCGTTCCACCGTGGGAGTTCGTCGCGAAGCTGCTGAACATCGCGGCTCGCCGCCTGGGCGATCCGACAGCCCAGGAGGTGGTGACTCATCTGCGCCGGGTGCATCGGCGTGCGGTGCCGTCCGGGCAGGCCACGCACAGGGTGCAGGAGCTGCAACACCTGTTGGAGGAAGCGGAACAGGAGGTCGACGGCTTCCGTGCCCGTGAGGCGGTGGCCGTCAAGCTGTTGCAGGAACGACAACAGCAAGTGGCGGCCATAGAGATCCAGCTGCGGTCCGTGGAGGCCGCTCGTGGTCTGGACCGTGAGGAACACGAGGCCTCCATGGCCGAACGGGCCGAAGAGGTCGAGGAGCTGCGGGCTGAGAAACAGCGACTGCTCCGACAGGTCGAGGCATTGCGTCAAGAACTGGAGCGGGCGCACCAATCGACGATTCTCGCCGATGCGAAATGCGAGCAGCTCGCATATCAGCTGGAAATGGCCGAAAGTCGCGAGGCGAATGACGCAAGTGCCAAAAGCGACCAGGCGGCCGGGGCGGGATCCGCCGATGATTCGCACTACTTGGAAAAAATCGCGGAGCTGAACGAGAAGATCAAGCGTCTGGAGAGCGGGAGGAATACATGGGGAGTGACAGAAAAGTCGCCCCATCCTTCCGAAGGTTTGTCCCTCGTCCGGCCGTACTACAGGGGCAACCTCGTTCCCGTCCAGGAACAGCCGGACGACGAACCATTGATGTCGGATGCGCACGTGCGATTTCCGACTCCTCCCCCTCCCCTCCCGGACGGCGTCGACGTGGCGGACCTGTGGGTGCTCGATCCGCGATCGGGTGAGTACGTCCTGCGGATGCCGCCTGACGTACACGCCACGTGGGTGAATCCCGAGGCGGGTGACTGAGGGGCGGCTGGGGCGGGGGCGGGGGCGGGGGCGGGGCGGGGGCGGCGGCGGAGCGCGGGCCGGGCTAGTTCAGGCGCTCCTCGATGCGTTCGCGCAGGGAGTGCATCGTGAAGCCCTTGGGGTCGACCTTGCCCGGCTGCCATTCGAGGTGGCCGATGACCGAGCGGGCCGTCCAGCCGTGGGCGCGGCAGACGGCCGCCGCCGCGCGGGTGATCGCTTCGAGCTGGACCGCCGGCCAGGGGTCCTTGCCGTCGCCGAGGTTCTCGCATTCGAAGCCGTAGAAGTGGCGGTTGCCGTCGGTGTCCGCCAGGTCGTCCGGTGGGAGGCGCTTCTCCGCGATGACCGCGGCCAGGACGTCGGAGTCGCCGGCGCCCGCGTGGTTGGCGCGGCCGTAGCCGACCAGGTGCACGCGGCCGTCCTTGGTGATCACGCCGTGGCACAGCGGGCCGGGGAGGTTGTCGTGACCCTCGCGGCAGAGCCGGACGGTGGATGCGGAGCCGTGCGTGACGGTGTGGTGGATCATCACCCCGTGCACGGGGCCCCAGGGGCCCTTGTGGTTGCGGTTGTGGGTGCGCCAGGCGCCGACCTCGACGACGGTCAGACCCTCGTCCTGCAATGCGTCGATGAACCGGTCCGCGGGCATGGGTGCGGCCATGACCGCCTCCTTCGTTGCGGTGCGCGATGGACACCCTGTGTGTCCGTCTCGTCACGCTACGGTTTAGTGGAGGCGGCCCTTCCGTCGCTAGGGCGTAATCCGGCCACTCATCAGGCGGAAACCAGCCAAAGGTCCGGGCCGAACACCTCGTAGTGGATGTCGGCGGCCGGCACGCCCTTGCCGAGCAGCTGCTCGCGCACGGCCCGCATGAAGGGGAGCGGGCCGCAGAGGTAGGCCCGGGTGCCGGGGGCCACGGGGACGGCCGCGAGGTCCATGAGGCCCGAGGTGTCGCCGGGCTCCGCCGCCTCCTCGTACCAGAACCGGGCCGAGGCGTCGGCCAGTTTGAGGGTCAGGGCCCGGTGGTCGCCGCGCAGCGCGTGGTCGGCGGGGGAGCGGTCGGCGTGCAGCACCGTCACGGGGGCGGCGTGCCCGGTGTCGGCCAGGTGCTCCAGCATCGACAGCATCGGAGTGCAGCCGATGCCGGCCGAGGCGAGCAGGACCGGGGCGCCGGAGCCCGCCAGGACCAGGTCGCCGTACGGGGCCGAGACCCGCACGGTGTCGCCGGCGCGGACGTGGGTGTGCAGGTGGGCGGAGACCTCGCCGTCGCGCTTGACGGTGATCGCGCGGACCGGGGAGCCGGGGGAGGTGGAGAGGCTGTACTGGCGGATCTGGCGGGCCCCGTCCGGGAGTTCGACCTGGACCGAGACGTACTGGCCGGGCTTGGCGGCGGGAGCCGGGGCGCCGTCCGCGGGGGTCATCCGGAAGGTGGTGCAGTCCGGCGTCTCCTCGACGCGGGCGGTGACCGTCCACTCCCGCCACACGTCCCCGGCGGTGACCTGCTGCTCGGCGTAGAGGCGCTCCTCGATGGCGATGAGGGCGTTCGCCATCAGCCAGTAGACCTCGTCCCAGGCGCGGGCGACCTCGGGGGTGACGGCCTCGCCGAGGATCTCGGCGATCGCCGCGAAGAGGTGCTCGTGGACGACCGGGTACTGCTCGCGGGTGACGCCGAGGCTGGCGTGCTTGTGGGCGATGCGGTTCAGCATCACGTCGGGGCGGGTGTCCGGGTGCTCGACGAGGTGGGTCGCGAAGGCGGCGATGGAGCCGGCGAGGGCCTGCTTCTGGAGGCCGGCGTTCTGGTTGCCCCGGTTGAAGAGGTCGCGGATCAGCTCCGGGTGGGCGGCGAACAGCTTCGCGTAGAAGAGCTCGGCGATGTCGCCGATCGCGGCGCCCACGGCGGGCAGGGTGGCTCGTACGGTCGCCGTCGACTTCTCGGAAAGCATCAGGGGCTCCTCGCGTGATCTCTGGAAATTGGTATCTAGGATGCATATTTTTGGGCGAAGAGAAGGTCCGCGGCAATGCGGACTTCCGTTCGACCCCTCGGTCGGATCGAGCCCAGGAGTGCGGGCAACCGACGGGAATCGGCCATCCGGCCCCTGCGGTCAGGGGCCTTCGGCCCTCGCCCGCGCCGGGCCCGGACCGCCCGGACCGCTCGAAATGCCCAGCAAGAGCGGCCCGGTCGGGGCCGCCACCAGGTCGTTCACCGTCAGCGGGTCCAGTGAGGCGAAGAAGGCCTCCTGGGCCCGGCGCAGGGCGCTGCGCAGCAGGCAGGCGCCGCGCAGCGGGCAGGGGGTGGTGCCGTCGCAGTCCACGACGTCGCCCGCGCCCTCCAGTTCGCGCACCACCCCGCCCACCGAGGCGGCCCGCCCGGCGGGCGTCAGGGTGAGCCCGCCGCCGCGACCGCGCCGGGCCTCGACCAGGCCGAGATGCTGCAGCTTGGCGACCACTTTGGCCGTGTGGGTGTACGGGACCTCCATGGTCGCCGCCACGTCGCGCGTGGTCGGGAGGTCCGTCTCCGCGACGGCCAGGCGCATCAGGACGCGCAGCGCCAGGTCGGTGAATCGGGTCAGCCGCATGGGTCCACCGTAGAGAAATTTGCATCCCTCATGCAAATTTAACCCCCGCAAAACGGCGGCTTGGCCGAAAAATGCTGGGGTGCGTGGGACTCAAGGGGCGCGTGGGGCGGAAGTTGAACCCAAAAGAGTGCCCCGCCCTCGGACGGAGTAGTCCCACCCTTTTGTGTAATGGTCCCACCACGTTCCGTGCCGGACGCTGAACTCGCAGACCCATGGAGTGATCGAAAGGGAAATACATGTCGGTCCAGGCAGGTTCCGAATCCGAGGCCCAGACACCGCAGCGCAGTCTTGGGACATCGGCCGCGCGGAACTTGGCAACCACGACCAAGTCCGCGCCGCAGATGCAGGAAATCACCTCGCGGTGGCTCCTGAAGATGCTGCCGTGGGTGTCCGTGCAGGGCGGCACGTACCGCGTCAACCGCCGGCTCAGCTACTCGGTCGGCAACGGCGTCGTCGAGTTCATCAAAACCGGGACCCAGGTCCAGGTCATCCCCGCCGAGCTCGGCGAGCTCCCGTACCTGCGCGGCTACGAGGACGAGGAAGTCCTCACCCAACTCGCCCAGCGGTGCCGCCAGATAGACTTCGAGGCCGGCCAGGCGCTCACCTCCTTCGGCAGCCCCTCGGACCAGGTGTTCCTCCTCGCCCACGGCCGCATCGACCAGGTCGGCCCCGGCCCCTACGGGGACGACGCCGTCCTGCGGACCGTCGCCGACGGCGCCTTCTTCGGCGAGGACTCCCTCGTCGATGAAGAATCGATTTGGGAGTACACCGCCCGCGCCGCCACCTCCGGAACCGCCCTCGTCCTGACCCGCCAGGACTTCCAGCTGCTCGCCGACCGGGTCGACTCGCTGCGCGAGCACCTGGAACACGTACGGACGCTGCCCGCCCAGCGGACCAACAAGTACGGCGAGGCCGCCATCGACCTCTCCGCCGGCCACCAGGGCGAGGCCGTCCTCCCCGGCACCTTCGTGGACTACGAGGCCCGCCCGCGCGAGTACGAACTCTCCATTGCGCAAACGGTCCTGCGGGTGCACACCCGCGTCGCCGACCTCTACAACCAGCCGATGAACCAGACCGAGCAGCAGTTGCGGCTCACGGTCGAGGCGCTGCGCGAGCGCCAGGAGCACGAGATGCTCAACAACCGCGACTTCGGCCTGCTCCACAACGCCGAGTACGACCAGCGCATCCAGCCGCACGACGGCGCGCCCACCCCCGACGACATGGACCAGCTGCTCAGCATGCGGCGCGGCTCCAAGCTGTTCCTCGCCCACCCCAAGGCCATCGCCGCCTTCGGCCGCGAGTGCAACAAGCGCGGGCTCTACCCGGAGTCGGTGGAGATCGGCGGCCACCGCGTGCCGTCCTGGCGCGGGGTGCCGATCTTCCCCAGCAACAAGATCCCGGTCAGCGACGCCCGCACCACCTCCATCCTGTGCATGCGCACCGGCGAGGACGAGCAGGGCGTGATCGGCCTGCACCAGCCGGGCATCCCGGACGAGATCGAGCCGAGCCTGTCGGTCCGCTTCATGGGGATCAGCGAGCAGGCGATCATCTCGTACCTGGTCACCGCGTACTTCTCCGCCGCGGTGCTGGTACCGGACGCGCTCGGCGTGCTGGAGAACGTCGAGATCGGCCGCTGGCGCTGAGTGCGGTGAACGCCATCGCGACCGGCGAGGGCCAGGAGGCCGCGGCCCTGCTGGAACGGACGAGAGAAACGGTCAACCCGGAACTGCGCAGGACGGTCGAGAGCCTGCCCGGTTCGATGCGGCGCGTCGCGATGTACCACTTCGGCTGGGAGTGCGCGGACGGCACCCCGGCCGCGGGCAACGCCGGGAAGGCCGTCCGGCCGGCCCTGGTCCTGGCCGCGGCCCAGGCCCTGCAAGGGCCGGGGGGCGGGCAGGCGGACGAAGCGGTACGGGCGGCGGCGGCCGTGGAGCTGGCGCACAACTTCACGCTGCTGCACGACGACGTCATCGACAAGGACGTCCGCAGGCGCGGCCGGGCCACCGCCTGGACCGTCTTCGGGATACCGGACGCGATCATCGCCGGCGACGCCATGATGGCGCTCGCACTGCGGCTGCTCGCGGAGGATCCGCATCCGGCCGCGGCGGCGGCCTCCTCCCGGCTCGCGGCCTGCGTCATCGAGCTGTGCGCGGGCCAGCAGGCGGACTGTGCCTTCGAGCAGCGTGCGACCGTCTCGCTCGACGAGTGCCTGGCCATGGCCACGGCCAAGACCGGGGCGCTCCTGGGCTGCGCGTGCGCGCTGGGCGCGCTGTACGCGGGGGCCGGTCCGGACGAGGTCGACGCCATGGACGCCTTCGGGCGGGAGGCCGGCCTGGCCTTCCAGCTGATCGACGACCTGATCGGCATCTGGGGGGATCCGGGGCACACCGGCAAGCCCGCCGGGGCCGATCTGATCGCCCGCAAGAAGTCCCTTCCGGTCGTGGCCGCCCTCACCTCGGGCACCGCGGCGGGGGAGGAGCTGGCCGCCCTGTACGCGGGTCCCATGACCGGGGACGACGTACGCAAGGCGGCCGACGCGGTGGACCGGGCCGGCGGGCGCGACTGGGCGCAGGCCCATGCCGCGGACCGGATGGGCCGGGCGGTGCAGCAGCTGTCCCGGGCCGTACCGGACCTCGGGGCGGCGGGCGGGCTGCTGGCGCTGGCGGAGTTCGTGACGCGCCGCACGAGGTGAACGCGTAACAGCACGGGGCAGGCCCGTTCCGGCGCCACATGGTGCCGGAACGGGCCTTACGCCGTTTCCGGGGCAACTCTAGGATCGCTTGCGGTTGTTGACACGCGAGTGAAGGGTGTGACCGGTGGCGCTGGAGATACGTCAGGCGGATCAGTCGGACCGGGACGCGGTGGCCCGGCTGCTCGACGAGGCTTTCCGCGCCGACCCGGTGAGCTGCTGGGTCTTCCCGGACCCGGACCACCGCGCCGCCGTGCACGGCAAGTTCCTCGGCGTGTTCGTGGACGTGGCGCTCGCCGAGGGCCGCATCGACTACGCGGCGGACGGCTCGGCGGCGGCCCTGTGGCTGCGGATCCCGGCCGGGGAGCCGGAGGGTGAGGACGAGGTCCCGGCCAGGATGCGGGAGGCGGCCGACCCCGGCAACGAGCGGTGCGAACTGGTCGGCCGGCTCACGGGTGCGGTGCACCCGACGGCCGAGGAGCACGAGTACCTGCTGATGATCGCGGTCGACCCGGGCCGGCAGGGGGAGGGGCTGGGCACCGAGCTGATGAGGCCGGTGCTGGAGCGCTGCGACCGGGAGGGCGTGGCGGCGTACCTGGAGGCGAGCAGCGAGCGCAGCAAGGAGCTGTACGAGCGGCTCGGCTGGGAGTTCACGGGCGAGGCGGTGCGGCTGCCCGAGGGGCCGCTGATGTGGCCGATGTGGCGCAAGCCGCGGGCGTAGGGCCGCGAGGGCTTGCGTAACCACTTCATCCGAAGTACTTTACGTGGCGTGCCGTCGACGCGGCGGCACCGTCCAACGGAAGAGAATCGCTTGCGCAAGCTCACGTACTTCATCGCCACGTCGGTCGACGGCTTCATCGGAGCCCCGGACGGCGACGGCGATTTCTTCTACGCCCACCTCGACCGCGAGTTCATCGACTTCCTCAAGGCCGAGTACCCGGAGACCATCGCCTCGCAGGGGCGCGCCCAGCTCGGCATCGAGGACGCCGAGCCCAAGCACTTCGACGCGGTGCTCATGGGGCGGGGCACCTACGAGCCGGGCCTCAAGCTGGGTGCCACCAGCCCCTACGGCCACCTGCCCGAGCAGTACGTCGTCTCCCGCTCCTTCACCGTCTCGCCGGACCCGCAGGTGCAGCTGATCAGCGGGGACGTGGCGGCCAAGGTCCGCGAGCTCAAGGCCCGGGACGGACTCGGCATCTGGCTGTGCGGCGGCGCGGACCTCGCCACCCAGCTGATCGACGAGATCGACGAGTTCATCGTCAAGACCTACCCGGTCTTCGCGGGCACCGGCATGCCGATGTCCCGGGCCGGTTTCGGGGCGCGCCCCCTGGAGCTCACGGGGGTCAAGACCCTCGGCGGCGGCCAGGTCGTCACCACGTACGCCGTCACGCGCTGACCCCGTCGGCCCCGTCGGCGCCGCCGAAACGCGCGGAACCGGCCTACCGTGGAGGTATGGCCGGTGAACAGCAGCAGCACGCACACGGGGCGCACGCACACGGGGGGCGCACGCACGAGCCGCACGCGCACGAGACGGTCGCCCCGCAGGCCGGGCACGCACAGCAGACGTGCCCGGCCTGTGGGAGCCCCGTCGAGACGATCGTCAAGCGGCGCAAGTCCCTCGGGATCTTCGTACCGGAATGGGGTCCGGGTCCCTGCCGGAACCCGGACTGCCCGAAGTACGTTCCTGCGGGGAGCCAGGAGCTCTAGCTCTTCGTCCCCAGACCGGAAGCGGCGAACCCGTTGGCCCACAGCTGGTTGACGCGCGCCCGCTCGGTGGAGTTCGGCGTGGCGTTCGTGCACGAGGTGCCCGGGCCGCCGCCCGACATCAGCTCGCTGCACGGGCCCGAGTAGTGGTCCGGCAGGCCCAGCACGTGGCCGGTCTCGTGCGAGGTCACCCGGGTGGAGTTGTACTGCTGGTTCTGCCGGTAGTCGAGGAAGATGTAACCCCGGCCGTGCCCGTCCGTGCTCGCGTACGAGCCGCGCGAGTCATTGCCCTCGCGGTAGGAGAAGTTCCCGCCGGAGGACACCTCCTGCAGCTTGACGTTGGTCACCGAGCTGTTCCAGATCTGCGTGGAACGGGCTATCTGGGTGCGGAAACTGGGCGCGTTGCGGGTGTTGTAGGTGACGGTCACGGCCAGGATGCCGGGGTTCGCGGCACGCTGCTCGGCCACCGAGCGCTGAACGGCCTCGAAGAAGGCGCGGTTGGCGGCCTCGTTCTCCTGGGAGCGCTCGTACGCGGCGTAGCTGGCGGTGTTGCCGACGGGTGCGGGCGCGGCGCTGGCGGTGGGGACGACGCCGAGGGCGGCTGCGAGGCCGAGGCCGATGGTGGTGGCCAGCATGGCCTTTCGGGAGTGGCGCATGTGGGGGAGCTCCTACTCGTCCGGTGCGGTGGGGGGTGGTCGTTCGGTACCGGAGTCTGCGGGAGCGGAAGTGCCCGGCGGATGATGTCACTCCCCGATAGCGCGGGCCTATCGGGAAGATTTCGACAGATCAACTAGTGTGAGAATGGCGGGATTCGGGGGGCTATAGGTGGCTGGTGCGGTCCACCGGCCGCGCCCTACCCTCTGGTCATGGAGCTTGAGGTCAGGCACCTGCGCGCGCTGTGCGCCATCGCCGACGCCGGCAGTCTGCACAAGGCCGCCCGGCAACTCGGCGTGAGCCAGCCCTCCCTGACGACCCAGCTGCGCCGCATCGAACGGGCCCTGGACGGCGAGCTGTTCCTGCGCGAGCGCACCGGCTGCCGGCCCACCCCCTTCGGCCGCACCGTCCTGGGCCGGGCCCGCCCGCTGCTCGCCGACATGGCCGCGCTGGTGGCGGAGGCCCGGGCACTGGCCCACGGCCCGCGGCTGCGCATCGGCTCCACGGCCAGCCGGGCGCTGCCGGGCTGGCTGCGCAGGCTGCACCGGCGGCTGCCGGACACCGAGACCTCGCTGGTGGTGGACGTCTCGGCGAACGCGCTGCTCAGGATGGTGGACTCGGGGCAGTTGGACGTGGCGTTCGTGCACGAGGTGGAGGGCAGCCCGCTGCGGGTGCCGGCGGGGCTCCAGACGCACGTGCTGATGGAGCGGGAGCCGCAGTTCGTGTCGATGTCCCGGGACCATCCCGCCGCCCGGCAGGCGGTGGTCTCCTTACGGGACCTGGCCACCGACCGCTGGATGGTGGACCCGTCGGTGGACGGCGAGTGGGACGGCCTGCGCCGGGTCTTCACCGAGGCCGGGCTCGACCCGCCGGTGCTCCAGGCCGACTACCACACGGCGACCTCGCTGATCATCTCCGGCGAGGCGGTCGCCCCCTGCCAGCCGACCTCCGGGCCGCGCGAGGACATGGCGATCCGGCCGCTGTCGGGGGACCCGCTCGCGGTGCGGCTGCTGCTGGCGACCAGGCCGGGCGCGCATGCCGAGGTCTACGAGGACCTCCGCTCCGCCTACCGCGAGGCGGCCCTGCGGACACCCCCGTACCGGGCGTGGCTCCACCACCACGCGAGCCCGCTGCTGGAGACGGTGTAACCAGGCCGGGTGGCTTGCCACCGCTGCTGGGGCTCCGCCCCAGACCCCGCGCCTCAAACGTCGGCGGGGCTACATTTCAGCCCCGCCGGCGATTGAGGCGCGGGTCGGGGTAGAGCCCGGGGAACGGCGGGAAGGGCACCCGCCCCGGCTAGCGCCGCGTACGGGCGCGGTCGTACGCGAGGGACAGGCCGCCCTGGGCCACCAGCGCGGCCCCGGCCGCCGCCCAGCCCGGGCTGCGCCGGCGGGCCGCCCAGGCCAAGAGCGGGGCGCCCGCCGCGACTTGGGCCGCGCCCAGCAGCCGCGCCTTCGGGCCGCGGACCCACGGGCCGAGCGGGCCGCCCTCCACCGCGTCGAGCTCGGCCCGCACCGCGTCGCGCCAGCCGGACCACTCCACCGTCTCGGCGCCGGGCGCGACCCGGGCCGAGCCGCGCAGCCGGTCGGCCGGCTCGCCCGGGCTCAGCCCGGCCGGCAGGGCCAGTCCGGCGCGCGTCAGCAGGGCGATCAGCCCGAGCAGCCGGGTCTCGCCGTCCACGGCGGGGTCGGCGTCGGGGTGGGTGAGGTGTTCCAGATCTTCCAGGTCGAGTACGGGGTCCAGGCCGAGCCGCGCCGCCAGGGTCCGCATCGCATCGGGCTCGCCGGCCGGGCGCCCGGCCGCGTCCCACTCGTAGGCGGTGGTCCGCCGGAAGCCGCTCAGCAGGGCGAATCCGGCCCGGCCGCCCTCCCACCACAGGCTCAGCACCGGCCAGTTGGTGCCGATCGCGATCGCCGAACCCCAGCCGGAGAGGACCTCGGCCACGGTCTCCTCCCCGTCCAGCCACGGCTTGTCCTCGGGGACCAGCGCGGTCCATTCGCCCGCCGGGGCCAGCAGGAGGCGTACGCGCAGCAGGTGCGCCGGGGGACGGGCGGCAAGGGGTTCGGCGCGGCAGAGCAGCATTCCGCCGGTCGCGGTCCTGGAGATCGACATGCTCACACGCTAAGGCAAATCGCCCCAAATGGCGGATTCCGGGAGCGTGCTTGACTTCCTTTGACCGCGATATATCGTGTTAACCAGAAGACGCGATATGTTGCGTGCGTCGAGCCGGGTCCGTGAACGCACGAGGAGGATCAGCACCATGGCAGAGCAGTCGTCCCAGTCGTCCCAGTCGACGTGGCACGTCGCCGAACCGCAGAAGCTCACCTTCGAGGAGGCGCCGGCCGAGCTCCGCGTCCGCGTCGTGAGCGGCACGGTGAACGTGGTCGCAGCCGAGGACGGCCCGGCCCGCCTGGAGGTGACCGAAGTCGACGGACCGCCCCTGTACGTCGTGCAGGACGGCGGCGTCCTCACCATCTCCTACGAGGACCTGCCCTGGAACGGTTCCCAGGGCCTCAAGCAGTGGTGGGAGGGCAAGCCCTGGAAGGCCTGGTCCGGTTCGTCCACCGGCCGCAAGGCTTGGGAGCGCAGCGCCGCGATCACCCTCACCGTCCCCGCCGCCACCCGGGTCCAGGTGACCACGGTCGACGCCACCGCCTTCGTCTCCGGCATCTGCGGCGGCACCGACGTCAACGGGGTCTCCGGCGACGCCACGCTGGTCGGGCTCTCCGGCAGGGTCAAGGCGCACACCGTCTCCGGCAGCGTCGAGGCCCAGTCCGTCACCGGCGACCTCGGCTTCCACTCGGTCTCCGGCGGTCTGACGGTGGTCGACGGCGCGGGCGTGAGCGTACGGGCCGACTCGGTCAGCGGCGACATGCTCATCGACCTGGACCTCGACGCGGCGGCCCCGCGCCCCGTGGACATCGCGCTGAACTCCGTCTCCGGCCAGGTCGCGATCCGCCTCCCGCACCCCGCCGACGCCCGCGTGGAGGCCAACACGGCCACCGGCGGCGTCTCCAACGCCTTCGAGGACCTCCGGGTCTCCGGCCAGCTGGGCTCCAAGCGGATCACCGGCACGCTCGGCTCCGGCACCGGCACCCTGCGGGCCACCACCGTCTCCGGCTCCATCGCACTGCTGCGCCGCCCGGCCGACGCCGATGCCTCGGGCTCCGCCCCCGCCTCCGCTCCCCTCGCGCTCGACAAGAAGGTGCTCTGAGATGCCGCCCGTCTTCGCCCACGGCCGCCTCCGCCTCTACCTCCTCAAGCTGCTGGACGAGGCCCCGCGCCACGGGTACGAGGTGATCCGCCTGCTGGAGGAGCGCTTCCAGGGCCTGTACGCGCCCTCCGCGGGCACCGTGTACCCGCGGCTGGCCAAGCTGGAGGCCGAGGGCCTGGTCACGTACGCCACCGAGGGCGGGCGCAAGGTGTACTCCATCACCGAGGCGGGCCGCGCCGAACTGGCCGACCGCGGCGGCGAACTCGCCGACCTGGAGCTGGAGATCCGCGACTCGGTCACCGAACTGGCCGCCGAGATCCGGAGCGACGTCCGGGGCGCGGCCGGTGACCTGCGGCGCGAGATGCGGGCGGCGGCCTCCGCGTCGGCGACCCGGGTCGAGGACGAGTCCTGGAAGGCGGCGAAGGAGGAGCTGCGCAAGGCGAAGCAGGAGTGGAAGGAGCAGGCGCGGCGCGCGAAGGACGAGAGCCGCCGGGCCCGTGAGGAGGCGCAGCAGGCCCGCCGCCAGGCCAAGGAGGCCCAGGACCGGGCACGCGAGGAGGTCCAGCGGATCGCGGGACAGCTCCAGGAACAGTTCGCCAAGTCGGGCGGCGTCCTGGGGAGTCTGGCGGGGGCGTGGCTGGGTGGCGGTACGTCGGCGACGGCGACTGCTCCGGTGGCGGATGCGGATGCGGATGCGGATGCGGACGCCGGTTCGGACTGGGCCGAGGATCTGGCGCCCACCGGTGACCCGGGTCGTGATCTGGATCGGTTGCTGGACCGCTTCCGCGACGAGGTCCGCGATGCGGCTCGTGACCACGGGGTGACCCCGGCTCAGCTGGCCGAGGCCCGTCACCATCTCGCGGCCGCCGCCGCCCGGCTGAGCGCGACGCTGCGGGCCGGTTCCTAGATCCGGCTGACGCGCCGCTGCCGGGGCGCCGCCCCGGACCCCGCGCCTCAAACGCCGGCGGGGCTGAAGTGGCGGCGGGGCTGAAAGAGCGTCTGGGGCTGAAAGAGCGTCTGGGGTTGGGAGTGCGCCTCACACGGGGGAGCGGTCGGCTGTCAGGGTGTCAGGGTTGCTTCGGCCGTGGTGTAGGTGATGCCGTGATCCGTCAGGACTTCGGAGACCGTGCCGGGGCGGGAGAGCAGGGCCAGGAGCAGGTGCAGGGTGCCGATGTGGTTGTCCTTGCGGCCCAGGGCGATGCGGAGGGACTGTTCCAGGACCTTCTTCGAGCCCTCCGTGAAGGGGACGTGGTAGCTGCCGGTGCGGTCGTCCGGCTCGGCACGGCCCAGGGCCGAGCGGAGCGAGGCGCCCAGGGTGCGCCTGCGCGGCGCCGGGGCCGAGAGGGCGCCTTCGCCGTGGGTCTCCTCGATGCGGGAGACGATCTCGGTGAGGTCGATGCCCAGTTCCGCCAGCGCCTCCTCGTCCGTCCTGGACATGCCGCCCCGGCGGCGGGCCGCCGCGAGGTCGGCGGCCACCGCCGTACGGTCCACACCCAGCGGGTCCAGGACTCCTCGGGTCAGCAGGGAGAGCAGCAGGTGCTCCTCGGCGACCGTGGCGGCTCCGGTCTGCCGGGCCTCGGTCACCGCCCCCGTCACGGTCGACCGGGCGTCTTGGGTGAAGCGTTCGAACATCAGAGCCTCCCGTACTTCTTGTGCACGGCCTGCCGGCTGACGCCGAGCTCGGCCGCGATCTCCTGCCAGGACCACCCCTGCGCGCGGGCGCTGCGTACCTGTACGGCCTCCAGCTGCTCCAGCAGCCTGCGGAGGGCGGCCACGGCACGCAGGCCCACGCGCGGGTCACGGTCGCCGGCCCGCTCGGCGAGATCGGTGGCTTTCGTCATGGGTGTCAATGTAGGTTGACGCGGGAGGTGATGTCAACCCTGGTTGACGACGGTCCGTCTACGGCTTGAGGACGACCTTGCCGAAGAGGTCGCCCGACGCGAGCTTCTCGAAGCCCTCGCGCGCCCGTTCCAGCGGCAGGACCTGGTCGATGACCGGCCGCAGGCCCGTCGTCGCGCAGAACGACAGCAGGTCCTCCAGCTCGTCCTTGGAGCCCATCGTCGAGCCGACCACCTTCAGCTCCAGGAAGAAGATCCGGGTCAGCTCGGCGTGCGCCGGACGGTCGCCGCTGGTGGCGCCGGAGATGACCAGGGTGCCGCCCGGGCGCAGGGACTTCACCGAGTGCGACCAGGTGGCCGCGCCCACCGTCTCGATCACCGCGTCCACCCGCTGCGGCAGCCGCGCGCCCGGCTCGTACGCCTCCACCGCGCCCAGTTCCACCGCGCGCTTGCGCTTGGCCTCGTCCCGGCTGGTGGCGAAGACCCGCAGGCCCGCCGCCTTGCCGAGGGCGATCGCGGCGGTCGCGACCCCGCCGCCGGCGCCCTGGACCAGTACGGAGTCCCCGGGGCGGACGCCCGCGTTGGTGAAGAGCATCCGGTACGCGGTCAGCCACGCCGTGGGGAGGCAGGCGGCCTCCTCGAAGGACAGCTCGGCCGGCTTGCGCAGGACGTTCCAGGCGGGGACGGTCACCTGCTCGGCGAAGGTGCCCTGGTAGCGCTCGGTCAGGATCGAGCGGGGCTCGTCCGGGCCGACCCCGTGGCCGCTCTGGCCGATCACGGAGTGCAGGACGACCTCGTTGCCGTCCTGGTCGATCCCGGCGGCGTCGCAGCCGAGGATCATCGGGAGTCTTTCCTCGCCGAGGCCGACCCCGCGCAGCGACCACAGGTCGTGGTGGTTGAGGGAGGCGGCCTTGACGTTCACGGTCACCCAGCCGGGCCGGGCCTCCGGTGCCGGGCGTTCGCCCAGCTCAAGGCCGTTCAGCGGCTGGTCACGGTCGATTCGGGCGGCGTAGGCAGCGAACATGCCGCGACGCTACCGCTCGGTAGGGCGGGGTTCCAGCCCTTCCCGTGACCGTGGCGGTGAGGCCTTCGTCGCACCGGGCCGGGAAGCGCGTCAAAAAGGTGAAGGCCCGGCCGGATCCTGGGTGGATTCGGCCGGGCCTTCACCCGTACGGCTCAGCGCGGCGGTCAGGCCAGGCGGGCCACGCCGTCGGCCTTCGCCGCGGCCGCGACGGCCGAGGCGACGGCCACGGCCACGCGCTCGTCGAACGGCGACGGGATCACGTAGTCGGCGGCGAGCTCGTCACCCACGACACCGGCGATGGCGTCGGCGGCGGCGATCTTCATGCCCTCGGTGATCCGGGTGGCACGGACCTTGAGGGCGCCCTGGAAGATGCCCGGGAACGCCAGCACGTTGTTGATCTGGTTCGGGAAGTCCGAGCGGCCCGTGGCCACGACCGCCGCGTACTTGTGCGCGACGTCCGGGTGGACCTCCGGGTTCGGGTTGGCCATGGCGAAGACGAAGGCGTCCTTGGCCATCGAGGCCACCGCCGCCTCCGGGACCGTACCGCCGGAGACGCCGATGAAGACGTCCGCGCCCGCGAGGGCCTTCTCCAGCGAGCCGGTCTGGCCCGTCTTGTTGGTCAGGCCCGCGATCTCCGCCTTGACGTCCGTCAGGTCGGTGCGGTCCGCCGAAACGACGCCCTTGCGGTCGGTGACGCAGACGTCGCCGATGCCCGCGTCCACGAGGATCTTGGCGATGGCGATGCCCGCCGCGCCCGCACCCGAGATCACGGCGCGCAGGTCGCCGAGGGTGCGACCGGTGAGCTTGGCGGCGTTGCGCATCGCGGCCAGCGTCACGATGGCCGTGCCGTGCTGGTCGTCGTGGAAGATCGGGATGTCCAGCGCCTCCTGGAGGCGGCGCTCGATCTCGAAGCAGCGGGGGGCCGAGATGTCCTCGAGGTTGACCCCGCCGAAGGAGGGGGCGAGACGGATGACCGTCTCGATGATCTCCTCGGTGTCCTTGGTGGCGAGAGCGATCGGGACCGCGTCCACGCCGCCGAACTGCTTGAAGAGAATGGCCTTGCCCTCCATCACGGGGAGGGACGCCTCGGGACCGATGTCACCGAGACCGAGCACGGCCGTGCCGTCGGTGACGACGGCGACCACGTTGGACTTCCAGGTGTACTCGTTCACGAGCTCCGGCTGCTCGGCGATGGCGCTGCACACCTTCGCCACGCCGGGCGTGTACGCGAGGGACAGGTCATCCTTGTTGTTGACCGGCACGGTGGCCTGGATGGCCATCTTGCCGCCCCGGTGCAGCGCGAACACCGCGTCCGGGTTGTTGTCCGTGACGCTGTCACTGTGAGGGTTGATGATCTCCGCTGCCACTGTGTGTGACCCCTTAAGTCCTTTGAATCGTTGAGGGTGGCCACTCCTGGTTAAGGGGTGGGCGGGCACCGCGTCTGTACTCCGCATCGACGGTTGGCCCGTCTCCGCGAAGGGGAGGTTCGTACGCGCGGGCGCGCCGCACGCGCGCCCTGAGCCCCGGATGAGGGGTGTAAGGATCTGTTCTACCCGAAGAACACACGCCCAGACGAGTCGATTCCCGCTCAACTGTAGGTCGGTTGCCCTGCTTTTGGCGAAAAGTCCAAACCTTGATGTCCGGTGGGCGAGACAGTCAGTAGAAACTGCGGTGAAAGGGCCAGGTCACGGCAGTATCTGCGGTCTCGAACCCCCATCCCCGCAGTCCTGTTGGGCTACCCCGGTCGCCCGTTATGCGATTTTGACCTGACGGGCACCCTGAATGTCTCAGTCCGAATGGCAAGATGCCGTAATCACACAAGGTCGCGACACTCGATGGTGCGTGTCCGACCCTTTTCGATGCTTTTCCACCAGCCGGAGGAACGAAGCCATGACCGCAAGCACCACCCGTCGTACGACCGCCGCCCGGTCCCGGATCGCCGCGGTCGGCGCGATCGCGGTCGCCGGCGCCCTGATCCTCACCGGCTGTGGTGACCAGACCGACAGCGGCACCAAGGCCAAGGACAAGACCAGCGACGCCCCGCTGTTCTCCAAGCTGCCCAAGAAGATCCAGGACGCCGGGGTCGTCAAGGTCGGCACGGACGCCGCGTACGCCCCCATGGAGTTCACCGAGGGTGGCAAGATCGTCGGTGTCGACCCCGACATCGCCGAGGCCCTCGGCAAGCAGCTCGGCGTGAAGTTCCAGTTCACCTCCGGCACCTTCGACGGCCTGATCACCTCCCTGGAGACCGGCCGCCAGGACGTCGCCATGTCGTCCATCAGCGACAACAAGCGCCGCCAGGAGGGCCTGGACGAGAAGGGCGCCAAGATCGGCAAGGGTGTCGACTTCGTCGACTACTTCTCCTCCGGCGTCTCGCTCATCGTCAAGAAGGGCAACCCGGACAACATCAAGTCCCTCGACGACCTGTGCGGCAAGACGGTCGCCGTCCAGCGCGGCACGATCTACGAGGACACCTTCAAGGCGCAGGCCGAGAAGTGCGGTGACAAGAAGCTCACCATCGAGGCCTTCGACACCGACGCCGAGGCCCAGACCCGCGTCAAGGCCGGCGGCGCCGTGGCCGACATGAACGACTACCCGGTCGCCGCGTACATCGCGAAGACCTCCGGTGGCGGCAACGACTTCGAGGTCGGCGGCCAGCAGAGCGACGTCGGCCTCTTCGGCATCGCCGTCGCCAAGGAGAACACCGAGCTGCGCGACGCCCTGAAGGAAGCGCTCGACGCCATCATCAAGGACGGCTCCTACGCCAAGGTCCTCGAGAAGTGGGACGTCAAGGGCAGCGCTGTCCCGTCGGCCACCATCAACGCCGGCAAGTAGTCCCGCGCGCTCCACTGAAGGGCAGTCATAGTGACTGACAAGATCGACAAGGGTCCGGCCTCCGCACCGGCCGGACCCGGCCCCTCGGGTTCTCCCTACGAGGCCATCAAGGCCATCCCGGTACGGCACTACGGACGCTGGGTCAGCGCCGTCGTCGTGGCCGTGGTGCTGGGCTGGCTCATCTACGCCTTCTCCCAGGGCAAGGTCATCTGGGGCACCGTCGGCGACAAGCTGTTCGACGCCTCGGTCATCGACGGCCTCTGGAACACCATCGTCATCAGCGTGCTGTCGATGCTGCTCGGCCTTGTGCTCGGCATCCTCTTCGCGGTGATGCGGCTCTCGAACAACCCGGTCACGAGCTTCGTGTCCTGGCTCTACATCTGGTTCTTCCGCGGCACCCCGGTCTACGTGCAGCTGCTGGTCTGGTTCAGCCTCCCGCTGATCTTCCAGTACATCAACCTGGGTCCGATCTACAAGAACGAGACCGTCGACGTCATGACGCCGTTCATGGTCGCCCTGCTGGGCCTCGGCCTGAACGAGGGCGCCTACATGGCGGAGATCGTCCGGGCCGGCATCCAGTCCGTCGACGAGGGCCAGAGCGAGGCCTCGCACGCGCTCGGCATGACCCGGACGCAGACCATGCGCCGCGTGGTGCTCCCGCAGGCGATGCGCGTGATCATCCCGCCGACCGGCAACGAGTTCATCAACATGCTGAAGACCTCGTCCCTGGTCTCGGCGGTGCAGTACACCGAACTGCTGCGAGCCAGCTCCAACATCGGCTCCACGGCCGGCGCGGTGATCGAGATGTACTTCGTCGCCTCCATCTGGTACCTGGCTCTGACCAGCGTGTTCAGTGTCGGCCAGTACTACCTGGAGCGCCGCTACGCCCGCGGCTCGCTGCGCAGCCTTCCTCTCACCCCGTTCCAGCGGCTGAAGGCAAACCTGAACATGTTCCGCCGTACGGAGGTGGCGAAGTGACCGCCCAGCCGATGGTCAAGGCCGAAGGCGTCCACAAGTCCTACGGCGCCGCCCACATCCTCCGGGGCATCGACCTGGAGGTCGCCCCGCGAGAGGTCTTCTGCCTGGTCGGCCCGTCCGGCTCCGGCAAGTCGACCTTCCTGCGGTGCATCAACCACCTGGAGCGCATCAACGCCGGCCGGCTCTCGGTCGACGGCCAGCTGGTGGGGTACAAGCAGAAGGGCGACAAGCTCTACGAGCTGAAGGACAGCGAGGTCGCGGCCCAGCGCCGGGACATCGGCATGGTCTTCCAGCGCTTCAACCTCTTCCCGCACATGACGGCCATAGAGAACGTCATGGAAGCCCCGGTCATGGTCAAGGGCGAGTCCAAGGCGGTGGCGCGCGAGCGCGCCGTACGCCTCCTGGACCGCGTGGGCCTCGGCGACAAGGGCGGGAACTACCCCACCCAGCTCTCCGGCGGCCAGCAGCAGCGCGTGGCGATCGCCCGCGCGCTCGCCATGGAGCCGAAGCTGATGCTCTTCGACGAGCCCACCTCGGCGCTCGACCCGGAGCTGGTGGGTGACGTCCTGGACGTCATGCGGGACCTCGCCGAGTCGGGCATGACCATGATCGTGGTCACGCACGAGATGGGCTTCGCCCGCGAGGTCGGCGACAACCTCGTCTTCATGGACGGCGGCGTGGTCGTCGAGTCGGGCAACCCGCGCGATGTGCTGGGCAACCCGCAGCACGACCGGACGAAGGCGTTCCTGTCCAAGGTGCTGTAGCCGTCGTCGCACGCGTACACGGCTGAGGGGCGGTACGGAATCCCGTACCGCCCCTCAGGCGTTCGCGGCCTTTCCAGGTCCCTACTTCAGGCCTAGGACCAGCGCGTCCGAGGGGGAGCGCCAGACCGTACGGGCCTCCGCGAACCCGGCGTCGAGCAGGGTGCGGGCGTGCCACGCCTCGGAGGGGGTGTCGCCGTCCGCGTGCTCCCCGTAGATCGCGAAGCGCGCCTTCACCGGCTCGGCCAGCACCGGGTCCGCGGCCGCCAGGGCCCACCACTCGCGCCAGTCCGCGACCCCGGCCGCCTTGGCCCGGTCCATGCCGGCGTGCCGGTGGGCGTGCTCGGCGGCGTCGATGCGGGGGGTCGCCGGGTCGGGCATGTGGTCGGCGTTCATGAACACCCCGCCCGGGGCCACCAGCGGTGCGAGCTGCCCGTACAGGACGGCGAGGTCCTTGCTGTGCAGCCAGTGCAGGGCGGTGGCGGTCAGGACCGCGTCGTAGGAGTCGTGGGGGAGGGCGGAGCGCCAGTCGGGGTCCTTGAGGTCGGCGGTGACGAAGGTGACGCGCTCGTCCCCGGCGAAGTGGCCCTCGGCGATGGTCAACAGCGCGGGGTCGAGATCGACGCCCGTACTGGTGGCTCCCGGGAACCTCTTGAGGACGCGGTCCGTGATACTTCCCGTACCGCACGCGAGATCCAGTACCCGGGGGGTGGGCCCGACCAGTGCCTCGACCATGTCCAGCATCACCCGGAACCGCTCCTCGCGGTCGGGCATGTACCACTCCTGCTGCCGGTCCCAGCTGTCCTGCCAGGACTGCCAGTACGCCGTGCCGGTAGCCGTTTCCGTCGTATCCGCCATCACGAACCCCTCCATACGTAATACCCTCGAAGACGTCTCAGCCGTTACCGGAGACACTAATCCGCAGCCGTAAGGACTACAAGTGGAACTGGCCCATTACTCGGACTTCGCCGTGCGCCTGGTCAACACCGAGGAGCCGGCCCGCAACAAGGACGCGCTCACCTCGGTGGACGCCGTCCGCGCCCTGTTCGGCGCCAGCGTGCAGATGGCCCGCCGCGTGACCGACACCGACGTCACCCGCTTCCGCAACGTGCGGGCCCGGCTGCGCGCCGTCTTCGAGGCCGCCGACGGCGGCGACCACGTCCTCGCGGTCGACCTGCTGAACTCGCTGCTCATGGAGTTCCCCGTCAGCCCCCAGGTCTCCGGCCACCAGACCATCGGCCCCGACGGCGCCCCCGACTGGCACATCCACCTCGCCGAGCACCCCTCGAACGCCTCCGCCGGCTACGCCGCCATGGCCGCCATGGGCCTGGCCTTCGCGCTCACCGAGCACGGCCCCGACCGGCTCGGTCTGTGCCAGGCCGCGCCCTGCCGCAACGCCTACCTCGACACCTCCACCAACCGCTCCCGGCGCTACTGCTCCGACCGCTGCGCCACCCGGGCCAACGTGGCCGCCTACCGCGCCCGCAAGCGGCTGGAGGCCGAGGCGTCCGCCCGGAGCGGGCGCAGCGCCGAGGCGGCCCAGGACAGCCGGGCCCTCAGCGAGCGCTGATCCTCCTCGCGGGGCCGGAAACGCAGGACCGCCGTCGCCAGCACCAGCTCGTCGGGCACCGGCCCGTAGACGGTGCTGTCGCCGGTCTCGTTGTACGGATTGTCGCCGAGCACCCACCAGCAGCCGCCCGGCCGCCGCTCCACCGCCCGCTTGACCACCAGCAGGTCCTGCTGGAAGGGGTGGCGCAGCACCACCACGTCACCCGGCCGGACGGCCGCCCCGTACCGGACCACCAGCCGGTCGCCATTGAGCAACGTGGGCACCATCGACGCCCCCGCCACCTCCACCACCTCGAACCGCTTGCGCGGGCGTCCGTACTCCACCATGCGTGTCCTCCTCGTCACCCCGCATGCTGCCGCACGGTCCCGTACATTCGCTCACCGGTCCGGCCGAGACCATGGACTTTTGTCCTAAGCCCATGGGGGCGCCCGCGAAATCCGCTTCCCCAGCGAGTAATCTCCCCCTTGAGAAGACGATCACGAGGAGGACAAACTCCATGCTTTCCCGCCTCTTCGCCCCCAAGGCGAAGGTCTCCGCCCACTGCGATCTTCCGTGCGGCGTGTACGACCCTGCCCAGGCCCGCATCGAGGCCGAGTCCGTCAAGGCCGTGCAGGAGAAGTACCAGGCCAACGACGACGCCGACTTCCGCGCGCGCGCCATCACCATCAAGGAGCAGCGCGCCGAGCTCGCCAAGCACCACGTTTCGGTGCTGTGGAGCGACTACTTCAAGCCGCCGCACTTCGAGAAGTACCCGCAGCTGCACACCCTGGTCAACGACACCCTGAAGGCCCTCTCGGCCGCCAAGGCGTCGAACGACCCGGCGACCGGCGCGAAGGCTCTTGAGCTCATCGCCGAGATCGACCGCATCTTCTGGGAGACCAAGGCCGCCTGATCCGGCGCCCCGTACCCCTGCTCGCGCCTCCCTCACGGGCGGTCGCGGATGCGAGAACGGCCCGATCGCCTTCGTGGCGGCCGGGCCGTTCTCGCATCTCGGGGCGAGCAGGATCCACACACCCGAGTACAGGGGAACGCCCGAGTACAGGGGAATGAGAGGGTCGCCCGGGGCCGTCAGAAGTGGTTCAGCAGCGCGTTCCACGTCTGAGGGCCGATCTGCCCGTCGACCACGATGCGTGCCATCCCCTGGAAGCTCCTGGTGGCGGCCGCCGTCTGCGGTCCGAAGATGCCGTCGATCGGACCGGGGTCGCTGCTGTGGGCGGCCAGGAGTCCCTGGGCGTTCTTGACGTCCTGGCCCTGTGCGCCTTGCTCGAGCGTCGGGCTCGGGAAGGACGGGCGGTCCAGGTGCACCTTCCCCCAGACCGCCGGCCGGCCGTCGACCTGGGGCAGGACGCAGAACCACAGCGTGGCGAACGCACCCCGCTGGATGGCGAGGAGGTCGCCTGCCCGGCCGGAGTCCGGGGGAGTCGTGGTCAGCCCGGAAGGAGCCAGGCGGATCTGTGCGGCCTGGGCCGACGAGAACTCCCCGCCGCGTCCGCTGGTGCTGTTGCCTGAGACCCCGGCTCCCTGCGCGCTCTCGCCCGAGACCCCGGTGCCGCGCCCGCTCTCGCCCAGGACCCCGATGGCCGAGCCGCCGTGCTCCTCGTTGTCGCCCCTGGGCAGTGCGAACCGGAAGTCGATGCGGCTCTGCCCCACCACCCCGGGCGCGCTGCTCATCGAGATGCCGAAGACTCCTCCGGTGTCCCCGCGCCGGCCGAAGCCGACCACGCCGGCAAGGTTGCGCCCCCTGCCGAGCACCCCGTACGTACTGCCCTCGCCGACCACACCGATCAGGTCCCGTTCGGCTTCCCTGTCCGACTCCTCCCCCGGAGCCAGGCTCTCGCCGTAGACACCGCAGAAGTTCCCGAAAACGTTGACCCCGTAGACGGTGTCCGACGACTTCGTGGAGAATCCGGCGCGGGGAAACCCAGCACCCGTGAACGACGGCCCCACCGCGGTGAATTGATCCTCGTGCGGCATAGCACTCACCTCTGGCTGACGCGGTTTCGGATGGCCCCTCCCGTCAGTTCCAGCCTCCTCCGCTGCCGTCCCTCTGCAACCCGGGGACCTGCGATGGCGCATCGCATCCGGGAGGCGCATCATCGGATGTGGTCGCCGGGATCGGAGCCGAGGCTCCTTCGGCGCCGGTCGTGCGCCGGTGACCCGCCCGCCGGCCGGCCGAGGGGCGGGCGGGGCCGGGGCGGTCACTCGTCCGCGTCGTCGTCCTCGTCGTCCAGGCGGGCCAGCCAGGTGGCCAGGCGTTCCACCGGGACCTCGAAGTCCGGGTTCAGGTCGACGAAGGTGCGGAGCTGCTCGGCGAGCCACTCGAAGGTGACCTCCTCCTCGCCGCGCCGCTTCTCCAGCTCCTCGATGCCGCGATCGGTGAAGTACAAGTCGGGCTCCGTGTCCAAGGGGGGTTTTACGCCAGGATAATCCGTCCTGCGGCGAGACCTCCCGCCCGTGGTGCGCCCGGCGCTAGCCTGGATGTCTCACGAGCTGGGGGCGCGGATGACGGACGGGCGCACGAGCGGGTCCGCGCGCGCCTTCGAGCTTCTGGAGCCCCTCGTCCTGGCGGCGACCGTACGCGTTCACGCCCCGCCCGGCGGGTATGGATCCGCTGGGACCGGGCCCACCTGGGGGAGCGGTTTCTTCATCGCCCCCGGCTGGGTCCTGACGTGTGCGCACGTCGTCGGTGAGGGGGGAGGTGCCACCGTGCGGATCACGGGGCGCGAAGTCGGCATCACCTTCTCCTCCGGGTGGCACACCGGCACCGTCGCCGGGCGCGTGGAGTGCGTACTGCCCGAGCGGCTGGAGGAGCGGCGGCCCCGGCGTGGAGCCCTGTGGGACCTGCCCGACCTGGCGCTCGTGCGGGTGCTGGCGCCCGTGTCGCACTCCTGCGTCTGGCTGACCGACCGCTCCCGACCCCGCTTCGACGAGGTCGCCTACTTCGGCAGCACCGAGGAGTTGGGCACCCCCGAGATCACCGGCCGCACCACCCGGCTGCGCGGCACCGCCGGGAACGGCGCGGCCATCCGGCTCGGCGACGACGACGAGATCGACCCCGGCATGTCCGGCGGGCCCGTGGTGGACCTCGCCCGCGGGGAGGTCGTCGGCGTGGTCAAGGCCCGGCGGCACACGGGAGGCGGCGGGCTCGCCGTCTCCGTCGTGCAGTTGAGGACCCTGCCGATGGCCGTACGGGGCCAGGTCGGGCTCTACCGGCGCGTCATGCAGGCCCACGACCTGTACCACTACGACCAGCACCTCAGCGACCTCGACAACCGCCGCACCTGGACGGACGTGCACGGCGAACTCCCGGCCGAGGAGGGCGATCCGTACGCCGGCCGCGGCCGGCTCACCCCCGGCGAGCGCACCACCCTGTGCGGGCTGCTGGCCGAGCTGCCCCCGCCGGGCTCCTCCGAGGCCGTACGGGCCCTGGTCGAGGCGGCGCGCGGGGAGGAGCCGGACCCGCAGCCGCCGGCCCCGCTGAGCTGGCGCGACGGGCTGGGGCTGCTGTACGACCCGCCGGGCGGGGCGGGGGAGGCCGCGGCGATGCTCCGGTACGCCACGGACGTGAGCGTGGCCGACTACCGCGAGCCGCCGACGCCGGGCGCGGACGAGGAGCTCTGGGACTGGGTACGGGCCACGGCCGAGCGGCTCTGGCGGCCCCTGCGGCGGGAGCTCGGCGAGCGCCACGAGCGGGGCCTGGCGGAGCGGGAGCGGCGCCGGCGGGCCCAGGCCGGGCGGCCGGTGCACGGCCCGGCCCGGCGCTCGGGCGGGCTGCCGGCCGGGGCCTCGGCGCTGCTGGAGGTGTGGGCGCACGGCTGGGAGGACCTCTACGACTGGCGGGTCTCCGTGCTGGCGGGCCCGGCGCGCCCCGGGCGGGTGACGCCGGTGGACTCGGGCGTACGGGCCGGCCTGGCCGCGCTGCCGGAGGCGTTACGGGCCCCGCTCGCCGAGGCCTTCCGGCGGTGCGACACCCACGAGGCGGCGGCCCCGCTCGAAGTGGCCGTGGCCCCCGAGCTGTTCGGGCTGCCGGTGGACGAATGGGTCGTGGTGGGCGGAGTACCGCTCGGGGTACAGCGGCCGGTGCTGCTGCGCCACCCCGGCGGGGCGAGGGAACACCCGGCGGACCGCGAGGGAGCCGAAGGGGGCGCCCGGTGGGCCCGGGTGCAGGCCGGACCGCTTCAGGACGAACGTGCCGACTGCGTACGGGGGCGCCCGCGCGCGCCCGCCGCCGAATGGCTGTCGGGCCTGCCGGACACCACCGTGCCGGTGCACTGCCGGGCGGCGGATCAGGAGCCCACGCTGGGCTCGCTGCACGCGGTACGGGACGCCGGGTACGGGGTGGCCGTGACCCGCAGGCCCCCGCCCGACCCGGGGGCGTCCTGCGCGCCGTTCCACCGCGGGCTGCGGGAGGAACTGGCCGACGCAGGGCGGGCGGAGGTGCTGCCGCTGCGGTTGCAGACGCTGCGGGGGCGGGCGTACGGGGCGGACCCCGACGCGTACTGGGCGGCCGGGACGGGGCTGGTGTGGGAGGACCCGGCGCGGCCCCTGCCCCACGACGAGCCGCTGGAAGGCGACCTGTGACACCGCCGCAACCGCCGGCATCGCCGAGAGCGCCGACATCGACGACAACGACGACATCGCCGGGGAGTCGCGGCGGCGGATCCGAGGGAGGGAGCGCCCATGAACGACGAGTGGCTCATATACCGCGGGGTCGGTGAGCCCCATGACGGGATCGACGCCCTGCCCGACCCGCCGCCGTGGCGGGACTTCGACGGCGGGCCCGTGGCGGAGGTGAGCGGCCCGGCCGGGGTCGCCGACGGCAATGTGGCCCGGCGGCTGGGGGCGCACCGGCAGGCGGCCGAGCTGCACCGGCCGGAGCCGGAGGAGCTGGAGGCCATCAACGCGGCGCTGTACCTGCGGCGGCCGCTGCTCGTGACGGGCTTTCCCGGAACCGGGAAGTCCACCCTCGCGCACGCCGTCGCCCACGAGTTGAAACTGGGACGGGTGCTGCGCTGGCCGGTGGTGTCGCGCACCGTGCTCCAGGACGGGCTGTACCGGTACGACGCCCTCGCCCGGCTCCAGGACGTGCAGATCGCCGCGAGCGGGGGTGGCCAGGACAGGGTTTCCGGCGCCGGAACGGCGGCCGGGGCCGGCGCCGGCACCGGCATCGGGAAGTACATCCGGCTCGGGCCGCTCGGCACCGCGCTGCTGCCCACCGCGCGGCCCCGCGTGCTCCTCATCGACGAACTCGACAAGAGCGACATCGACCTCCCCAACGACCTGCTGAACGTGCTGGAGGAGGGGGAGTTCGCGCTCCCCGAGCTGGAACGGGTCGCCGACACCGAGCCCGAGGTGCAGGTGCTCACCGACGACGGGACGAAGGTGACCGTGCGGGGCGGCCGGGTCCGCTGCCGGGCGTTCCCCTTCATCATCCTGACCAGCAACGGGGAGCGGGACTTCCCGGCCGCCCTGCTGCGGCGGTGCATCCAGCTGGGGCTCGGGCAGCCCGGCGAGAAGCGGCTCGCCACCCTGGTCCGCGCCCACCTCGGTGAGGAGGCCGCCCGGCTCGGGGCGGACCTGATCCGGGAGTTCCTCAGCCGCTCCCAGTCCGAACTGGTCGCCGCCGACCAGCTGCTCAACGCCGTGTACCTGACCCACTACGCCGCCCCGCCCACCCGCGAGGACCTCGCGGACCTGCTCATCCAGCGCCTCGACCGCCCGAGGTGAGGGGCCGTGCCGTCCGCCGGACCGTCCGGCATCCGTGACCTGGCCGCGCTGCTGCGCGCGGCCGGGCTCGACCCGTCCGCGGAGGAACTCGCCGACGCGCTGTGGCTGGCCGGGCACATCCGGGGGCCGGGGCAGGCCGCGCCGGGTCCGCAGGTGCCGGGCCCCGAGGAGGAGGCTGAGGATCCGGTCAGGGAGCGCGTGGAGCCCGTACGGGAAGAGGTGGAGGCTGAGGATCCGATCAGGCTCTACGCGCCCGGGGAGCGCCGCGCCGGCGGGGCCGAGGGGGGAACGCCGGGGGAGTCGCCCGAGGAGTACGGGGTGCCCGTACGGGTGCCGGGTGCCGCCGCGCTGCCCCGCATCCTCGAAGTCCAGCGGGCCCTGCGCGCCCTCCAGCGGCACCGCCCGCCCGCCCCGCCCACCCGGCTGGTGCTCGACGAAGCGGCCACGGCCGAGGCCAGCGCCCGGGCCCTCGGGCTGGTCATCCCCGTGCTCCGGCCGGAGAGCCGGCGCGAGGCGACCGTACGGCTGGTGATGGACGCGTCGCCGTCGATGGCCGTCTGGCAGGACATGTTCGAGGAACTGCGCTCCGTGTGCGAGCGGTTGGGGGCCTTCCGGGACGTCCAGGTGCACTACCTGCACCGCCTCGCGGACGGCGGCGCGGCGCTCGGGCGCGGCCCGGTGCCCGGCTCCGGGCTGCGCTCCGGGGACCAACTGCGGGACCCGACCGGCAGGGCCCTGACCATGGTGGTCTCCGACTGCGCCGGGCCGCTGTGGCGCGAGGGCGCGGCGCAACGGCTGCTGTACCGGTGGGCCGAGTGCACCCCGTGCATGGTGGTCCAGCCGCTGCCACAGCGGCTGTGGGGCCGCAGCTGGCTGCCGACCGAGCGGGGCACGCTCGCCCGGGTCGAGGGCGGGGCCGGGAAGCTGAAATTCCGGTCGGACCGGCCGACGCGGCCCGGGCGGCCCACGGGCGGGCTGACCGTCCCGGTGCTGCCGCCGAGCGCGACCGCCCTCGGGGCCTGGGCCCGGCTCGTCGCCGGGCTCGGCACCGGGCCGGTACCGGCCGAGGTGGGCCGGGTGCTGGCCGACCACCCGGCCGCGCCGGTGCCGCCGCCGCGTACCGTACGGCCGCCGCGCGAGCTGGTGACGCGGTTCCGGTCCTCGGCCGCGCCCCGGGCCGTACAGCTGGCGGTGTACCTGTCGGCGGCGCCGCTGACCCTGCCCGTGATGCGGCTGGTGCAGCGCACGATGCTGCCGGACTCGGAGCCCTCGGACCTGGCGGAGGTGCTGCTCAGCGGGCTGCTGCGGCGCAGCGGACCGGGGCCGGGGCACTGGTACGAGTTCGTCCCCGGGGTGCAGGACGTGCTGCTGGGGCCGCTGGGGCGGGACGAGGCCACGCTGGTGCTCAAGCACTGCTCGGAGTACGTGCTGGCGCACTTCGGGCGCGGCGTACGGAACTTCCCCGCGCTCGCGGTCTCGCAGCTGACCGGGGCGCCGCCGGCGGGGGCGGCGCCGGCCCCCGAGGACGCCGAGCGGGTGCCTGCGGGGCGGCTCCCGCAGGCCTTCGCACAGGTTTCGGCCAAGGTCGTACGCCGCTACCTGCCCGGGATGCCGCAGGAGGGCCCGGCGCCGCGCCGGCCCGCCGCGGCCCCCGCGCCCAGGGCCGCGGCCGTGCGCGCCGCGCGGGACCGGCTCGCGGACGCCGACGGGGCCGGGGACGGAGACGGGGGCGCGCGGGCCCTGTACGAGGCCGTGGCGGTGCTGCGGCGCGCGGTGACGGCCCCGGTGGGGCCCGGCGACCCGCCCGAGGAGGCGGAGACCGAGCTGGCCGCGGCGCTGCTGCGGCTGTGGGCGGCCCAGCGGGACCCGGAGGTGCTCGCCGAGGCGGAGCGGGCCGTGACCGGGCTGCGGACGGCGGCGGGGCGGGCGCTGCGGGGCCGGGTGCTGTACGAGCGGGCGCTGGCGGGCGCCCCCGACACGGAGCTGCTGGCCGCGGCGGACCGGGAGTTCGCGGCGGCGGGCGCGGCCGCGGACCCGGAGCTGCGGCGGGACTGCGCGGTGCGGCGGGCCGAGACCCTGATCCGGCTGAGCGGACTGCTCGGCGACGCGGGCGCGCTCCGCGAGGCCCGCACGGTGCTCGAACCCCTGACGGGCCCCGCCACCGGCCCCACCACCGGCCCCACCCCGGGCGTCGATGCGGAGCCGGACCCCGGCCCGTACTCCGGCCCGTACCCCGAGCTGCACCTGGCCCTGGGCCGGGTCCTGCTGGCCCTGCTGCCCCTCACCCCCGACCCGGCCGGGCGCACGGCCCTGGCCGAACAGGCCGCGGCCCGCCTGTCGACGGCCCTGGCCCACCCGCCGCGGACCGCACGGGCCGCGCAGGTCCGGGTGGAGCTGGCCGGCGCGCTGCGCCATCTGCCCGGCCGGCTGGAGGAGGCGGCCGGACAGCTGGACGCGGCCCTGGCGGAGGCGGGCGGGGACCCGGAGCTGCGGGTGGCCGCCCTGGTGTGCCTGGCACGGGTGCACCGCGAGCGGTACGCGCGGGACGCCGATCCGGTGGCACTGGAGGACGCGGCCGAGGCGTACGGCCGGGCCCGGCGGCTCATCCCCCGGGACGCCGAGGCCTTCGGGGAACTGCTGCCGGAGTGGGGCGACGTACTCCTGGAGCGGGCCCGGACCGCCGACGGGCGGCGGTTCACCGGGGCCGCCGTGCGCGTACTGCGCGACAGCCGGGCGGCGGTCCCGCAGTCCGACCCCGGGTCGGCGCACCGGCTGCTGAGGCTGGCCGGCGGGCTGCGGCTGCGGCACGCCTACGAGGGCGATCCGGTGGACCTGCGGGAGGCGGAGTACCTGCTGGAGCTGGCCGTCCGGCAGAGCCGCGACCCGCTGGAGCAGGCGCGCGCCTGGCGGGACCACGGCGACGTGCAGCAGGAGATCCACGGCCACACCCGCGCGGCGGACCGCCTCGACCGGGCCGCGGATTCCTACCGGCGGGCCTGGCGGGCCGCGCTGGAGGCCGACCACGAGGAGCGCAGGGCCAGCGGCACGGCCGTCCAGCTGGCCGCCCGCGTACAGGAGTCGCGCGGCGAGGTGCTGGAGCGCCTGGCCCGGCCCCGGGCGGCCCTGGACGCGTACCGCTCGGCGCTGGAGCTGTGGGCGCGGGTCGAGGCGGGCGGCGAGGTGCGCTCCGAGGCGCTCCGCGTGCGGGTGCGGGCCCTGGAGGACGGGCTGTGACGGGCCGTGACGGCGGCGCCGGTGGCGGCGCCCCTACCTGCGATGCCACCGGCGCCGCGACCGCGCCCCCGACCGGAACCGCTGTTTCTGCGGACCGGTCGGAGGGAAAGGGCAGTGGACCGTCCGGTCCGCGACACGACAGGGGGAGCAGCGGCACATGGTGACGAACCATCAGGAAGTGGCGGCAGAGACCCGGCAGTGTCCCGGACGGCTGCCGGACCTCTCCGGGCTGGATCTGGCCGCACTGCGCGGGATCGACCATCCCGTGCTGGCCCAGGTGATCGAGGGCATGGTCGAGCGGGTGACCCACCCGGCCGAGATCCTCAACGCCTTCGACTCCAGCGTGGTCTGACCGGACGCCGTGTCGAACGGACGCCGCGCCGACCGACGCCGTACCGACCGGACCTCGTGCCGACCGGATGCCGCACCGACCGGACGTCGTGCCGACCGACGCCGCGCCGCCCGGACCTCGTGCCGACCGACGCCGCGCCGCCCGGACCTCGTGCCGACCGGATGCCGGACCGACCGGACGTCGTGCCTGATCCGCCCCAGCTGAACGCGAGTTGACCACTTTCCGCCGTTAGCCGGGACCGTCCGAGGGGCAGGGATGGACCGTCCGCCGGGGCCCCCGACGAAGTCCGGGGGAGGGAGGTGCAGCGATGGGCCGAGCGATCACGACCGACTCCGCCGTGCTGCCCGCACACCACGCCCGTCACGCGCCCTGGCCCTACACCCGGCTCGACGTCCCCGCGCTGCGCGCCGCGGGCCACCGCCCCCACCCCATCCGCCAGTTCGTGCTCAAGACCCGCAGCCGCTGCAACCTCGCCTGCACCTACTGCTACGTCTACGAGATGGCCGACCAGGGCTGGCGCGGCCAGCCGGCCGCCATGACCCCCGCCACCGCCGCCCGCGCCGCCCAGCGGATCGCCGAGCACGCCGCCGCCCACGACCTGCCCCGCGTCGACCTCGTGCTGCACGGCGGCGAACCGCTGCTCACCGCGCCCGCCGCGCTGGCCGCGCCCGTCGACGCCGTACGGGCCGCCCTCGCCGCGGCCGCCCCGCGCACCCGGGTCACCGCCACCGTGCAGACCAACGGCACCCTGCTCACCCGGGGCCGCCTGGCCGCCCTCGCCGCCGCCGGGATACGCGTCGGCGTCAGCCTCGACGGAGGGCTGCCCGCGCACAACGCCCGGCGCGTGGACCACGCGGGGCGGCCCGGCTTCGGCGCCGCCGTCCGGGGCCTGCGGCTCCTGGCCCGGCATCCGGACAGCTACGCCGGGGTGCTCTGCGTCGTCGACCTCGCCCAGGACCCGGTGGAGACGTACGAGTCCCTGCTCGCCTTCGCCCCGCCCGGCATCGGGCTGCTGCTGCCGCTCGCGCACTGGAGCGCCCCGCCCCCCGGCCACCGCCCCGGCCGGACCCCGTACGCAGACTGGCTCCTCGCCGTCTTCGAGCGCTGGTGGCACGACGGGGTGCGGCGCACCCGGATCCGACCCTTCGAGGAGATCATCGCCCTGCTGCTCGGCCTGCCCGCCGCCACCGAGACCCTCGGGCTGGAGCCCGCCGCCACCGCCGTGATCGAGACCGACGGCTCCATCGAACAGGCCGATTCGCTGAAATCCGCTTACGAGGGCGCCGCCGCCACCGGCATGCGCCTGGACACCCACAGCTTCGACCAGCTGCTCGACCACCCCGGGCTCGCCGCCCGCCAGCTCGGGCGGGACGCCCTCGCCGCCGGCTGCCGCGCCTGCGAACTGGTCGAGGTGTGCGGAGGCGGGCACTACCCGCACCGCTACCGCGCCGGCGAGGGGTTCCGGCAGCCGTCCGTGTACTGCGCCGACCTCCAGGTCCTGATCCGGCACGTCGCCGCCGCCCTGGCCGCGGCGACGACCGGGTGGGCGACGCGACGGGCCGCCTCATGACCGCCGCCCTCACCGCCTTCACCGTCTCCTCCCGCACCCTGCGCGCCCTCGCCTCCACCGAACCCTCGATGGAAGGCACCCGCCTGGTCCGCGACGTGCGCCGCTCCAGGCGCCTGGTCCTGCTGCGCGCGGTCCTCGACGCCGCCCCCGGCGGCCGGTCCGGGGCGACCGCCGACCACTGGGCCCTGCTGGAGGAGGCCGAGCGGCGCGACCCGGGCGCCGTGCGCGACGTACTGCACTACCCGGCCACCGGAGTGTGGGCCGAGGAGACCCTGCGCCGGCTGCACGCCCCGTACGGACCCCCGCCCGACCTCGGCCACCTCGGGGTCCTCGCCGTCGCCGCCGCCCTGCGCGCCGGGATCGCCTTCACCCACACGCTGCGGCCCCTGCACGGCCGCCTCGTCCTGCCCACCCTCGGACTGCTCCGCCCGGACCGCCCCGGCCCGCTCGCCCTCACCCAGCGCTCCTGGGACCCCGATGACCCCGCCACCCTGCCCCTGCACACCCTGCCCGGGGGCCGGACCGCCCTCGACGACCTCGACCCGTACCGGGCGCCCGGCCCCGAACAGCCCGCCACCGTCCGCCCGGCCCGCCGGCTCACCCCCAAGGGACACAAGCGGTGGGACACCCAGTGGTCCGGCGCGCTCACCCTGCTCCAGCGGTACGACACCGTCCGCGCGGAGGAGACCGTCCAACTGCTGCGCTCCGTCGTACCGCTGGCCGGCGGCTCCCGCTCCAACGGCGCCACCCTGCCCGCGGCCGCCGGCTCCGTACTGGCCCGCGCCCAGGCCCCGCCCGCACTGGCCGCCACCCTCGTCCACGAGGTCCAGCACGGCAAGCTGACCGCCCTCACCGACGTCCTGACCCTGCACACCGCCGACCGCACGCCCCGCCACTGGGCCCCCTGGCGCAGCGACCCCCGCCCGCTGGAGGGACTCCTCCACGGCGCCTACGCCCACCTGGCCCTGGCCGGGTACTGGCAGCGCGCCGCCCTCTACGGGGCCCGCGGCGCCTGGGCCCAGCACGCCCGGATCCGCGCCCAGGTGGCGGCCGTCCTGCCCGTCCTGCGGGCGCACGAGCGACTGACCGCCGCGGGGCGGGAGTTCACCGAGGCCATGAGCGCCGCCGAGCGGGCCATGGACGAACTGCCGCCGCCCGGCGACCAGCACACCGCGGCCCGCCGGAGCGTCGACCGCGAGCGCCGCGCCTGGTGCGAGGCGCACCCCGAACTCGCCGCGTTCGTAAAAGGCTGAGGTGCCGCAAAACGGCGAGGCGCGCACACGGTTGACGGACCGTCCGCTGCGGTACGTTTTCAGTCCCGTCCACTGCCCGGAGCCCAGGGAGACGGCGCCATGACCACCGGTAGTCGGCAGGACCAGGGCAATGCCCCGCACTCGCACCCGCACTCGCACCCGCAGCGCTTCGTCATCAGCTTCGCGGGCTTCAACCGCCCCTGGGCCGTGTGGATCGCGCACCGCCTGGAGGAACACGGTCACCGCGTCGCCCTCCAGCGCTGGGACCCGCAGAACAGCCCCGGCCTCGCCCAGGCCCTCGACGACCTCGCCCGTTCCGGCAGCCGGGTCCTCCTCGTGCTCAGCGAGCGCTACTTCTCCGCGGGCACGCACACCGACGAGGAGTGGAACACCGCCCTGCGCACGGTCACCGACCACCACCCCGACCGGTTCGCGGCCGTCTGCCTCACCGACGCCCCGCTGCCCAGCGCCGTCGCCGTGCTGGAGAAGACGGACCTCTGGGGCATGGACGCGTACGAGGCCGAGTACCGGGTGCTGCGCCGCCTGGAGCTGCCCACCGACCGGATCGGCACCGACACCGGCCGCCGCGGCCCCCGCTTCCCCAACGACCCGCCCGAGATCTGGGGCCGGGTCCCGCGCCGCAACCCGCGCTTCACCGGCCGCAACGACGTCATCGGCACCCTGCGCGCGGCGCTGACCGAGGCCCCGCCCGGCGCGTCCACCGTCACCCTGCTCGGGCTCTCCGGCGTGGGCAAGACCCAGGTCGCCACCGAGTACGCCTACCGCTTCGCCTCCGAGTACGACGTGGTGTGGTGGGTGCCCGCCGAGGACCGGCCCACCCTGCGCGAACGCCTCGCCGACCTGGCCCCCGCCCTCGGGCTGCCGCGCGGCGCCGGCAGCTACGGCGAGCAGATCCGGGCCGTCCTGGAGGCGCTGCGGCGCGGAGCCCCGTACGGCCGCTGGCTGCTGGTCTTCGACGGCTGCGACAACCCCGACGACCTGATCGACCTGCTGCCCTCCGGCGCCGGCGATGTGATCATCACCTCGCGCAACCGCGAGTGGGCCGCCCGGCACACCAGCCTGGTCGAGGTCCCGCTCTACGCCCGCCCCGAGTCGGTCACCTTCATCCGCCGCCGGGCCCGCCGCCTCACCGCCGACGAGGCCGACCAGCTCGCCGAGGCACTGGAGGACTACCCCCTCGCCCTCGACCAGACCGCCGGCTGGCTCGCCGACTCCCCGCTGACGGTCGGCGACTACCTCTCGCTGCTCCAGCGCCGCCTGGACTCCCGCGAGGCCGTCACCGTCTCCGACGACTACCCGCTGCCCTTCCCGACCGCGCTCGCCATACTGCTCAACAACGTACGGGAGAACTTCCCCGACGCCCTCGCCCTGCTGAGGCTGTTCGTGTTCTTCGCCCCCGGCCCGGTACCGCTGCGGCTGCTGCGCGAGTTCCCCGCCGACGACGTGCCCGAGGAACTCGCCGGGCTGATCAACGACCAGATCCGGTGGAACGCGGCCCTCAACAAGCTCGTCCAGTTCTCCGTGGTGCGGCTGGAATACTCCGACCTGGCCGTCGAGGAGGGCGGCGGCGGGCTGGAGACCGTACAGCTGCACCGCATGGTCCACGGCATCGTCCGCGAGGACCTCTCCGAGGAGGAGGCCGGGCCGCTGTCCCGGGCCGTCCGCCAGGTCCTCGCCGCGGCGGACCCCGGCCGGCCCTCCGACTCGCGGCTGTGGCCCCGGTACGCCGAACTCGTCCCGCACCTGGCCACCTCCGGGGTGCTCACCAGCAGCAACCCGCGCATCCAGAACTTCCTGCTGCACTGCCTGCGCTACCTGATCCTCGCCGGGGAGTACCGCACCTGCCTGCGGCTCTCCGAGGAGACCGACCAGATCTGGAGGGCCACACTGGGCGCGGACCACCCCAAGGTGCGCGAGCTCAGCTACCAGTACGGCAACGCCCTGCGCAACCTCGGACTGTTCCGCCGCGCCGAGACCCTCACCAGGGCCGTCGCCGACCGGCTCACCGAGGAGCGCGGCGACCGGGACCTGGAGAGCCTGCGCGCCACCAGCGCGTACGGCGGAGTGCTGCTGTGCATCGCCAAGTTCGAGCCCGCCCGGGAGATCTTCGAGCACTGCCTGGCCACGTACCGCGAACTGCTCGGCGAGGACGACACCACCACCCTGGACGCGCAGAACAACCTGGCCGCCACCTACCGCCTGCTCGGCCGCTACCAGGACGCCTACGACCTCGACCTGGACACCCTGCGCCGCCGCGAGCGGGTCCTGCGGTCCCTGCACATCTCCACCCTCGCCTCCGGCATCGCCTGCGCGATGGGGCTGCGGCTGATGGGCCGCTACCGCGAGGCCCAGACCCGGCAGGAGCAGGGGGTCAAGCTCAACACCCAGGTACTGGGCCTGGGCCACCCGCAGACCCTGCGCGCCGAGCACAACCTCGGGCAGTGCCTGCGCCGCTCCGGGGACATCCCCGGCGCGGGCCTGCGGCTGCGGACCGTGTGGGAGCGGGCGACACGGGTCTTCGGGGTCGACTACCCGTGGACCTTGATGGTCGCCTCCGACTACGCGACGTACCTGCGTGAGTACGGGGACATCGGCGAGGCCCGCCGGATCTCCGAGGACGTGGTCCGCGGCTACCAGTCGCAGCTCGGCCTCGCGCACCCGTACAGCATCGGCACCGTCGGCAACCTGGGGCTGGTGCTCCGCGCACAGGGCGAGCGGGCGGAGGCGCTGTCTCTGGCGGAGCAGGCGCTGGTCGGCATGCGGGGCGCGCTCGGCGACCGGCACCCCTGGACGCTGGGCTGCGCCCTGAACGCCACCGGGCACCGCAACATCACCGGGCGGCTGGAGGACGCGCTGTCCCTGAGCCGGGAGACGCTGCGCACCGCCGAGCAGGTCCTCGGCCCGGACCACCCGATGACGCTGAGCGCGCAGATCGCTCTGGCGGCGGACCTCCGCGCGGTGCGCGAGGACCCGGAGGCGGGCAAACACGAGGACGCGGGCATCAAGGGCCTGACCCGCACCCTCGGCCCGCAACACGTCCACACGATCTCGGCGAAGCAGCAAACCCGCCCGTACTGGGACTTCGAGCCGCAGCCGTAGCCAAACCCAGCCCCTCCGGCGTTTGAGTGGGGGTCCCCCCGGACGAAGTCTGGGGGAGGGTCCGGGCAGAGCCCGGTGCCCGGCGGAGCCGGGTTTCCTGGGGCTCCGCCCCAGACCCCGCGCCTCAAACGCCGGCGAGGCTGGATTTGCGCGGCCCGTTGGCTGTGTCGGGGGTGGGCGGGGGCCCTCGACCAGCATCAGAGAAGGTTTGGGGGTTTCCCGGCAGTCTTCGTCTCTCCGTGGCGGGCCGGTCCCTCAAGGGCGCTCCCTACGGTCGCGTCGCTTCGCGATGGCCTTCGGCCACCCTTGACCGACCGTCCCGCCACGGACATACGAAGACTGCCGGGAAACCCCCAAAGGAACGGGCCGGGAGTCTTTTTCAGGGACGGGGAGATCGGAGACCGTCGGGTCTGGCGCCGGCGGCCCAGCCCCCGAGGCGGCCCCATCTCCTTCGGTTCCGGGGTCGGGGGCGGGGGCGCGTCAGATCGCTACGCGCTTCTCGATGACGGCGTCCGACGGTCGTCTGGGGCTGGACATAGGCCGCCACAGATCGCTACGCGCTTCCCGACGACGGCGACCGACCCCCGTCCGGGGCTGATGAGGGCAGATGAGAGGGCCGCCGACCCGTTCCTCGTCCCAGCCGAGCTGTACCCGGGTCAGAGCGGCCTTCGCACCACAGAGCCATGCGCAGACCGGCGTATTTGGGGCGAATTGACGGCTGTTTCGCGTGCCCACCGGTCCTGACGGGAGTACAGCTCGGCATAGCCGTTGTCCGGGGCTGAGTGTCCCGAGGGCGCGGATGCGGTTGGCTATTCGGCTGGCTCGACGTTGCCGACTGCGGTGGTGAACTCGCGGCCGGACGCGGGTCGGATGTAGGCCAGTTCCATCCAGTGTTGGTGGACGGAGTCCGACACGTCCTCGTTGACCACGGCCATCAGTACTCCTTCGGTGCCTGACGCGATGTCTCGTACGCGGCGGCGCAGCAGGCGATGAGGGACGTACTCGTAGCGTTCAGTCATCGGCTGGCTCCTGGATGGAGGAGACGAAACGCTCCCAGCCGGCGCGTGCGCGGTCGAGGAGTTCCTGGCTGAGCCCGGGCGCCTGGCTTGGCCAGGGACTGGCCGGGACTTCGTGGGCGTCGAGAGTCATCGATGGGAGCTTCTCGATGCCCCTTCGATTCATGGGATCCATGCCCGTGTCCTCCAGAAGGTCCGTCGGCTGGTCTCCGCTCAGCCTGGACCTCCTCCAACGCTGCGGAAATGACCGCCTGTTGTACTTCCGTTGCACTTGTGTCCCCCCGCCTGCCGGGGCCGTGCTTCGATGGCGGTAGGAAGGGAGCGACGCGTGGCGACCGTGCACCACTGGACCGGCCTGGAGGCCCGTGCCCTGCGTCTTGCGCTGCGAATGAGCGTCCGATCGTTCGCATGCCACCTCGGCGTCGGCATCCGGACGATCTCCAAGTGGGAGAAGCTTCGGGCCGCAACAGAACCCCGCCAGGACACCCAGGCGATCTTGGATACCGCTCTGGCCCGCGCGGATGCGGCCGCCCATCTCCGCTTCGAGACGTTCCTGTCCGAAGCCGGCCGGACCACCTCTGCGGCGGGCGGCGTCACGGTCAGTGGGCCGCTGGCCTGGGAGTACGAGTCGTGGACCGACGATCTGGACCGGGCCGTGGTTGCCCTTTCCCGGCAGGATTTCACCTTCGCCGACAGCCTGATCCGGCGTTGGCTCGGACGGTTCAAGCTGACCGCTCTTGATGACAGGGGCCTGTATCTGTTCGCTCGCTCGACCGCCTTGCTGGGCGATCTCCAGCGCGATCAGGGGGCTGTGCTCGGCCCGTTGTCGGCCCAGCATTCCTATGCCGCGGCGAAGTCGCTGTTCGGTCAGTTGGACATCCCCCGCCGCGTCGCCCAGCTAGACCTGTCCCTCGCGGTAGTCGCGGAGATGTCGGGGAAGTTGGAGATCGCCGCCCAGCAGTACGAGTACCTGGCCGTGGACGACCGGCTTTCCCGCCGTGACCGGGCCCGTGCCCGACTGTGGGTGGGGACCGCCCTGAGCAAGGACGGGAATCACAGCTATGCCTCGCGCGTCATGCTCGCCGCGACACGGGAGTTCGAGGATCTTGCGGAACCCGAGGACTGGTCGGTCGCCCACCAGAAGCTCGCCCTTGCTCACCGTGGGACCGGAGACCTGGCCAATGCCCTGCACTTCATCGGCATCGCCCGCAGCACGGCCGCCACTGACGCGCCGATGCAGCGGGTCCGCCTGGAAACCGCCCACGGCCACATCCTGCTGTCCGATCCCGCCACCCGCGATGATGGGCTGACCCTCCTCGATAAAGCGGCCAGACTGGCCGGGCAGTTCGGCCTCAGCCACCAGCTGGCCAGCATCGAGGGCATCAGGGCCATGAACGAGGGGGCGTCCAGCCCCCGGCGACGGTGAGCAGGGAGAAGATCGCGTGACGGACATCCAGCAGACGATCACCGAGGACCAGTGGCGGCGGGCCAAGCTGATCTGGGACTACCACCAGATGGGCCACGACCTGGCCCCTGCGGATGTCGCGATCGGACTGGGCAGCCACGACCTCGGAGTCGCCGCGGCCTCCGCTGATCTCTATCGGGCCGGGTTGTTCCCGGTACTTGTGTTCACCGGCGGCAACAGCCCCACCACCCGGGCTCGATTCCCCCGCGGGGAGGCCGTCCACTTCCGTGAGCACGCACTCGAACTCGGTGTCCCCGACGAAGCGATCCTCGTCGAACCCAACGCCGCCAACACCGGCCAGAACATCAGCCTCACCCGTGACCTCCTGGCCGCGAACGGCATCACGCCGAAGACCGTACTGCTGGTCTCCAAGCCCTATATGGAGAGGCGGTCCTTCGCCACCGCGCGCAAGCTGTGGCCAGAGGTCGAGATCCTCTGTGCATCGGAGCCGCTTGAGTTGGACGACTACCTCAAGAGCATCGGTGACGAGAAGCTCGTCCTGGACATGCTCGTCGGCGATCTCCAGCGGGTCATCGAGTATCCGAAGCTCGGGTTCGCCATCGCCCAGGATGTCCCGGAGGACGTGCATGAAGCGTACGAATCCCTCATCCGCGACGGCTTCACCAGCCGAGTCATCGACTCCTGATTCCCCAGCGCCGGGAGCGCGTTGTGCCATCCACCAGTCGGGTGTCTGCGCCTCGTGACTACTCGGGGGCAGTCTGCTCGGCGACCCACGACAGGTAGGCATCTGAGCCGCCTTCTAGCGGAAGCACGATCCACTCCGGTACGTCGTAGCTGTGCTCCTGTGCCACCCATGCGCTGAGAGCAGGGAGGCGCTCTCGTGTCGTCTTGTAGGAGATGCGCCATTCGGCGGCCGTCTCGACGGTTCCCTTCCACCGGTAGACGGCCGTGAAGGGCGCGTCGATGTGCGCACAGGCCGCCAGTCGGGCCTCCACCGCGCCCCGCGCCAGCTCACTCGCCCTGTGTTCGCTGTCGATGGTTGTCTGCGCGATCACGACGTCGGTCGCCATGGCGGTCCTCCTGCTGTGTCGGTTGCCACGACGGACACTACCCAGAGGCAGTCCAGGGCGGTGTCGGCGTAGGCGAACCGGGAGCCGGAAGGCCCGGCCCCCCGAGGGGGCCGGGCCTTCCGTGTTGCTGAGCCAGCGCAGCGGTTACGCCTCGAAGACCTCCGACAGGAGGAGCTGCTGCTCCGCCTGGTGGCGCTTCGCGGAGCCCACCGCCGGGGACGAGCCGTGCGGGCGGGAGATCCGGCGCAGGCGCTCGCCCGACGGGACCTCCGCGCCGACCGCCAGGTCGAGGTGGTCGATCAGGTTGAGGGCGATGAAGGGCCATGCGCCCTGGTTCGCCGGCTCCTCCTGGGCCCAGATGTACTTGGCCGCGTTCGGGAACTTGGCGATCTCCGCCTGGAGCTCCGCACCCGGGAGGGGGTAGAGGCGCTCGATGCGGATGATCGCGGTGTCCGTGATGCCGCGCTTCTCGCGCTCGGCCTCCAGGTCGTAGTAGACCTTGCCCGCGCAGAAGACGACCTTGCGGACCGCGTTCGCGTCCACCGTGGAGTCGCCGATGACCGGACGGAACGAACCGGTCGTGAACTCCTCCGCCTTCGACGCCGCCGCCTTCAGACGCAGCATCGACTTCGGGGTGAAGACGATCAGCGGCTTGTGGTGCGGGTTGTGGACCTGCCACCGCAGGAGGTGGAAGTAGTTCGACGGGAGGGTGGGCATGGCCACCGTCATGTTGTCCTGCGCGCACATCTGGAGGAAGCGCTCCGGGCGGGCGGACGAGTGGTCCGGGCCCTGGCCCTCGTAGCCGTGCGGGAGGAGGAGAGTGACGCCGCTCGTCTGGCCCCACTTCTGTTCCGCCGAGGAGATGAACTCGTCGACGACGGTCTGCGCGCCGTTGACGAAGTCACCGAACTGGGCCTCCCAGAGGACCAGCGCGTCCGGGCGGGCCAGCGAGTAGCCGTACTCGAAGCCCATGGCCGCGTACTCGGAGAGCAGCGAGTCGTAGACGTTGTAGCGGGCCTGGTCGTCCGACAGGTAGAGGAGCGGGGTGTAGTCCTCGCCCGTTTCCCGGTCGATGAGGACCGCGTGGCGCTGGCCGAAGGTGCCGCGGCGGGAGTCCTGGCCGGACAGCCGGACCGGGGTGCCCTCCATCAGCAGCGAACCGAAGGCCAGGGTCTCGCCCATGCCCCAGTCGATGGTGCCCTCGTCGATCATCGCCGCGCGGCGCTGCAGCTGCGGCAGCAGACGCGGGTGGACGGTGACGCCCTCGGGGATGGTGACCTGGGACTCGGCGATCCGCTTGACGACGTCCTGGGAGATCGCGGTGTTCACGGCGACCGGGAACTCCTGCGCGGTCTGCGCGGGCGTCACCGGGGCGCCGGCGGCCGGAGCCGTCGAGGCCTCGCGGACCTCCGCGAAGACCTTCTCCAGCTGGCCCTGGAAGTCCTGGAGCGCCTGCTCGGCCTCTTCCAGCGTGATGTCGCCGCGACCGATGAGGGACTCGGTGTAGAGCTTGCGCACCGAGCGCTTCTTGTCGATCAGGTCGTACATCAGCGGCTGCGTGAAGGCCGGGTTGTCGGACTCGTTGTGGCCGCGGCGGCGGTAGCAGATGAGGTCGATGACCACGTCCTTGTTGAACGCCTGGCGGAACTCGAAGGCGAGGCGCGCGATGCGGACCACTGCCTCCGGGTCGTCGCCGTTCACGTGGAAGATCGGCGCCTCGATCATGCGGGCCACGTCGGTCGCGTACATCGAGGAACGCGAGGACTCCGGGGCGGCGGTGAAGCCGACCTGGTTGTTGATCACGACGTGGACGGTGCCGCCGGTGCGGTAGCCGCGCAGCTGCGACATGTTCAGCGTCTCGGCGACCACACCCTGGCCCGCGAAGGCCGCGTCGCCGTGCAGGGCGACGGGCAGGACGGTGAAGTCCGTGCCGCCCTTGTTGATGATGTCCTGCTTGGCGCGGACGACGCCCTCCAGGACCGGGTCCACCGCCTCCAGGTGCGAGGGGTTGGCGACGAGCGAGACCTTGATCTGCTCGCCGTCCAGGCCCGTGAAGGTGCCCTCGGCGCCCAGGTGGTACTTGACGTCGCCGGAGCCGTGCATGGACTTCGGGTCGAGGTTGCCCTCGAACTCGCGGAAGATCTGCGCGTACGACTTGCCGACGATGTTCGCCAGCACGTTCAGGCGGCCGCGGTGGGCCATGCCGATCGCGACCTCTTCGAGGCGGGCCTCGGCGGCGGAGTCGATGACGGCGTCGAGCAGCGGGATGACGGACTCGCCGCCCTCCAGGGAGAAGCGCTTCTGGCCGACGTACTTCGTCTGCAGGAAGGTCTCGAAGGCCTCCGCCGCGTTCAGGCGGCGCAGGATGCGCAGCTGCTCCTCGCGCTCCGGCTTGGAGTGCGGGCGCTCGATGCGGTCCTGGATCCAGCGGCGCTGCTTCGGGTCCTGGATGTGCATGAACTCGACACCGGTGGTGCGGCAGTACGAGTCGCGCAGCACGCCGAGGATGTCGCGCAGCTTCATCATCGACTTGCCGGAGAAGCCGCCGACGGCGAACTCGCGCTCCAGGTCCCACAGGGTGAGGCCGTGCTCGGTGATGTCGAGGTCGGGGTGCTTGCGCTGCTTGTACTCCAGCGGGTCGGTGTCGGCCATGACGTGGCCGCGGACCCGGTAGGAGTGGATCAGCTCGAAGACGCGGGCGGCCTTCGTGACGTCGTCGTCGTGCGAGGCGTCGATGTCACGGTTCCAGCGGACCGGCTCGTACGGGATCCGCAGCGCCTCGAAGACGTCGTCGTAGAAGTCGCCCTCGCCGAGCAGCAGGTTCGCGACGATCCGCAGGAACTCGCCGGAGGCCGCGCCCTGGATGACCCGGTGGTCGTAGGTCGAGGTCAGGGTCATGACCTTGGAGATGCCCAGCTTGTTCAGGGTGTCCTGCGAGGTGCCCTGGAACTCGGCGGGGTAGTCCATGGAGCCGACGCCCATGATGACCGACTGTCCGGGCATCAGGCGGGGCACGGAGTGCACGGTGCCCAGGCCGCCGGGGTTGGTGAGGGAGACCGTCACGCCGGTGAAGTCGTCCATCGTCAGCTTGCCGACACGGGCACGGCGGACGATGTCCTCGTAGGCCTGCCAGAACTCGAAGAAGTTGAGGGTCTCGGCCTTCTTGATGCCGGCGACGACGAGCTGGCGGTCGCCGTTGGGCTTCACCAGGTCGATCGCGAGACCGAAGTTGATGTGCTCCGGCTTGACCAGGGTCGGCTTGCCGTCCTTCTCCGCGAAGGAGTAGTTCATGGCCGGCATGGCCTTGATCGCCTGCACCATCGCGTAGCCGATGAGGTGCGTGAAGGAGATCTTCCCGCCCCGGGCGCGCTTGAGGTGGTTGTTGATGACGATGCGGTTGTCGAACAGCAGCTTCACCGGGACGGCGCGGACGGACGTGGCCGTCGGGACGTCGAGGGAGGCGTTCATGTTCTTGGCGACGGCAGCCGCCGGGCCGCGGAGCGTCACCAGCTCGGGGCCCGCGGGGGCCTCGGTGGCGGGCGCGGCCTTCTGGGGGGCTACGGAGGTGGCGGGCGCGGCCGGTGCGGCGGCCGGGGCCTGGGAGGTGACAGTCACAGCAGGGGCACCAGAGGGGGTGGCAGGAGCAGGGGCAGGAGCTGACACAGGCGTGGGCGCAGGAGTCGGGGGTGCTGCGGCGCTCGCCGCCCCCGTGGCGGCGGCGTCGGCGACCTGAGGAGCTGCGGCGACGGGGGTGGCGGCCTGTGCGGAGGCGCCATCCGTCGTCGGGGACTTCACGGGCTCATCCGACTTCACCGGAGCGACAGCGCCCCCCGGCTTGTAGTCGGCGAAGAAGTCCCACCAGGCCCGGTCGACCGAGTTCGGGTCCTGGAGGTACTGCTGATAGATCTCGTCGACGAGCCACTCATTCGCGCCGAAGCCTGAGGCAGGGTTCTTCCCGCCCTCTGCTGCTTCGGTCGTGGTGCTCGGGTTACTGGGGGACTGTGGCGACACGGCGGCAACCGCCCTCTTCCGCTTCACAAGGTATGGACAGCGGGAATAAAGGCTACGCCTCCTGGGCCGCGAGATGCAGACCGGGCGGTACATCCGTCACGCAGGTCACATCGAACGGCGGGTTTCACCACCCGGAATGGCGGGAAACAAGTGTGGTTCGGGTAGGGGGCACCGAGGTTGCGGCCCCCTTGGCTTCGCACCCCTGACGGACCCCGGGTACGTGTGGCCGAGATCATGTCCTTCCCACTCGAACCCTACGTCAACACGGCGCCTATGAGCTGCCCGGAAGCGTGACGAGGATGCGGCAGCCACGTGACGATTCGGCCACTCCGATCCGGCCGCCGTGCAGCTCCACGGCCCATCGGGCGATCGCCAGCCCCAGTCCGGTGCCCCCGTCGCCCCCGCGCGCACTGCCCCGGTTGAACCGCTCGAAGACCCGGTGGCGCTCCGCCTCCGGGATGCCGGGACCTTCGTCCAGCACCTCCAGCGCCAGGCTGCCGGGCGCGTCGCCGGCCCTGGCGCGGACCGTGACCCGGCCGTGCGGCGGGCTGTGCTTGACCGCGTTGTCGATCAGGTTCGCCACCACCTGGTGCAGCCGCTCGGCGTCCGCGTACGCCCACAGCTCGGGCGGGAACACGTCCAGGTGCAGGTGCACGTCGTTGCGGGTGTGCCCGCCCGAACCGGAGAGCAGCCCCGGCCGGCCGACGGCCGCCAGCGCCGACTCCTTCAGCACCCCCGACAGGTACGGCCACACCTCGAAGCGGCGCGCCCGCAGCGGGACCACGCCGTTGTCGACCCGGGACAGGTCCAGCAGGGTCTCCACGAGCCGCCCGAGGCGCTCGGTCTGCTTCAGCATCGTCCGCATGGTCTCGGGATCGGCGGCCGAGACCCCGTCCACCACGTTCTCCAGCACCGCCCGCAGCGCCGCGATCGGCGTGCGCAGCTCGTGCGAGACGTTGGCGACCAGCTCCTTGCGGTGCCGGTCCACGGCCTCCAGGTCGTCCGCCATCAGATTGATGGTGGAAGCCAGGTCGCCCAGCTCGTCACGGCGCCCCGCCCCCCGGACCCGCCGGGTGTAGTCGCCGTGGGATATCGCCCGGGCCACCGTCGTCATGTCGTCCAGCGGCGCCGTCAGGCTGTGCGCCACGAACTGGGTGATCAGCATCGAGGCGATCACCGAGAAGACCGTGATGAACCGCAGCTCGGTGTCGGTGCGCAGGGCCACCAGCAGCAGGCCCGTCGTGATGAAGACCGAGACCACCACGAGGGTGCCCAGCTTGGTCTTGATCGAGAAGGGTGAGAAGGGCCGCAGCCCCCCGGTGGGGCGCTGCCGCTGCGCCGGCCGGCCGCTCATGCCTGGGCCGGGGTCTCCAGGGCGTACCCGACGCCGTGGACCGTACGGATCCGCTCCGCGCCGATCTTGCGCCGCAGTGCCTTGATGTGGCTGTCGACCGTACGGGTCCCGGACGCGTCGGCCCAGTCCCACACCTCGGCCAGCAGCTGCTCCCGCGAGAGCACCGCCCGCGGGGTCCCGGCCAGGCACACCAGCAGGTCGAACTCGGTCGGCGTCAGGTGCACGTCCTCGGTCTGCACCCGGACCCGGCGCTGCGCGTGGTCGATCTCCAGGTCGCCCAGGCGCAGGGTGGCCCCGCGCGGGGCGTGTGCGGCGATCGTCGCCCGCTCCACCCGCCGCAGCAGTACGTGGACCCGTGCGGCCAGCTCGCGCATCGAGAACGGCTTCGTCATGTAGTCGTCCGCGCCGACCCCGAGCCCGACCAGCAGGTCGGTCTCGTCGTCCCGCGCTGTGAGCATCAGCACAGGGACCGGCCGCTGCGCCTGGACCCGGCGGCAGACCTCCAGTCCGTCGAAGCCGGGCAGCATGACGTCCAGGACCAGCAGCTCGGGCAGCCAGCTCTCGGCCGCAGCCACGGCGGCCGGGCCGTCCGTCGCCGTCTGCACCTGGAAGCCCTCGGCGCGCAGGCGGGCCGCGATGGCCTCGGCGATGGTGTGGTCGTCCTCGACGACGAGCACACGCCGCTGGGCGCCGGGTGTCGCCGCGGCGCCGTTGTGGGTGGTGTGTGTCTGTTCCATTTCCGCCCCTGAAGATCCCGCGTGAATGGGGTGCAGCGTAGAGGAGGCACCGGCCGGCGGCTACGTGGGGTTGGGGCACGGCAAATGTGCGGGACCTCTGCAAATGGAGGGGGATATACCGGGCGTTCGGGGGCTAATCGGGGCCAAATCAGGGGCCCGATCCGGGTCCCGGCAGGGTCCAAACAAGGTGGAATCGTGATCAGGATGAGTCGCCCTGGCCCGCCGTGAAGGAGGGCAGCGCGTCCAGTACCTTCGTCAGGGTCCCCGGCAGGGACCCCTCGTCGCCGGCCACCTCGAAGCCGCCGTGGACGAACGCGTAGAAGAACCCGTCGTAGATCGTCGGGCCGCCCGTCGAGATCCTGGGCAGCCGGGCGAAATCCGCCTCCTCGAGGGCGGTGCGCAGGGCCCCCAGCCCGGCCTCCGACAGCTTTCCGGTGCCCTCCGGCCCCGCCTTGGCGTCCAGCCGGGTCCACGAGCCGTCGCCCTTGACGATGAGGGTGTGCGTCTGGCCGGCGAAGCCGCCGCTGCGGGTGACGCGGACCAGGGTCTCGGAGGGCGCGGGGAGCCGGTCGGCCGTCGGGCTCGTCGTGGGGCTCGGGCTGGTGCCCGTGGTGGGGCCGGGGCTCGCGCTCGCGCCCGGCCCGGTGGAGGCCTTCGGGGGCGTGTCGTCGCCGCCCCCGGAACCGGACGGCCCGCATCCCGCCAGGAACACCGCACTCAGCAGCACCGAAGCCACCGCTCGGAACGCGCGCACACCCACCTCCGCAGGCACTGGGGTCCAACCCCGAGTATGGAGTCCGCACACCCGTTCCGACAGCTCCCGGAGGCCGCCATCAGCCGGATCGCCCCCTGGCGACTGCTCCCGCCGCTGCTCGCCGTGGTCCTCGGCCTCTGGGGCCTGGAGCGGGGCGGCAGCATGTGGCGCGACGAGTCCGTCACCTGGCAGGTGGCCCACCGGCCGCTCGGCGGGATCTGGGAGCTGCTGGGCCAGGTCGACGCCGTCCACGGGCTGTACTACCTGCTCATGCACGTCGTCTTCCTGACCTGGGACGGCGGCCTGTGGGCGCTGCGGCTGCCCTCCGTGGCCGCCACCGCCCTCGCGGCCGCCGGGGTGGCCGCGGTCGCCCACCGGCTCGCGGGGGAGCGGGCGGCGCTGCTCGCCGGCTCGGTGTACGCGCTGCTCCCGCCCGTGCAGATGTACGCCCAGGAGGGGCGCTCGTACGCCCTGGTCGCCGCCGCGGTGGTGTGGGCGACCCATCTGATGCTGCGCGAGCGGTGGGCGGCGTACGCCGTGGTGCTGCTGCTCGGCTGCTGGCTGCACGAGTTCGCCGTGCTGGCGCTGCTCGCCCACGGCTTCACCGCCTGGCGCTCACGCGGCTGGCGATGGAGCGCCGCGGCCGTCGTCGCCCTGCTGCTGCCGCTGGCCGTGGCGAGCGCGCGGCAGGCCGAGCAGCAGCTCGGCTGGCTCGGGCGGCCCAGCGGGCAGGACTGGGCGGCGTACGGGGTGCTCGCGGCCGCCGTGGTGCTGCTCGCCCGGGGCGCGTCCGGAGAACTCGTACGGGTGGCGCTGCCGCTCGCCCTGCTGCCGCCCGGCCTGCTGATGGTGATCTCCCTGGTCCACCCCTGGTACGTCGACCGGTACGTGCTCTACGCGCTGGCCGGGCTCGCCCTGCTGGCCGGGGCCCGGCTGGCGGCGGCCCGCGGGTGGTGGCCGTGGCTGCTGGCCTGCGCCCTGCTGGTGCCGGTCGGCTTCTGGTCGGTGTGGCTGCGTACGCCCGAGAGCCGCAAGGACGACGTCCTCGCGGTGGCCGCCGCGGTCCGGGAACGAGCCGGGCCGGGGGACGCGGTGCTGTTCATGCCGTCGCGGCGGCGCGAGTGGCTGCTGTCCTCGCCGGGGGTCTACCAGGGGCTGCGCGACGTGGCCCTGGACCGCTCCCCGGCCGCATCGCACAGCCTCCAGGGCACCGAGCTCACCCCGGAGCGGATCCGGGAGGCCCTGCTCGGCGCCCCCCGGGTGATCGCCCTGCTCGACCCGGCCGGGCAGCCCCTGGACCCGTACCCGCGGGAGGCGGTCAAGCGGGAGACGCTCGCCGCCCGCTTCGAGGTGTGCTCGGTCACCGAGGTACGCGGCGCCCGCGTCGCGGTCTACGCCCGCCCGGGCCACTGCCGGTAGCCCTCCGGCGCCGGGCGGATCCAGGCTCGCCTGGCCCAATCCAGGCTCGCCTGGCAACTTCAGCCTCGCCGGCGTTTGAGGCGAGGGTCCGGGCGGAGCCCGGTGCCCGGCGGAGCCGGGTTCCTGGGGCGCCGCCCCAGACCCCGCGCCTCAAACGCCGGCGAGGCTGAATTGGCCCGGCCGAGGCTGAATTGCCCGGCCCCGGCCCAGGCGAGCGGCGTCAGCCGGGTCTGCGCAGCAGGGCCGTTGCTCCGGCGGCCGGAGGCCCGGGGAGGATGGGGTGGTCCACATCGCACACCCGGAGGTGCCGTATGACCACGCCCCAGAACGCCGCGTCCCAGCAGGCCGCGCCCGGCGAGCGGCCCGGGCCGTTGCCCGGGCCGCTCGTCGGGGCCGACTGGCTGGCCGGCCGGCTGGGCGCGCCCGGACTGGTCCTCTTCGACGCCTCCGTCGGGGCCCACCGCGGCGCCGGCCGGCGGATACCCGGCGCGCGGCCGTTCGACCTCGACGGCGCCCTGTCCGACCACGACGCCCCCGCCCCGCACACCATGCCCGGGGCCGCGGGCTTCACCGAGGCGCTGCGGTCCCTCGGCGTCGACGACTCGGACACCGTCGTCGTCTACGACGGCGCCGGCGTCTACTCCAGCGCCCGCGCCTGGTGGATGCTGCGCGCCATGGGCTTCGACCGGGCCGCCGTCCTCGACGGCGGGCTGCCCGCCTGGACGGCCGCCGGGCTGCCCGTCGAGGCCACCGGACCCGCGTACGAAGGCCCGCGCGGCTCCTTCGCCGCCCGCCCCCGCGCCGGGCTGCTGGTCGACAGCGCCACCGTCGCCGGGGCCCTGACCGACCCGGCCGCGGCGGTCCTCGACGCCCGCACCCGCGAACGCTTCGCCGGCACCGCCCCCGAACCCCGCCCGGGCCTGCGCGGCGGCCACATGCCGGGCGCGGTCAACCTGCCGTTCGGGGAGCTCCGGCAGCCCGACGGCCTGATGCGGCCTGCCGCCGAACTCCGGGAGGCTTTCGAGGCGGTGGCCGGCGAGCGGCAGCGGCTCTACTTCAGCTGCGGATCCGGTGTGACCGCCTGTGTGCTCGCCCTCGGCGCCGACCTCGCCGGATATCAGGACCTGGCGGTGTACGACGGCTCCTGGAGCGAGTGGGGCATGCCGTCGGCGCTCCCCGTGACCACCGACCTCTGAAGGGCGGGGGAGGTGACGGGGCGGGGGGTTGACGGGCGGTGGGGTTAACCCCACCCGGGGTCCGGGTACCGGCCCCATCGGCCGGGCGGGGCCGCCGCGCGAGGATCGGGCCATGACCTCTCACGCCACGTCACCCCTTCTCGCCCGCACCGCAGCCGTCGCCCTCGCGGCCGGACTCCTGCTGGCCGGCTGCTCCTTCTCGGACGGCCCGAAGAAGACGGCCACCGCCGACACGACGGTCACCGAGGCGGTCACGGCGGTGGAGGTGACGGGGGCCCGGGCGGGCTCGATCGAGGTCACCGCCGGGAGCGGCCCGGGCGTCACCGTCCGCCGCACCGTCCACTACCGCGAGGACACCGCTCCGACGCCCGGCCAGAAGGTCTCCGGCGGCGTGCTGACCTTCACCGACGGCTGCTCCGCCGGCTGCTACATCGACTACCGGCTGGAGGTCCCGGCCGACGCCACCGTCAAGCTGGAGAGCAGCAGCGGCCGCATCGAGGTGACGGGTGTGGCGGCCGCCGAGGTGAGGGCCGACTCCGGGCGGGTCACCGCCGACCGGATCGCCGGCCCGCTGAAGATCCGTACCTCCTCGGGCGCGATCACCGCCACCGGCCTGTCCGGCCCGAGCGCGGACGTCCGCTCGGACTCGGGCGACGCCCGCCTGGACTTCGCCGCGGCCCCGTCCTCGGTGCTCGCCGAGACCACCTCCGGCGACGTCTCCCTGAAGGTCCCCCCGGCCCCCTACCGGCTCGCCGTCTCCACCACCTCCGGCGACCGTGACATCACCCTGCCGGCGGACCCCTCGGCCGCCTCCCGCCTCTCGGCGAAGACCACCTCGGGCGACGTCCACATCGCCGCCAGGTGACGCGAGTCATAGGAACGGCCGCCGCGCGCGGCGGACAACATCAGGCTTGAATCCTCCCCCTCATGAATGAGGGGATTCCTACCTCACGCTGCCTGGCGGACCGGCGGTCCGTCGGGTCTTCCACGATCAGCGGTAGCCGGGGTGAGACCAGCCCGGGTGAGCATCACGCGGGCGGAGTTCTTGTCTCTCCGGGAGACGGCTCCGCACGTGGTGCACGTGTACGTACGTTCCGACAGCGGCAGCGCGTGCTTGGTTCTCGCTCCGCACCGTCCGCAGTCCATGGTGGTGTGCGCCGGGTCCACGAGATAGATGATCCGGCCGTGCTTGCGCGCCATGTTGATCAGCTCGCGCTTGGTGGCCGAGATGGCCGCGTCCGCTGCTTTGCGGGCCATGGTCGACTTGGCGAGGAACTTTGGGCGGAAGTCCTCGACCGCGAGGTGGTCGAAGTCCGTCACCACGCGCTTGGCCCACTTGCGGGCCGTGTCCTGGCGTTGCCGGGCGATCTTCTTCTGGACCTTCGCGGCCTGCCGCTTCGCCTTCCGGTAGCCCTTCGACGCGGCCTGACCGCGCTTCGGCTTCCGGCGGGCCATCATCCGCTGATAGCCCGCCAACTTCCACGCCGACTGCTTGCCGTACTCGGGGTGCGGGAGGTCGTGGTCGTCGCTCGTGGTGGTCGAGGTCTCCGTCACACCCCAGTCGACGCCGATCACCGCACCGGTCGCGGGAAGAGGCTGCGACTCTGCCTGGACGACGAAGGATGCGTACCAGTGGCCGAGGCTGTCCCGGTAGACGCGCACGCTCGACGGATCGGCGGGCAGGTCGCGCGACCACACCACCGTCAGCGATATGCCGCCTGCCAGGTGCAGACGGCCATCCTTCAGTCGAAAGGCACGACGGGTGTAGTTGAGTGTCGGATCGGCGACAGCCTTCTTCTTGAACCGGGGCATCCCCGCCCGCCGCCGCATCGGCAACCGCGCCTTGATGTCCTTGACGGCCTTGGCGCGAGAGGAGGCGAAGTCCCGGATGACTTGCTGCTGGGGCACACTCCCACCCGCGCGCAGCCATTCATGCCCTGCACGCCATCCCGTGAGCATTTTGTCGAGACCGGCAGGCCCGCACTTCTCCTTGGCCTTGTGTGCCGCCCGTGACTGAGCGACGCACTGGTTCCACACCCACCGGCACCGGTCCCACTCACCCAACAAAGCCGTACGGGCGCCAGACGACACGCGCAGGCGGAAGGTGTACCGGGCGTGCCTGCCCTCCCCCAACCTCTGCCAATGCCGTCATGACAGCAAGCTAGAGAGGCAGTCCTCACCGCGCCCCGGAATCCCCGCCTGCCACCCGAACGAGTGACCGACCGCCGGCCGGGCCGGCGATCCCCCCGGACGCGGGCAGCTCTGCCGTCGCTCCAAGACACTCATCAGTACCTGTGATCGGGCTGTTCGCCCCCGGCGAACGGGCGTTGGGGAACATTGGGAGGCGCACATGCATTGAGTCGGCATAGCTCAACTTCACTGCCGGAGGGAAGATCATGGCTTCGACGTCCGTAACGCTCACCCTGCCCGTGTTGCCGCTCGATGACGAGGTCGTGCTGCCCGGGATGGTCGTTCCGCTCGACCTGTCCGACGCCGAGGTACGGGCGGCCGTCGAGGCCGCGCAGGCGGCGTCGGGCGACGGGAAGCCCCGGGTGCTGCTCGTGCCGCGGGTCGACGGGAAGTACGCCGGGACCGGGGTGCTCGGGACGGTCGAGCAGGTGGGACGGCTCTCCGACGGGGACCCCGGCGCGCTCATCCGCGGGCGCGGGCGCGTCCGCATCGGGGCCGGGACCACCGGGCCCGGCGCCGCGCTCTGGGTCGAGGGCGAGATCGTGGAGGAGGCGGTCCCGGACCCGCTGCCCGGGGTGGTGACCGAGCTCGTCAAGGAGTACAAGGCGCTCGCCACGAGCTGGCTCAAGAAGCGCGGGGCCTGGCAGGTCGTGGACCGGGTCCAGCAGATCGAAGGGGTGTCCGCACTCGCGGACAACTCCGGATACTCGCCGTTCCTGACCGTCACCCAGAAGGTCGAGCTGCTGGAGACCGCAGACCCGGTCGCCCGCCTCAAGCTCGCCGTCAAGTGGCTCAGCGACCACCTCGCCGAGCAGGACGTGGCCGAGTCCATCGCCAAGGACGTCCAGGACGGCGTCGAAAAGCAGCAGCGGGAGTTCCTGCTCCGGCGCCAGCTGGAGGCCGTACGCAAGGAACTGCGCGAGCTGGGCGGGGAGAAGGAAGGCGAGGAGTCCGACGACTACCGGGCCCGCGTCGAGGCCGCCGACCTCCCCGAGAAGGTACGGGAGGCCGCGCTCAAGGAGGTCGAGAAGCTGGAGCGGGCCAGTGACCAGAGCCCGGAGGGCTCCTGGATCCGCACCTGGCTGGACACCGTGCTCGAACTGCCCTGGAACGAGCGCACCGAGGACCAATACGACATCCAGGGCGCCCGCGCGGTGCTGGACGCCGAGCACGCCGGGCTGAGCGACGTGAAGGACCGCATCACGGAGTACCTGGCCGTGCGCAAGCGGCGCGGCGAGCGCGGCATGGGCGTCATCGGCGGGCGGCGCGGCGGAGCCGTGCTCGCGCTCGTCGGCCCGCCCGGCGTCGGCAAGACCTCCCTCGGGGAGTCCGTGGCCCACGCCATGGGCCGCAAGTTCGTCCGGGTCGCGCTCGGCGGCGTACGCGACGAGGCCGAGATCCGCGGCCACCGCCGTACGTACGTCGGCGCGCTGCCCGGCCGGATCGTACGGGCCATCAAGGAGGCCGGGGCGATGAACCCCGTCGTCCTCCTCGACGAGATCGACAAGGTGGGCTCCGACTTCCGCGGCGACCCGGCGGCCGCCCTGCTGGAGGTCCTGGACCCCGCGCAGAACCACACCTTCCGCGACCACTACCTGGAGGTGGAACTCGACCTGAGCGACGTCGTCTTCCTGGCCACGGCCAACGTCCTGGAGGCCATCCCCGAGGCACTGGCCGACCGGATGGAGCTCGTCCGCCTCGACGGGTACACCGAGGACGAGAAGGTGGTCATCGCACGCGACCACCTGCTGCCGCGTCAGCTGGAGCGCGCCGGCCTCGGATCCGACGAGGTGGTCCTGGAGGAGGACGCCCTGCGCAAGCTGGCCGGGGAGTACACCCGCGAGGCGGGCGTGCGCACCCTGGAGCGGTCCATCGCGAGGCTGCTGCGCAAGGTGGCCGCACAGCACGAACTGGGCGAGCGGGAACTGCCCTTCAGCATCGGCTCCGACGACTTGCGCGGCCTGATCGGACGGCCCCACCACGTCCCGGAGTCCGCCCAGGACCCGGCCGAGCGGCGCACCGCCGTCCCCGGCGTGGCCACCGGCCTCGCGGTGACCGGCGCGGGCGGCGACGTCCTCTTCGTGGAGGCCTCGCTGGCCGATCCCGAGACGGGCGCGGCCGGCCTGACCCTCACCGGCCAGCTCGGCGACGTCATGAAGGAGTCCGCGCAGATCGCGCTGAGCTTCCTGCGCTCGCACGGCGCGGAACTGGAGCTCCCCGTCGCCGACCTGAAGGACCGGGGCGTGCACATCCACTTCCCGGCGGGCGCGGTCCCCAAGGACGGCCCGAGCGCGGGCATCACCATGACGACCGCACTCGCCTCGCTGCTCTCCGGGCGCCAGGTGCGCACGGACGTCGCGATGACCGGTGAAGTCTCGCTGACCGGCCGCGTCCTGCCCATCGGCGGAGTCAAGCAGAAGCTGCTCGCCGCACACCGGGCCGGTCTGACCACCGTCATCATCCCGAAGCGGAACGAGGCCGACCTGGATGACGTCCCGGCGGAGGTGCTGGAGGGGCTGGAGGTACACCCGGTGACGGATGTGCGCCAGGTGCTGGAGCTCGCCCTGGACCGGGCGGAACTGGCCGTCACCGCCGCCGCGTAGGGGCGCCCGGGTCCCCGCTCCGGCGGGGCCCCGGGCCGTCGCCGTGCCCGCTGCGAAATACTGGCCCCTCACCCACCGAGGTACCACACACCATCGAAGGAGCGGATACGTGCACGGGAGCGAAGACCAGGAGTTCCTTGCCCTGGAGCGGGAGCTGTCCGTCTTCCTCCGGCGGGCCCGCGCCTCCTCCGGCGAGATGGCCCGCGAGCTGCATCCCGAGCTCGAACCCGCCGCGTACGGACTCCTCACCCGCCTGGAGGCGGCCGGCCGGCAGCGCGCCACCGAACTCGCCGCCTACTTCGGCGTGGGCAAGGCCACCATGAGCCGCCAGCTGCGGGCCCTGGAGGTCCTCGGCCTGGTGGCCCGCGAGCCGGACCCCGCCGACGGCAGGGCCTTCCTGGTCGGCCTCACCGAGGAGGGCCGCGAACGGTTCCTGCGGGTACGGGGCGCACGGCGCGAGCAGTACATGCGCAAGCTCGCCGACTGGGACCGCGGCGAGGTGGCCGAACTGGCCCGGCTGCTCAACCAGTTGAACGCGGGCGAGGAGTAGCGCCCCCGCCGGTTCCGGCGGGGCCGGGCGTCCCCGCAGGGCGCCGACCACACCGCCGCATGGGACCCCGCCCGCCGGTTCCGGCGGGGTCGGGTGTGTGCCGGGGCGTCCCCGCAGGGCGCCGAACACAACACCGCCGCAATACCCGACCCCTCGCCACGTTCGGCGCCCGAGGAGACGCCCCGGCGCGCGCCCGGCCCCGACGGAACCGGCCACCCCGGCCCGGCCCCGACCCAGCCCAGCCCCGTCGAAACCGGCCCACTCAGCGGCTAGAGCTCCGCGTAGACCGCCGACGCGTCGTCGTGCCGCTTGTACCGGGCCGCCGGGCGGGCCGGGTCGGACTCGATGGCGCGGACCCGGCCGATCAGCCCCTCCGCCCCCTCCTTCCGCAGCACCGCCAGGCACTCGGCCCAGTCGCCCTCCCCGAACGTGTCCGTCCACCGGCTCGCCCCGTCCGTGAGCGCGGCCACCGCCCGCACCCGCTCGCGCGGGGTGCGCCCGGTCACCGCCCGGGCCGCCACCGCCGGGTCCGCGGCCGCCGTGAAGAAACCGCCCTCCGCGTTCCGCAGGGCGTCCGTCGCGGCCACCGAGCGCAGCACCTCCCGCGGGACCCGGTCGAGGCGGTCGTCGAGCACCGCCGTCACCTCGCCCCCGGGCGCCTGGAGGAGCAGTACGGAGTCCGAGAGCACGAGGTGCTCCACGTACGCCTCGTCCCAGCGGACCACCACGACCGTCGCCTGGGGCGTCCGCACGTGAGAAAGGTCACAGGTGTCGCGGTGGGCCTCGGCCGTGGCGCGGACCGACTCGGCCAGAATCCGGTCCAGCGGCATGTCCCGCCGCGATCCGGACAGTTCGGTCAATCGGCCGCCGAGCCGGGCCGCGAACCACGGCACTCCGTGCACGCACCCGTCCTCGCCGCTCGGTGGGGTGACCCCGTCCAGCGCCACCACCACCCCACCGCCCGAGGCGGGGATCGCGGCCGACACCCAGTCCTCATTGGGGCGTTCCTGGTTGCCGGGGGCCGAGGCGAGGTCGATGCGCATACGGGCATTCTGCCCGGCGGGCCGCGCGGGGCCCCATCAGGTCCGTACCAAGAGGGCAGGGGCCGGATCCGGCCGCGCGCACCGCCCGACCGGCGGGCACCGGCCCGCGGACGGCAGGGGCGGGCATGTGGGCGGGCATCCTGCCAAAGCCCGTATCGATCTTTCAACCACCTGTCCACGGCGACGCTCTGAGGCGAGGTGTCCGAGTTGGTCGCCAACTCATCCGTGATGTTCACTCGTTCGAGTGGCCGGGTGGGCGATGTGCGGCTCTCTCCCCAACACGCTGCAAAGGTCTGAGGCGGTACGAGGGAGCAGGGGGCGTTTACTTGTTGACCGGCCGTTACCTCGGCCACACGAGTAGACGAGCAGAAGCACACGTACAGGATTGCGAGCACCGGTGCAGAAGAAGCGGTCTCGGAAGAACGGCACCGCCGCCGACGGCCCGGCCCCCGCAGGACGCCGCGTCCGCGTGCGCCGCAGGCTGGTCGTAGGTGTGGCCGTCGCCGGCCTCACCGTCCTCGCGGCAGGCAGCCCCGCCGTCATCTCCGCCTCGACGGAACTGAACGACTCCCAGCGCCTGGTCACCCTCGCGGAGCGGACCCGGCAGACCCTCACCCTCGCGCACCTGCTCGGCGACGAGCGTGATGCCGTCGTCGAGTACGCGGCCAAGGGCCGCCCCGGCACAGCCAAGGGCCCCGTCCAGGAGCGCGCCGCCCGAACCGACCGGCAGCTCACGGAGGTTCAGGCCGAGGCCGACGAGGAGACCGCCCGCGCGATCGCCCGCATCCGCGCCGTCCGCAGCGAGGCCGTCGACGGCAAGGGCAGCGCCCTCGCCGCCCACCAGGCCTACGCCGGAGTCATCGCGGAACTCCAGGCCCCCGGCGACCGCCTCGCCGAGCTGACCCCGCCGCGCGCCGAGGCCGCCCTCAGCACCACCCGCCCGCTGGCCCCGCTCGGCCAGGCCGTCGAACAGGCCTCGGCCACCCGTGGACTGCTGCTCGCCGCGCTGGCCGTCCCCCGCGGTGAGCAGCTCCCCAACTCCGCCGTGGTCGACGAGCTCACCGCCGCCGCCCAGCGTGCGCGCGTACGGGAGCAGGCCGCCCTGGACGACTTCGCGCGGGCCGCGCGGCCCGACGTACGCCAGACCCTCGCCGCCACCGTCACCGGCCCCGAGGTCAAGACGGCCGACGACTTCCTCAAGCGGCTCACCGACCGGCCCACCCTGACGGCCGCCGACCGCAAGACCGACGGGCCCGCCGTCGCCGCCGCGCTCACCGCCCGCATCGACCGCATGCGGTCCGTGGAGTCCACCCTCGCGGGCCAGCGGGCCTCCGCCCTCGCCTCGCTGCGCGACGACGACGTGACCCGGCTGGAGACCCTGGTCGCCCTGCTGGGCGTGCTGTTCCTGGTCGCCGTCGGCGTCTCGACCGCCGTGGCGCGGTCGCTGACCCGGCCGCTGTCCGTGCTGCGCCGCGGCGCGCAGCGGCTGGCGACGCCGGAGGGCTCGGTGGAGCCGGTCCGCTTCACCGGCCGCAACGACGAGTTCGCCGAGGTCGTACGCCACCTGAACGCGGTGCGCGACCAGACGGTCTCCCTGCACACCCGGATCGCCGGACTCGACGCCGACCGGCGCCGGATCATCGGCCGCAACGAGGCGCTGACCTCCAGCCGGGAAGTACTGGACGAGGAACTGGCGAAGCTGCGGGCGGGGCTGGAGGAGCACCGCCGCGTCATGTCGACGACCTCCGTCTCCCTGTCGCTGCGGACCCTGGGCCTGGTGGAGCGCCAGCTCGCGGTCATCGAGGAGCTGGAGTCCAAGGAACAGGACCCGGACCGGCTCGCGACCCTCTTCAAGCTGGACCACCTGGCGACGGTGATGCGCCGTCACAACGAGAACCTGCTGGTCCTGGCAGGGCAGGAACACGGCCACGGGCAGGGCCTGCCGGTACCGCTGATCGACGTGATGCGGGCCGCCGTGAGCGAGATCGAGCGCTACGAGCGCGTCGACCTCGCCGCGCTGCCCTCGTACACCCAGGTCGCGGGGCACGCGGCCGACGACCTCTCGCACGTGCTGGCCGAGCTGCTGGAGAACGCGACGACGTTCTCGCCGCCGGACGCCAAGGTGAAGGTGTTCGGCCGGCTGCTGGACTCCGGTGACGTGGTGCTCTCCGTCGTGGACGAGGGCATCGGGGTCACCGAGGACCGGCTGGAATCGCTGAACTCCCGGCTCTCCACGCCCGAGGCGTACGACGAGGAGCCCGAGGCGGAACACGGCCTGGGCCTCGGCTTGTACGTGGCCGGCCGCCTCGCGGCCCGGCACGGGGTCACCGCGGAGCTGCGCGCCCCGCGGCACGGCGGCACCGAGGCCCTGGTCGTCGTCCCGGCGTCCCTCCTCCCCGCCACCCCGCCGGTCTCCCCGGTCCACACCCTGGCCACGCCGGGCGCGCCCGCGCTGCATCTGCCGGGCGTGATCGCGGAGGCGAACGAGAACACCCTCCCGGCCCGGCGCCGGGGCGCGCACGCCGCTCCCGACGGGTCGGACCCGGAGGCGCCGGCCAACGCCGCCGGTGCGGCGGAGCCCGCGGTGTCGGATGCGGACGCCGCTCCGGTCGAGGCTGCTCCGGCCGACGCCGCTCCGGCCGACGCTGCTGCTGCCGCGGAGCCTGCCGTCCCGGCTGCTGCCGCCGCCGATGTGGCGGAGCCCGTGGCCGACACAGAGCCGGAGCCAGCTGTTCCGGCCGTCGCCGACACGGAGCCGGAACCCGCCTTCCGCGTGCCCACCACCACGGCGGCCCCGGTCACCCTGGCCGAGGCCCTCGCGGGCCCGGCCGTCCCGGCCGAGGCCCTCGCGGAGCCGGAGCCGGCCCCGGCGCCCGGCGCGGAGGCCACCCCGACCGCCGCCGATGCGCAGCCGCGCCCCGCCGGCACGGCGCCCACCTCGGCCGGGCTGCCGCCCGCCGAGCAGATCTTCACCGCCGCGCCCCCCGCAGGGGAGCAGTTGCTCGCGCGGGTCGTCGCCGACGCGGACGCGGCCGCCTTCGGGGTGTCGGACCCCGCGCCGGAGCCGGACCCGCACAGCCATGCCCCGGCCGAGGGGAACTGGCTGCCCCGCCAGGGAAGCCACCCCACCGAGACGGAGGCAGAGGCGGAGCCGGAGGCCGTCACCGACAAGGGCCTCCCGAAGCGGACTCCCCGTACCGTCACCCCCGCCCGCGCGGCCAGTGACGACGTACGGCCCGAGCCACCGCGCCGGATCGACGCCGACGAGCTGCGCCGCCGCCTCGGTGGCTTCTACCAGGGGGCCCAGGACGGACGGCGCGTCGTCGCCGCCGAGCTCGCGCAGAACCAGGGGCAGGGGCAGGGCCCGGACCAGAGCCATGGCAAGACCGACCAGGGGGACACCGCACAGGAGGCACGCACATGACCGCGCCCAGTACGTACGGACTGAGCACCCAGGCCCGCAACCTGCAGTGGCTGCTGACCGACCTGGTCGAGGAGGTGCCCGGCGTCAACTCCGTCGCCGTCGTCTCCTCGGACGGGCTGCTGCTCCTGTCCTCCGACCCCGCAACGGGCGGCGGCGCGGCCGAGGCCCCGGTCAAGCGCAAGGGCCCGCGCGGAGCCTCCGCCGACCTCGCCACCATCGTGTCGGGCATCGGCAGCCTCACCACCGGCGCCGCCGCCCTCATGGACAGCGGCTCGGTCAAGCAGACCATGGTGGCGATGGAGCACGGCTCCGTCTTCGTCATGGCCATCAGCGACGGCTCACTGCTGGGCGTGCACGCCACCCCCGACTGCGACATGAGCGTCGTCGCCTACCACATGGCCCTGTTCGTCGGCCGAGCCGGCCACGTCCTGACCCCCGAAGTCCGCAGTGAGCTGCGCCAGTCGATGGAGAACACCCCGTGAGGAGTCCGGCCTCCGACCGGCTGCCGATACGCGGAGCCGACCGCCGCCCCGCCCGCGTCCGCCCGTACTCCCTCACGGGCGGCCGCACCCGCTTCACGCACGTCCTGCTGGTCGAGACCTTCGTCGCCGCCCTGGACACCAAGGCGTCGGAGCCGCAGAAGCCCGACCGCATGCCCGAGATGCCCGCCATCGTCGAGGTCTGCCGCCGCATGCGCACGATCGCCGAGATCGCCGCGCTGCTGAAGCTGCCGCTCGGCGTGGTCCGCGTACTCGTCAGCGACCTCGCCGACCAGGGACGCATACGCGTCTACGGGACGGGCCACGGCACGGGCCGTCCCGAACGCGCGCTGCTGGAAAGGGTGCTCAGTGGTCTTCGCCGTCTCTGACAGCCCGGTGCCCCTGCCGGGGTCCGACGACGAGCCGGTCCAGCCCTGGCAGTACGACCGCTCCCGCGCACCCGTCGCCGTCAAGGTGCTGGTCGCGGGCGGCTTCGGCGTCGGCAAGACCACCTTCGTCTCCTCCGTCTCCGAGATCACCCCGCTGCGTACCGAGGCGGTGATGACCCAGGCCAGCGCCCCCACGGACGACCTGTCCGCGACGCCGGAGAAGAACACCACCACCGTCGCCATGGACTTCGGCCGCGTCACGCTCGACGACGACCTCGTCCTCTACGTGTACGGGACCCCCGGCCAGGAGCGGTTCTGGTTCATGTGGGACGACCTGGTGCGCGGGGCCATCGGCGGCATCGTGCTGGCCGACACCCGCCGGCTGCGCGACTGCTTCCCCGCCCTCGACTACTTCGAGAGCTGCGGGCTCCCGTACGCCGTCGCCGTCAACCACTTCGAGGGCTCGCGGTCGTACGAGCCCGAGGACGTGCGCGAGGCGCTGTCCATCGCACCCCAGGTACCCGTCGTGATCATGGACGCGAGGCGCCGCCAGACGGTGGTCGAATCCCTGCTGACCCTGGTGGGCCACGCCCTCGACAGCACTCCCGAATAGCGTCCCCCGAATAGCGTCCCCCGAAGAGCGCCCCCGAAGAGCGCCCCCGAAGAGCGCCCCCCGAACAGAGAACGTGAGAGATGCGCAAGATCCTTGTCGTGGGAGCCGGCCAGTCCGGTCTCCAGCTCGCCCTCGGACTCCAGTCGAAGGGGTACGAGGTCACCCTCATGTCCAACCGGACGCCGGACGAGATCCGCACCGGACGGGTCATGTCCACGCAGTGCATGTTCGACACGGCGCTCCAGCACGAGCGCGACCTCCAGATCAACTTCTGGGAACAGCAGGCCCCGAAGATCGAGGGCCTCGGCGTCTCCGTCGCCGCCCCCGACACGTCCCGCGCCATCGACTGGCTGGGCCACCTCAAGGGGTACGCGCAGTCCGTCGACCAGCGCGTGAAGATGGCCGGCTGGCTCGACACCTTCGTACAGCGCGGCGGGCAGCTGGTCATCCACGGCGCCTCGGTCGCCGACCTCGACTTCTTCTCCCGTACGTACGACCTCGTGCTCGTCGCCGCCGGCAAGGGCGAGCTGGTTTCGATGTTCGGGCGGGACGCGGCGCGTTCCCCGTACGACGCCCCGCAGCGCGCGCTGGCCGTCTCGTACGTGCACGGGCTCGGCCCCCGGCCCGAGCACCCGCAGACGGAGGCGGTCCGCTGCAACCTGGTCCCGGGCGTCGGCGAGCTGTTCGTCATGCCCACCCTGACGACGTCGGGTCGCGCGGACATCCTGTTCTGGGAAGGCATACCGGGCGGCCCGCTGGACGTCTTCAACGGCATCAAGGACCCGGCGGAGCACCTGGCGGTCACGCTGGAACTGATGGAGAAGTTCACGCCGTGGGAGTACGCGCGGGCCACGAAGGTGGAGCTGACGGACGCGGGCGGCACGCTCGCCGGCCGCTACGCGCCGGTGGTCCGCAATCCGATCGGCCGCCTCCCGGGGGGTGGGCTGGTGCTGGGCGTCGCTGACGTGGTGGTGTCCAACGACCCGGTCACGGGCCAGGGCTCCAACTCCGCCGCCAAGTGCGCGGCCTCGTACCTCTCGTCGATCCTGATGCACGGGGACAAGCCATTCGACGAGGCGTGGATGAAGGCGACCTTCGACAAGTTCTGGTTCACCACCGGCAAGCCGGTGACCCAGTGGACGAACGCGATGCTGGGCGTCCCGCCGGAGCACGTACTGAACCTGATCGGCGCGGCCGGGCAGCTCCAGCCGGTGGCGAACCGATTCGCCAACGGCTTCGACAACCCGGCCGACTTCGACGCGTACTTCTACGACCCCGAGGACACGGCGGACTACCTGGCGGAGGTCTCCTCGGCCGTGGGCGCCGCGTCTGCCGCCTCCGGGGCTTCCTCGGCGGAGTAGCCGGCGTCGTCCCCCTCCGCCGCGGCCCCGGTGTGCTCGGGCAGCGGCGGAGGGTTGAACTCCGTGAGCGGGGTCCCGTCGGGATCCGGCCGCACGGCCCCGAGCAGCGGATTCGCGGCGATCGGCGAGACCTTGACCTTCGCCCCAGGCCGTGGCGCCTGGATCACCTTGCCGTCTCCCACGTACAGGCCCACGTGCGTGGCCTTGGGGAAGTAGAGCACCAGGTCCCCGGGCCGCAGCTGGTCCAGCGGCACCTTCGGCAGCCGGGCCCACTGCTCCTGGCTGGTCCGCGGGATGGCACGCCCCGCGTGCGCCCAGGCCTGCGAGGTGAGCCCGGAGCAGTCGAAGGAGCCCGGCCCCTCGGCGCCCCACACGTACGGCTTGCCGATCTGGGCGGCCGCGTACGTGAGGGCCGCGCCGCCCGCCGCCGTGGGTGTCCCGGTACGAGTGGGCAGACGGCCGGAGTCCACCAGCTCGCGCTGCGCCTCGGCGGTGTTCTCGGCCTCCTTCGCGCCGAGCCGCGCGAGCTGCTGGGGGGTCAGCGAGGCCAGCACGCGCTCGACCTCCTTGAGCTGCGCCGCGACCTCGTCCTGATGGAGCTTCTGCCGGGCGGCCAGGGTCTGCTGGGTGTCCAGTGCCTTGCGCGCCCGGACGGCGAGCGCGTCGGCCTCCCGCTCGCCCCGCTTGAGCCGGTCCAGTACGCCCGCCCGCCGGGCGCCCTCGCGGGCGGCGAGCCGACGCTGGTCGAGGGCCGCCTGGGGGTTGCCCGCGAGCAGCATCCGGGCGTAGGGGGAGAAGCCCTGCGAGCCCTGGTACTGCTCCCGGGCCAGCCGGCCGACGAGGGCCTTCTCGGATTCGAGAGCGGTACGTGCCCTGCCGAGGTCGGCGGAGCGCAGCCGCTCCTCGTCCCGCCCGGCCTCGAGGGCCACCTCGGTGGCGTTGTAGGCCTCGGTGGCCTCCTCGGCCTTCTGGTAGAGCCCTTGCAGACGGGTGAGCAGCACCCCCACGGACTCCACTTCGGGGAGCCCCGGCTCGGCGCCGGCGCCCGGGACCGGCCCGGCGACGAGGAGCACTGCGGCGATGCAGGCGGCGCGAAGCGGGCGATGTGACATGGGATCACCTCCGGGACGGGGTGGGGCGAGGTGGGGCGGGACGGGGCGGGGGATGCGAGATGTGCTGAGGTGCGAGATGGGCTGAGCTGCGAGATGCCCGATGCTGCCACGGCCGGTATGACAAATCGCCCAAGCGGGGCGGGGGGGTCGGGGCGGATCACCCGGTTGGGGGTGGGGCGGGCGGGGCTTCGGGGGCGGGAGCCCCTCGACCAGCATCAGAGAAGGTTTGGGGGTTTCCCGTCAGTCTCATCGTCTCTCCGTGTCGGGCCGGTCCCTCAAGGGCGCTCCCTACGGTCGCGTCGCTTCGCGATGGCCTTCGGCC
>NZ_JBVIFS010000002.1:0-147114 GCF_055571215.1 Streptomyces sp. NPDC030995
CAGTGCTGTCGCGAGGGTTTCGAGATCTGTCGTCACAAACGGATCAACGAGACCCTCGCTTCATGCCCCCGAAGACTTCGGACTTACTCGTCTAGGACGGGCTCGGGCCGTCCGGGCCGTCCGGGCCGACGGGGCCGTCCTGGGCCGCCTTCGGGCCCACCTGGCCCACCAGGGTCACCCCGGCCGCCCGGAGCTCCTCCAGGGCCCGTGCGGTCGTGTGCGGGGCGACGGCGGCCGTCAGGTCCAGCAGGACGCGGGTGTCGAAGCCGGCGCGGGCGGCGTCGAGGGCGGTGGCTCTGACGCAGTGGTCGGTGGCGATCCCGACGACGTCCACCTCGGTGACGTGCCGGTCGCGCAGCCACTGGGCGAGCGTCGCCCCGTTCTCGTCGGCGCCCTCGAAACCGCTGTACGCGGCCTCGTGCGCGCCCTTGTCGAAGACGGCGGCGACGGCCCCCGACGCCACGGCGGGGGCGAAGTTCGGGTGGAAGCCCACGCCCTCCGTTCCGGCGACGCAGTGGACGGGCCAGCTCGTCTCGTAGTCCGGCTCGGCCGGGGGGTGCACGAAGTGCGACCCGGGGTCGACGTGGTGGTCGCGGGTGGCGACGACGTGCCGGTAGGCGGGCGTGGCCTGGCCGATGTACTCGGTGACGGCGGCGGCGACGTCGGCTCCGCCGGTGACCGCGAGGCTGCCGCCTTCGCAGAAGTCGTTCTGTACGTCGACGACGATCAGTGCGCGGTGCATGACGTTGTCCTTCGGCTCGGTGTCTCTGTGCGGCGGCGGGGCCCTGCGGGGGCTCTTCCCCCACCCCGCCCCTTCCCGAAACTGGGGGCTCCGCCCCAGCCCCCGTTCGCGGGGCTCCGCCCCGCACCCCGCGCCTCAAACGCCGGCGAGGCTGAATCACCCAGCCCCTCCGGCGTTTGAGGCGCGGGGTTCGGGGCGGAGCCCCGGTCTTTCAGCCTCGCCGGCGTTTGAGGCGCGGGGTCTGGGGCGGAGCCCCGGTAACGGTGGCGCGCGGCCGCTACGCGTACTCCGTCGGGATCACGGCCTCGCCGCGGGACAGCTGCGTCGCCGACAGGGGCAGCCCGGCGCGGGCAGCGCGGTGACGGTCGCGCGCGGCTTCCAGCGGCTCGCGGGCGACGACCTCGCCGCTCTTGACCAGCTCGACCAGCAGCTGCGCATCGGCAAGGGCCGACGGGACCGGTCCCACGCCGACGACCTCCGCCTCGGCCACACCCTCCGCGTCCACGCGACGGGCCGCCCACTTGCGGCCGCCGATGGACGTCTTCCCGCCCGTGGACTTCTTCGCCACCGGCGCCAGCGCCGCCTTGGGATCCGCCGAGACGGCCCGCGCCACCAGCTTGTAGACCATCGAGCACGTCGGGTGCCCGCTGCCCGTCACCAGCTGCGTGCCCACCCCGTACGCGTCCACCGGCGCCGCCGCCAGCGAGGCGATGGCGTACTCGTCCAGGTCCGAGGTCACCACGATCTTCGTGGCGGTGGCCCCCAGCTCGTCCAGCTGCTGCCGCACCCGGTGGGCCACCAGCAGCAGGTCGCCGGAGTCGATCCGGACCGCGCCCAGCTCCGTACCCGCGACCTCCACGGCCGTCCGGACGGCCTCGGCGACGTCGTACGTGTCCACCAGAAGGGTGGTGCCCCGGCCCAGCGAGGCCACCTGCGCGGTGAAGGCGTCCCGCTCGCTGTCGTGCACCAGGGTGAAGGCGTGCGCGCTCGTGCCGACCGTCGGGATCCCGTACCGGAAACCGGCCGCCAGGTCCGAGGTGGAGGCGAAGCCGCCCACGTACGCGGCCCGCGAGGCGGCCACCGCCGCCAGCTCGTGGGTGCGGCGCGCGCCCATCTCGATCAGCGGGCGCTCGCCCGCCGCGGAGGCCATCCGGGAGGCGGCCGCCGCGATCGCGGAGTCGTGGTTGAGGATCGACAGGATCACGGTCTCCAGCAGCACGCACTCGGCGAAGCTGCCCTCGACCCGCAGGATCGGCGACCCGGGGAAGTAGACCTCCCCCTCCGGGTAGCCCCAGATGTCGCCGGAGAAGCGGTACGAGGCCAGCCAGTCCAGGGTCCGCATGTCGACGACGGCCCGCTCGCGCAGGAACTCCAGCACCGCGCCGTCGAAGCGGAAGTTCTCCACCGCGTCCAGCACCCGCCCGGTCCCCGCGACCACCCCGTAGCGGCGCCCCTCGGGCAGCCGCCGGGTGAACACCTCGAAGACCGAGCGCCGGTCGGCGGTGCCGTTGGCCAGCGCGGCCTGCAGCATCGTGAGCTCGTAATGGTCCGTGAAGAGCGCTGTCGACGGCACGTCCACCGGCAGGCCCAGGTCCGCAGGGTTCATGCGACGGATGCTAGCGCACATCTCGTCAAAGTGACGAGATGTAGGGCCCGTTTGTGCGACCGGGCCGTCACGGTGGCAGCATGGGACAAGTGAGTGTTGCTCCTGTAGAGATCGAACGCACCGAATCGGCCGAAGAGACCTTCGCGGTCCCCGAACCCGACGTCCCCTGGGTGACCCTGGTGCACAACGACCCGGTCAACCTCATGAGCTACGTGGCGTACGTGTTCCAGGCCTACTTCGGTTACTCGAAGGACGTGGCGCACAAGCTGATGCTCGATGTCCACCACAAGGGGCGGGCGGTCGTGTCCAGCGGCACCCGCGAGGAAATGGAGCGCGACGTGCAGGCCATGCACGGCTACGGCCTGTGGGCGACCCTCTCCCAGGACCGCACCTGATGGGCGGCGGGACCTTCGAGGCGCTGAAGGGCGGCGGGGCCGCCATCGCTCTCGACGAGATCGAGATCTCCATCCTGCGCTCCCTGGCCGTCCAGATGCTGGAGCTGATCGGCCCCGGCGAGCCGGAGCCCGCCGAGGACGCCGACCCGCTCGCCGCGCTGTTCGCCGAGGGCCCCTCCGAGCCCCCGTCCGACCCGGCGCTGGCCCGGCTCTTCCCCGACGCCTATGGGGCCCCCGACGGCGCCGGCGACGAGGGCGTGGACGCGGCCGAGCTGACGGCGCGCTCGGCGGAGTTCCGCCGCTTCACGGAGAACGACCTGCGCACCCGCAAACGGGAGGACGCGCTGGCCCTCGTACGCAGCCTCGACGGGCTCACCCCGGCCGGCGACGGGGCGGCGGTGCTGGAGCTGACCGGGGAGCTGCCGCTGCGCTGGCTCGGCGCGCTCAACGACCTGCGCCTGACCCTCGCGGCCCGCCTGGACATCACCGAGGACGACGAGAGCGCGGTGCTGTTCCGGCTGCCGGACGACGATCCGCGCAAGCCGATGGTGATGGCGTACCTCTGGCTGGGCGGCCTCCAGGAGACCCTCATCGAAACCCTCTGAGCCCCCTGAACCCTCTGAAGATCCTCAAGAGGGGACGTCGTTCGCTCAGCGGACGCTCAAATCCGGATAACGATCAGATCACCGTCATGCGGTGATCTGATCCGTTCACGGGCCTTTGTCCTGAATTTTTGGTGCCCTGCGCCACATTTCTCCCCCTCCAGCGGTCGTAAGCACGTGATAAATCTTCACGACCGCCGACGGGACGCCACCCATGTCTCCCGGCTCGCTTGGACCGGCTGACCGCCGGCGTGCAACTCCATCCGTATCCGGGGGGATCGAGGACCCGATCCGCAGCCACTGAAGGCGCGGGTCGGCGTGGAGAAAGGCGCACCAGACATGACCTCTGTGCAGGTCGAGCAGCACGGCAAGACGCCCGGCGAGGGCACTCAGGGCGCGGGCGAGGGCGGCGAGGGCTACCACCGCACGCTCGGCGCCCGCCAGATCCAGATGATCGCGATCGGCGGAGCCATCGGCACCGGCCTGTTCCTGGGCGCCGGCAAGGCGATCTCCAAGGCCGGACCGAGCCTGATCCTGGCCTACGCGATCGCGGGCCTGGTCATCTTCTTCATCATGCGGGCCCTGGGCGAGCTGCTCATGTACCGCCCCGTCTCCGGTTCCTTCTCGGACTACGCCCGCGAGTTCCTGGGCCCGTTCTGGGGGTACGTGACCGGCTGGACGTACTGGCTGTTCTGGGTGGTCACCGGCATCACCGAGGTCACCGCGGCCGCGCAGTACATGTCGTACTGGACCCACGACAGCTTCCCGCAGTGGGCCTACGCGCTGATCTTCACGGTCATCCTCTACGCCGCCAACCTGATCTCCGTGAAGCTCTTCGGTGAGCTGGAGTTCTGGTTCTCCATGGTCAAGGTCACCGCCATCGTCGGCATGATCCTGATCTGCGCCGGCATCCTCACCATCGGCTTCTCCGACGCCGCGGACACCGCCACCGTCTCCAACCTGTGGAACGACGGCGGCTTCTTCCCCAAGGGCATCGGCGGCACGCTGATGACCCTGCAGATCGTGATGTTCGCCTTCCTCGCGGTCGAGCTGGTCGGCGTCACCGCCGGCGAGTCCAAGGACCCCGAGAAGACCCTGCCCAAGGCCATCAACACCGTGCCGTGGCGCATCGCCGTCTTCTACGTCGGCGCGCTGATCATGATCCTGTCGGTCGTCCCGTGGTCGAACTTCCAGCCGGGCGTCTCGCCCTTCGTCGCCGCCTTCGAGCGCATGGGCCTCGGCGTCGGCGCCGCGATCGTCAACTTCGTCGTGCTGACCGCGGCCCTGTCCTCCTGCAACTCGGGCATGTACTCCACCGGCCGCATGCTGCGCGACCTCGCGATCAACGGCCAGGGCCCGAAGGTCTTCACCAAGCTCACCAAGAGCGGCACCCCGCTCGTCGGCACCACCTTCTCCGCCGCGCTGATGCTGGTGGGCGTCTGGATCAACTACGTCGCCCCGGGCAAGGCCTTCGACTACGTCGTCTCCTTCGCCACCATCTCCGGCATGTGGGCCTGGATCATGATCCTGGTCTGCCAGATCCGCTACCGGGCCAAGGCCGACCGCGGCGAGCTGCCCGCGTCCCCGTTCAAGGCCCCCGGCGCCCCGTACACCAGCTGGTTCGCCCTGGCCTTCATCGGCATGGTCATCGTGATGATGGGCATGGACAAGGACTCCCGCGTCTCGCTGTACTGCGCCCCGCTGTGGGGCCTGATCCTGGGCGTTTCCTACCTCGTCCTGAAGTCCCGCGACCCGCGCGGCGAGGCCTTCACCAAGGCCTCGTAGCACCGGCGTATCCAGCATGCGGGCCCTTTCGTACCACTCCTCGGTACGGAAGGGCCCGTCTGTTTATCCTGTCGCTCATGCTGACCCTCACCCAGGCCCTGTATGACCAGATCGTCGAGCACGCCCGTCAGGACCACCCCGACGAGGCGTGCGGAGTCGTGGCCGGCCCGGCGGGCACCGACCGGCCCGAGCGGTTCATCCCGATGCTCAACGCGGCCCGCTCGCCCACGTTCTACGAGTTCGACTCGAAGGATCTGCTCAAGCTCTACCGCGACATGGACGACCGCGACGAGGAGCCGGTGATCGTCTACCACTCGCACACCGCGACCCAGGCCTACCCCTCGCGCACCGACGTCACGTACGCGAACGAGCCCGGCGCGCACTACGTACTCGTCTCGACGGCCGACAAGGACGGCCTCGGCGAGTTCCAGTTCCGCTCCTACCGGATCGTCGGCGGCGAGATCACCGAGGAAGAAGTGCAGGTCGTCGAGGCCTACTGACCACCATGCGGTCGGTCGGCGTCCACGATGCGGGATCACACTCCAAACCGGGGACCGGGAATCGTTAACATGACCGCATGGTTTCCCACGACGTGAGCATCGAGACGCCCGGCAGGCTGCTGCTCGTGGCGCGGCTGCACGTCGACCTGTGCCGCCTCGCCAGCGCCATCTGTCCTGCTGCCTGAGCACCAGAACCCTCCCGCGCGGAGGGCCGACGAACCGCGCGCCCCACGTCTCCCCTTGCTCACCGCTGCTTTCTGCTTCTGCTTACTGCTTACGCCCTGACGACTGGAGCCCAGCCATGGCCATCGAGGTCCGCATCCCCACCATCCTCCGCACCTACACCGACGGCGAGAAGGCCGTGTCCGGGGAAGGCGCCACCCTCGCCGACCTCTTCGCCGACCTGGAGAGCCGCCACAAGGGCATCGAGGAGCGCATCGTCGACAACGGGCAGCTGCGCCGCTTCGTGAACGTCTACCTCAACGACGAGGACGTCCGCTTCCTCGACGGCATCGCCACCGCGCTCAAGGACGGCGACAACGTCACCATCCTCCCGGCCGTGGCCGGCGGCGCTGTCTGATGCGTTACGACTCCCCGCTGGCCGCGGTCGGCAACACGCCGCTCGTCCGGCTGCCCCGGCTGTCGCCCTCGGACGACGTCCGCATCTGGGCGAAGCTGGAGGACCGCAACCCGACCGGCTCGATCAAGGACCGCCCCGCGCTCCACATGGTCGAGCAGGCGGAGAAGGACGGCCGGCTGTACCCGGGCTGCACCATCCTGGAGCCCACCTCGGGCAACACCGGCATTTCGCTGGCGATGGCGGCCAAGCTCAAGGGCTACCGCATCGTGTGCGTGATGCCGGAGAACACCAGCCAGGAGCGGCGCGACCTGCTGGCCATGTGGGGAGCCGAGATCATCCCGTCGCCGGCCGCGGGCGGTTCCAACACCGCGGTCCGGGTGGCCAAGGAACTGGCGGCCGAGCACCCCGACTGGGTGATGCTCTACCAGTACGGCAACCCGGACAACGCCGGCGCGCACTACGCCACCACGGGCCCGGAGATCCTCACCGACCTCCCGTCGATCACCCACTTCGTCGCGGGCCTCGGCACGACCGGCACCCTGATGGGCGTCGGCCGCTACCTGCGCGAGCACGTGCCCGGCGTGAAGATCGTGGCCGCCGAGCCGCGGTACGACGACCTCGTGTACGGCCTGCGCAACCTCGACGAGGGCTTCGTCCCGGAGCTGTACGACCCCTCCGTGCTCACCACCCGCTTCTCGGTGGGCTCGGCGGACGCGGTCACCCGCACCCGAGAGCTGCTCCAGCTGGAGGGCATCTTCGCGGGCGTCTCCACGGGAGCCGCCCTGCACGCGGCGATCGGCGTCGGCCGCAAGGCGGTGGCCGCGGGCGAAACGGCGGACATCGTCTTCGTCGTGGCCGACGGCGGCTGGAAGTACCTCTCGACGGGCGTCTACACGGCCGCGACGACGGAAGAGGCCATCGAGGTCCTCCAAGGCCAACTCTGGGCGTAGCCCCTGCGGGGTTGCTCGGCCTACCCGGTGCGGCGCCACTGCCGGGGGCTCCGCCCCCGAACCCCCACGCCTCAAACGCCGGCGGGGCTATATTTCAGCCCCGCCGGCGTTTGAGGCGCGGGGTCTGGGGCGGAGCCCCAGGTGCCGGCGCGGGCAGCGCCTAGCCGCCCAGCAGCTCCGCGAGCACCGCGGCATGGCTGGAGGCCGGGTCCTTGACGGCAGTCAGCAGCGTCACCGGCCCGGCCTCGGCCAAGCCACGCAGGCGGGACAGCTCCGCCGCGGCCTCCGGCTCCGCCAGCTCGGCCTCGTACCGCTCGCGGAACTCCCCGGCGGAGCCGCCCCCGTGGAACCACTTGCGCAGCTCCGTCGAGGGCGCGACCGCCTTCGGCCACTCCTCCACCGCGGCCGCCGCCTTCGACAGGCCCCGCGGCCAGAGCCGGTCCACCAGGACCCGGACCCCGTCCGCCGCCGGCTCCGGCGGGTCGTACACGCGCCGCAAGCGGATCACCGCCCACCTCCCAGGCCCTTGACCTCGTCCCACACCGCCGGGTCCAGCATCCCCACCCGCGTCCGGAATTCCCACAGCGACACCTCCACCGGCCGGTCCGCCTCCAGGAAGCTCGCCCGGCCCTGCGCCCCCACCGTCCCCGGGGGCAGCGGGATCACCCCGGCCCGCCGGTCGTCGTACTTCCCAGTGATCCACGCGACCCGCGCGCGGTGGCCCCGTACCGACCCCACCGCCAGCACCAGGCACAGGCGGCCGTCCGCCAGGCACCACAGCTCGCCCGCCCGCGGCCGCGGCGGCGGGCCGGCCCCGTGCGCCGACGGGGCCCGGCGGGGGAGTCCGAGCCGCGCCCCGGCGACCAGCACCACCAACGCCACGGCCACGACCGCGGCTACCGCGGGCCACCAGGACGTGTCCATGCTTCGACCGTAGCCGCGCGGGCACACCCCGGCACGGCAGCGCCACGGCAACCCCCGTGCCCGCCTTCGCTCCCACGGGTGACACCACAGGTGATTCCCCCCACAACGGCCCGCCGCGGAGGAGCGACCGGAGGTTTCGCGCCTTACGCTCGACCCACGCACGGCCCGCATCCCGTCCACGGACCGTCCTCGGAGGTTCACGCTCCATGAAGCTCACCGTCGTCGGCTGTTCGGGGTCGTTCCCGTCCGCGGAATCGGCCTGTTCGAGCTACCTCGTCGAGGCCGACGGCTTCCGGCTGCTCCTCGACATGGGCAACGGGTCCCTCGGCGAGCTCCAGCGCCACTGCGGTCTCTACGACCTCGACGCGATCTTCCTGAGCCACCTGCACGCCGATCACTGCATCGACATGTGCGCGTACTTCGTCGCCCGCTTCTACCGGCACGAGGGCGGCCGCTGCGGCACCATCCCCGTCTACGGACCCGAGGGCACCGAGCGGCGCCTGACCACGGCCTACGACGACGTCCCCGACGAGCGCTCGATGAGCGAGGTCTTCGACTTCCGCACGCTGAAGTCCGGGACCTTCGAGATCGGCCCCTTCCAGATCCGCTCCGAGCGCGTCGCCCACCCCGTCGAGTCGTACGGCATCCGCGTCGAGCACGGCGGCCGCTCGCTCACGTACTCCGGGGACACCGGCGCCTGCTCCGAGCTGGCCCAGCTCGCCGACGGCACCGACCTCTTCCTCTGCGAGGCCTCCTTCACGCACGGCAAGGAGGACATCCCGGACCTCCACCTCAACGGCCGCGAGGCGGGCGAGTACGCGCGCGGCGGCAACGTCGGCCGGCTCGTCCTCACGCACATCCCGCCGTGGACGGACCCCGCGCAGAACCTCGCCGATGCCCGCGCGGTCTACGACGGCCGGGTGGACCTGGCGTACGCGGGCGCGGTCTACGAGGTCTGACGTACGGGAACACCTCGAAGCCCCCGCCTCCCTTTCGGGAGAGCGGGGGCTTCGACGTGTGGACGAGCAGGCTTACTTGGCCTCGGCCTTCGCCAGCTCGGCGAGCTCCTCGTCGGACTCGCGGCCCGGCGTCGGGAGGTTCCACTTGATGATCGCGAAGCGGAAGATCGCGTAGTACACCGCCGCGAAGCACAGGCCGACCAGGACGAGCATCCACGGCTTGGTGGCGATACCGAGGTTCAGGAAGAAGTCGATCGCGCCGGCGGAGAAGCCGAAGCCGTCACGCATGCCCAGGGCCCAGGTCAGTGCCATGGAGACACCGGTGAGGACCGCGTGGACCGCGTAGAGCACCGGGGCGATGAACATGAAGGTGAACTCGATCGGCTCGGTCACACCGGTGACGAACGCGGTGAGCGCGAGGGAGAACATCATGCCGCCGACGACCTTGCGGCGCTCGGGGCGGGCGCAGTGCACGATCGCGAGGCAGGCCGCCGGGAGGGCGAACATCATGATCGGGAAGAAGCCGGTCATGAACTGTCCGGCGGTCGGGTCACCCTCGAGGAAGCGGGCGATGTCGCCGCTCTTGCCGTTGTACTCGCCGGCCTGGAACCACGGGAAGGAGTTCAGCAGGTGGTGCATGCCGACCGGGATGAGCGCACGGTTGGCGACACCGAAGATGCCCGCGCCGACGGCGCCGGAACCGACGAGCCACTCACCGAAGCTGTGCAGGCCCGTACCGAGGACCGGCCAGATCAGGCCGAAGAGGATGCCGATGACCAGGCCCGCGAAGGCGGAGAGGATCGGGACCAGACGGCGGCCGCCGAAGAAGCCCGCCCAGTCGGGCAGCTTGGTGCGGTAGAACTTCTGGTAGAGCAGCGCGACGACGATGCCCATCACGACACCGCCGAGGACCTTGGCGTCTACGGGAGCGTCCACGAGGGCGACCTTGTGGTCGATGACCTTCTCGACCTTCGGCAGGCTCGGGTCGGTGAAGGTGGCGAGCACCTTCGAGAAGACCAGGTAGCCGGTGACCGCGGCCAGTGCGGTGGAACCGTCCGACTTCTTGGCGAAGCCGATCGCGATACCGACGGCGAACAGCAGCGCCATGTTGCCGATGATCGCGTCGCCGCCGGCCGCCATGTACGTGGCGATCTTGTTGATGAAGTCGGGCAGCGACGCCTTGCCGAGCATGTCGCCCTGGCCGAGGCGGATGAGCAGCGCACCGGCAGGCAGCACGGCGACGGGGAGCATGAGACTCCGGCCGATGCGCTGCATGACGGCCATCACGCCAGCGCCCTTCTTCTTTTCGGCCGCGGGAGCGGTAGCCGTGGACACAACTTCCTCCAGTGGGCAAGGCGACGCCAGAGGGCAACGGGGGACGGCGACGTCTCAGATATGTGGGGGTACGCGGGCTCAGACAGGCCCGCGTGGTCTACACCAATGTGTGGTGTAGACCAGTTGTAACACGGTCAGGGTTAGATAAGGAACCTTCGATTTCCTGTGGTCTACACCACACTCGGCCGCAGCGGCCCCGCACGCGGGGCGCCCGGACCACCGGACATGGCGAAGGCCCTCGGATCCGGGATCCGAGGGCCTTCGGCGGCCGGGCCCAAGGGCCCGGCGCCGTACGCCTGTTGCGCCTTCCGCCGCCCGCTACGCCTTGGTGGTCTCCTCCTGCATCGCCGCGATCTCCTCGTCCGATTCCCGGCCGGGCGTCGGAATGTCGAACTTCGTGATCGCGAAGCGGAACACCGCGTAGTAGACGACCGCGAAGCACAGGCCGATCGGAATGATCAGCCAGGGCTTGGTCGCCAGCCCCCAGTTGATGAAGTAGTCGATCAGACCCGCCGAGAAGCTGAAGCCGTCCTTCACCCCCAGCGCCCACGTCACCGCCATCGAGACACCCGTCAGCAGCGCGTGGATCACGTACAGCAGCGGTGCCACGAAGAGGAAGGAATACTCGATCGGCTCGGTGATGCCGGTGACGAAGGAGGTCAGGCCGACCGACATCATGAGGCCGCCCACCTCCTTGCGCCGCTGCGGCTTCGCGCAGTGCGTGATCGCCAGCGCCGCCGCCGGGAGGGCGAACATCATGATCGGGAAGAAGCCCGAGAGGAACTGCCCGGCCTCCGGGTCGCCGCTCAGGAACATGTTGATGTCGCCGTGGACCACCTGGCCGTCCGGCTTGGTGAAGCTGCCGAACTGGAACCACACCGGCACGTTCAGGAACTGGTGCAGGCCGATCACCAGCAGCGCGCGGTTCGCCACCCCGAAGATCCCCGCGCCCCAGGCACCCAGGCCCACCAGCCAGTCGGAGAAGCTCTCCAGCCCGTCACCGATCGGCGGCCAGATCCACAGGCACAGCACGGCGAACACGATCGCGACGAAGGCCATGATGATCGGCACGAGCCGGCGGCCGTTGAAGAAGCCCAGCCAGTCCACCAGCTTCACCCGGTGGAAGCGCTGCCAGAACCAGGCGGCCAGCAGGCCCATGACGATGCCGCCGAACACCCCCGGATTCTGGAAGGTGTACTCCGCGAAGGCGTCGTCCTGCCCCAGGCAGCCGCCCCCGATGTCCTTGGTCCCCGCCGGGCAGTCCTTCGGGAACGCGTGCAGCACGGCGCGGTAGACGAGGAAACCCACCACCGCGGCGAGCGCCGTCGAGCCGTCGGCCTTCTTCGCCATGCCGATCGCGACGCCGACGCAGAAGAGGAGCGGCAGACCGAGGTCGGCGTTGAGCAGGGCGCCGCCCGCGCTGGCCATGACCTTGGCGAAGTCCGTCCAGCCGAGGCCGTCCGCACCGAAGACGTCGGGCTGCCCCAGCCGGTTCAGGAGGCCCGCCGCGGGCAGCGCCGCGATCGGCAGCTGGAGGCTGCGCCCCATCTTCTGCAGGCCCTGGAACAAGCCGTTCCACCACTTCTGTCGTGGCACTGCGGCGGCGCTGCTCGCGCTCATCGGCGTCCTCCCTGACCGGCCCGTTTTTGGCTGCCGCAACACTTGCGGCACACTGGTGTAGACCAGTTGTGGGCAGGTTGCTGCTGATCGTCATCATTCGGCAGGGACCGGTCACGCGCCCGCGTAGATGGGCCAACCGTGCGTTACCGTGACGAAGCGGACCGCGAAGGTGGGCACCCATGTACCGGCCGCCGAGACACGTTCTTCGAAACACTCAGGGAGACACACATGGCCACCAAGGCTGAGAAGATCGTCGCCGGGCTCGGCGGCATCGAGAACATCGAAGAGGTCGAGGGCTGCATCACCCGCCTGCGCACCGAAGTCGTCGACCCGTCCCTCGTCGACGAGGCCGCACTCAAGGCCGCCGGCGCCCACGGCGTCGTCAAGATGGGCACCGCGATCCAGGTCGTCATCGGCACCGACGCCGACCCGATCGCCGCCGACATCGAAGACATGATGTGATCCGGGCCCACTAGCCCGATCCACCTGATCCACCAGCGGACCCCGTACCGGAACCACCCGGACGGGGTCTTTGCGTTCCCCGGCAGGGACTAGGCTCGGAGCCATGTCTCGCATTGACGGCCGTACGCCCGAACAGCTCCGCCCGGTCACCATCGAACGCGGATGGAGCAAGCACGCCGAGGGCTCCGTCCTCATCTCCTTCGGAGACACCAAGGTCTTCTGCACCGCCTCCTTCACCGAAGGCGTCCCGCGCTGGCGCAAGGGCAGCGGCGAAGGCTGGGTGACCTCCGAGTACTCGATGCTGCCCCGCTCCACCAACACCCGCGGCGACCGCGAATCCGTCCGCGGCAAGATCGGCGGCCGCACCCACGAGATCTCCCGCCTGATCGGCCGCTCGCTGCGCGCCGTCATCGACTACAAGGCCCTCGGCGAGAACACCATCGTCCTGGACTGCGACGTCCTCCAGGCCGACGGCGGCACCCGCACCGCCGCCATCACCGGCGCCTACGTCGCCCTCGCCGACGCCGTCTCCTGGGGCCAGCAGAAGAAGCTCATCAAGGCCGGCCGCAAGCCCCTCACCGGAACCGTCGCCGCCGTCAGCGTCGGCATCGTCGACGGCGTCCCGCTCCTCGACCTCTGCTACGAGGAAGACGTGCGCGCCGAGACCGACATGAACGTGGTCTGCACCGGCGACGGCCGCTTCGTCGAGGTCCAGGGCACCGCCGAGGGCGAGCCCTTCGACCGCAAGGAACTCAACGCCCTCCTCGACCTCGCGGCCGGCGGCTGCGCGGACCTGGAAGCCATCCAGCTCGGCGCGCTGGAACTGTAGGCGCGCGGATCCGCGTCTGGCAGGGTACGGGCGCACGGTGTCGAAGCCGTGCGCCCGTCCACGCATCCAAGCCCTTGGGGGACCCGAAGATGAAGCTCCGCATAGTGGCCGTGGCCATGGCCGCCGCCCTCACCGTCCCGGCCCTGACGGCCTGCGACGCGATCTCCACGGCGATGGACTGCGCGAACACGGCGGTGGCCATCACGGACGGCGCGAACGACCTCCAGCAGGCGGTCTCCCAGGCCGGCAACAGCCCGCAGGACGCCCAGAACGCGCTCAACCAGATCGAGTCGAACCTCAAGAAGATCGGCGACCAGACGGACAACACCGACCTGGGCAAGGCCATCGACTCCATGAACACGGCGGTCAAGAACGTCCGCACCGCCATCGAGCAGGGCGACACCACCCCGGACATCAAGCCCGTCGCGGACGCCGCTTCGGAACTCTCGAAGGTCTGCACCCCGGGCTGACGAGGCCGGCGGGCCGGAAATAATGGGGGCATGACCTCCACGCCCACGCCCAGTCGCCTGATCCTGGCCACCCGCAACGCGGGCAAGATCGCCGAGCTCCACGCCATCCTGTCCGACGCCGGCCTGCCGCACGAGCTGGTCGGCGCGGACGCGTACCCGGAGATCCCGGACGTCAAGGAAACCGGCGTCACCTTCGCCGAGAACGCCCTCCTCAAGGCCCACGCCCTCGCCCGGGCCACCGGCCTGCCCGCGGTCGCCGACGACTCCGGCCTGTGCGTGGACGTCCTGAACGGCGCCCCGGGCATCTTCTCGGCCCGCTGGGCCGGCCGCCACGGCGACGACAAGGCGAACCTCGACCTCCTCCTGGCCCAGCTCGGGGACATCTCGCCGGAACACCGCGGCGCCCACTTCTTCTGCGCGGCGGCCCTGGCCCTCCCGGACGGCACCGAACGCGTCGTCGAGGGCCGCCTCCTGGGCACCCTGCGCCACACCCCGTCCGGCACGGGCGGCTTCGGCTACGACCCGATCCTCCAACCGCTGGGCGAAACCCGCACCTGCGCGGAACTCACCCCGGCCGAAAAGAACGCCATCTCCCACCGCGGCCAGGCCTTCCGCGCCCTGATCCCGGTGGTCCGCGAGCTGTTGGGCTGACGCGCAGACGGCGACGGCCGGCCACCTCGTGACGAGGCGGCCGGCCGCTGCTGTGGGCCCGGTGGGACTCGAACCCACGACACACCGGACCTAAACCGGCGCCCTCTGGCCAGCTGGGGTACGGACCCGTGCGCCCACCTTACTGGTCGACGGGGGTTCGTTGCGATGGGATGCCCGTCCTTGATCGTTTGGCGAAAGTCGGAGTCTGGCTGTGGCAGGAGGGACACAAATAGCGGAGGTTCTCCAGGCGGTTGTCCAGGCGGTCACCGTTCACGTGGTCGATCTCCAAGACGAGTCTCTGGCCGCGCCAGATGTCCCCGATGCCGCACTCCGTGCATGCATGTGGCACTCCGAGGTCGTCCAGGGCTCGGCGCAGCGTCGCCGTTTTGGTGCGAGAGGAGCCGACTTCGAGTCGCCTCAGGATCTCCGTCGAAGACTTGCGTGCAGGGGAGGGGCGGCCGATCGTGTGCCCCTGGCCCGTGAAGTGCTCTGTCGGCAGTCCGTATTCCTCGATACTCCGCCTGGCTTTGGCGCGTGCAGCGCCGTCGAAGGGGTGGTGGCCGAGTGCGCGCATGACTCCCGCCATGGTCTGTGAGTCGGCGACCGCGCGTGCGATCTCCTCACGGTCAAAGAGACGGCGTGACGAAGCAGTGTCTCGACGGGGGAAGTGCGAAGTGTCTATCCCGAACCGTTCGAGAAGCTTGGCGATGTGGGCGTGGGCGCTGTTGTACGGCTCGACGCCCATGTAGGCGAGCATCCCTGTGATGCTGTCCGTTTGGGCGGCTGCTTCCCGGAGCCGCTCCTCCGTGTAGCGCTGCCGGACCCGTTCAGGCAGTGCTTCGTCGACGAAGTGGGATGTGTCGATGCCGTAGTGAGCCAGCCTGTCACGCAGGTATCGGCGGGGGCCGGCCAGCAGCGGGGTGTCCAGAAGTCTCATGAGGTCGACCAGGCTGGTGGCTTGCGGCGCGGTTCGGCTCAGCAGGTCCTGGTTGTACCGGACCTCGCTCATGCAGCCCTCCTCGCCTTGCGGCCGCGGTACGTGTCCGTAGCCGCGTGGCAGTTGGGGCAGAGAAGCCGAAGGTTTTCCTGCCGGTTGTCCCACCACTCGCCGTTGATGTGATCGACCTCGTGCCGAAGTGGTTTGTCGTTCCACTCCGGGCCGACGCCGCACTCGGTGCATTCCTCGCGAACACCGATCTTCAGCAGCTCTCGCCGCAAGCGCTCGCCAGGGACCCTGCCGTCCCGCGGATCTCTGAGCGAGAGGGCCGGCCCCAGAGAGCCCTTGGGGCGCCCCCGCGTGGCAACGAAATGCGATGTATCGATGCCAAGGGCCGCGATCCGCCGCGAGATGTGTGTCTGGTTGCCGCCGACGTTGCTGATGCCGAGGCGGCTGACCACCTCCGAGATGGACGTGGACTCGGCCACCAGCTCGCGGAGTCGCTCCTCCGTGTGCCGCGCCCATTTCCTGGGGAAGTGAGAGCAGTCGATTTCCGCTTCCAGCATCTTCGCTCGCAGGTAGCGCCTGCTGCCGCTGGTCGGCGTACCGCCACACCACCGGACGGCGTCGTCCCAGTTGTTCGTCTCGTGGGCCGCGGCTTCCAGCAGCTCGCGCGTGTATCGGACCGCCACTACTCCCCCTCTCGGCCGCGCGTGCGGCCCTCGTACGGAGTAACGGGTCGACAGTCGGGCGGTTACGGGTGGTTTCGTCCGATAAGCGGAGTGGCCCGCACCGGATCGGTGCAGGCCACTTCGGAGGCGGGGCGGGGTGGGTCAGATGCCCAGGTCCTTGATGATCTTGGCTACGTGGCCCGTGGCCTTGACGTTGTAGAGGGCGCGCTCGACCTTGCCCTCCTCGTCGACGATCACCGTGGAGCGGATGACTCCGGTGACCGTCTTGCCGTACAGCTTCTTCTCGCCGTACGCGCCGTAGGCGGTCAGCGTCGCCCTCTCCGGGTCGCTGACCAGGGTGACCTTCAGGTGCTCCTTCTCGCGGAACTTCGCCAGCTTCTCCGGCTTGTCCGGGGACACGCCGATGACGTCGTAGCCGGCCGTGGCCAGGACCGCCAGGTTGTCCGTGAAATCGCAGGCCTGCTTCGTGCAGCCCGGCGTCAGGGCGGTCGGGTAGAAGTAGACGATCACCTTGCGGCCCTTGTGGTCGGCGAGCGAGACCTCGTTGCCGTCCGCGTCGGGCAGGGTGAATGCGGGGGCGGGGTCGCCCGGCTGAAGTCGCTCGCTCATCTGGACAGTCTCCTCAAGAGGGGATCGGTACGTCTCGAGACTAAGCTGACAGACTGTTCACGGGGGACTACCCCCCCACCGGACCACGACGACGGAGGCAGCGCGGTGCCCGAAGCCAGGACCCCCGAACAGATCGAGGCGGACATCGTCCGACGCCGCGAGCAGCTCGCCGAGACGCTCGACGAGATCGGCGTGCGCGTGCACCCGAAGACGATCATGGGGGATGCGAAGGCCCGGGTCGTCTCGACGGTCGACCACACAGCCGGGCGCGCCTTCGCCGCGGTGAATCGTCTCGTCACGGACGTGACGGACGGCCTGCGTCATGACGACGGGTCCCCGCGTCCCGAGCGGATCGTGCCGGTCGCGCTGCTCGCGGTGGGCGTGATCGGGGTGCTCGTCCTGACGGCGCGACGCAAGCGCGCGTGACCCTCCGCGATGCGGGGCGCGCGCGGGCAGGTAGGTTTCTGGGGTGAGCGAGAACACCACCCACGACAAGCTGCCCATCCGCATGCTGCACGACCGCGTGCTCGTGAAGTCCGATCTGCCGGAGGGCGAGCGGCGCTCGGGCGGCGGCATCCTGATTCCGGCGACGGCGGCGGTGGGCAAGCGCCTCGCCTGGGCCGAGGTGGTCGCGGTCGGGCAGAACGTACGGAGCGTCGAGCCCGGTGACCGGGTGCTGTACGACCCCGAGGACCGGGCCGAGGTCGAGGTGCGCGGGTCGACGTACGTGCTGATGCGCGAGCGGGACCTGCACGCCGTGGCCGCCGAGCGGCTGGAGGGGTCGAAGGACTCCACCGGGCTGTACCTGTAACACGCGGTACCTGTAACACGTTGAGGGCTGGTGGCGGAGGTCACCGGCCCTTTTCGCTGCCCTTTGCCGCCCTTTGCGCGCCCTTTGCTACGGTGGAGGAGAACCCCGACGAGACGCGCCGTACCGGGTGAGGACAAGACGACGCACCCCGTATCGCTCGTTGTCTCGGAGGTGCCGTCATGGCATGGGTTCTTCTTCTTGTCGCCGGTCTGCTGGAGATCGGCTGGTCGATCGGCATGAAGTTCACGGAGGGCTTCACCCGGCTCTGGCCCAGTGTGTTCACGGGCGCCGGGATCGTCGCGAGCATGGTGCTGCTGTCCTACGCCGCGAAGACCCTGCCCATCGGCACGGCGTACGGGGTGTGGGTGGGCATCGGCGCCGCCGGCGCGGCCGTGGTCGGTATGGCGGTGCTGGGTGAGCCCGTCACCGCCGCCCGGATCTTCTTCATCTGTCTGCTGCTGGTCGCCGTGGTGGGGCTGAAGGCGACCTCCGGTCACTGACCGCTGGTCATTCGAGGAACGCCGACGGCGGGCGCGTGCCGTCCGCGGCCCCGCCGTCGGCGCCCTGCGTGCCCCGGGTGCCTTGCGTGCCCGTCGTACCCGTCGTACCCGTCGTCCCCTGGGTGCCGGTGGTGGCGCCGCCCTGATCGCCCTGGGTGGTGCCTCCGTCGGTCTGACCGCCGTTGTTCTGGCCGCCGTTGTCCTGTCCTCCCTGGTTCTGGCCGCCGTTGTCCTGGCCCCCTTGGTTCTGGCCGCCGGTCGGGGTCGGACGTGTCGGCCGGGTGGGCCGTCCCGTCGGCGGCCCGGTGCGCTCGCCCGGGGTCTCCTCCGGGGGGTAGGACTGCGGTGAGGGGGGCGGCGGGGGCTGCGCCGCGCCCGGCTGGAGTTCCAGTTCGAAGTCGAGGGGGTCGGTGCCCTCCAGTGCCGTCTTGGTGTAGGCGGCCCAGATCCGGGCCGGGTAGCCGCCTCCGCCGATGCGGGGCTCGCCGAGGGCTCCGTAGAGCGACTGGAGGGTTCCGGTGTCGGGGTCCTGCCCCATCATGGCGACCACGGTGACCAGGTCGGGGGTGTACGCGGCGAACCAGGCCGAGCGGTCGAGTTCGCCGGTGCCGGTCTTGCCCGCGGCCGGGTGGCCGGCGGCGAGTGCTGCCGTACCGGTGCCGTTGTCCACGACGCTGACCAGCATGGAGGTGGTGGTGTCGGCGGCCTCGCGGCTGACGGCCTGGGTGGGGGTGCGCTGGGGCAGGCCGATCGTGTCGTCCTCCTTGGTGATCTTCTCCAGGAAGGTGTACGGGGTGCGGCGGCCGTGGTCGGCGAGGGTCGCGTACGCCTGGGTCATGTCCAGGACGCTGGCCTGGAGGGTGCCGAGCGCCATGGCCGGGACCGGTTCGAAGTTCGGGGTGTTCTCGGGGATGCCGAGGTCGATGGCGGTCTGTTTGACCTTCGTGGTGCCGACGTCGACCGCCATCTGGGCGTAGACGGCGTTGACGGAGAGGTCGGTGGCGGTGTTGACGGTGATGTTCCCGTACGAGACCTGGCCCTCGTTCTCGGGGTTGAAGCGGATCCGGCCGCCGACGACGGGGCGCCTGTTGTCGCCGTTGTAGATCGTGTTCGGGGTGATCCGGCGGCCGTCCTGGGTGCGCGAGTCGTTCTCGACGGCGGCCGCGAAGACGAACGGCTTGAAGGTGGAGGCGACCTGGTAGTCGTGCCGGGTGGCGTTGTTGACGTACTGCTTGGTGTAGTCGATGCCGCCGTACATGGCGACGACCTTGCCGGTGACGGGGTCGATGGAGACGCCGCCGGCGCGCACGAGCCGGTCCGCCTTGCGGGTTTCGGGGTCGAGTTTGCCGACCATCTGGTCGTCGACGGCGGTGACGAGGGCGTTCTGGCGGCGTTTGTCGATGGTGGTGGTGATGTGGTAGCCGCCTTCGGCGAGGGTTTTGTCGTCGAGGATCTTGCGGTCGACGATGTACTCCTTGATCGCTTCCACGAGGTAGCCGCGCTGGCCGGAGAGTCCGGCGGCCGCGCGTACCTTGCCGGGCTCGGGGAACGCGGTCGTCGCGCGCTCGGCGGCGGGCAGCCAGTCCTTCTTGACCATGCCGTCGAGTACGTAGTTCCAGCGCGCGAGGGCGCGGGCGCGGCTCTGGGGGTGGGAGACGACGTCGAAGGCGCTGGGGGAGTTGAGGAGGGTGGCGAGGTAGGCGCCCTCGGCGGTGGTGAGTTTGCCGACGTCCTTGCCGTAGTAGGCCTGGGAGGCGGCCTGGATGCCGTAGGCGTTGCGGCCGAAGTAACTGGTGTTGAGGTAGCCCTCGAGGATGTAGTTCTTCGATTTTTCGCGACCGAGTTTGATCGCGATGAAGAACTCGTTGACCTTGCGGTTGATCGTCTGTTCCTGGCCCAGGTAGTAGTTCTTGACGTACTGCTGGGTGATGGTCGAACCGGACTGGGTGCCCTTGCCGGTCGCCGTGTTCCAGGCGGCGCGGATCATCGCCTTGGGATCAACCGCCCGTTCGGAGTAGAAGTCCCGGTCCTCGGCGGCCAGTACGGCCTCCTGGACGGTCCGCGGGATCTGCGAGAGCGGCACGTTGACGCGGTTGACCTCGCCGTCGCGGGCGAGCTGGGAGCCGTCGGAGTAGAGGTAGACGTTCGACTGGGCGGTGGCGGCGGCGTTGGCCGGCGGGATGTCGACCAGCAGGTAGCCGGCGACGAGGGCGCCGCCGATCAGCAGGGCGAGGAGCAGGAGACCGCCCAGGACCATGCGCCAGGTGGGGATGACGCGGCGCCAGCCGGTCCGCTTGCGCTTCGGCTTCTTGCCGGGCTCGGGGGGCTTCCCGGGCTTCTGCGACTGTGGAGGGGGCGGCCCCTCGGGCGGTGTGTCCGGGTCGCGAGGGGTCCAGCCCGGGGGTGGTGACTGGTCGCTCATCTCCGGAACTCCTCGACGCCGTGCGAAATATCCACTTCTGTACCTCATGGTGTCTACCCGATGGCCGGTCATTACGCTCCGGACGGGCGTAAATCGTTCGCGTGGATCGCCCCTCCGCACTAAGCTCGCGCGCTTTGGCCGACGTAGGAACGACGTGGGAAACGGAGGGATACGGTGCGGCAGGAAGTGCGTCGGAGAGTTGGTCAACGGACGGGTCTCTACCTGGCGGTCGCGGCAGGCGGATTCCGGCGCTACGCCACGTACGGCACGGCGACGGCGGCCGGGGTGTTCACCAACACCGTCTTCGGATTCATCGTCGCCTACACGTACATCGCGCTGTGGGACGAGCGCCCCGGGCTCGGCGGCTACGACCAGGCGCAGGCCCTGACCTTCGTATGGGTGAGTCAGTCGCTGCTCGCCGCCGGGGCGTTGATCGGGGGCGGCTTCCAGGAGGAGATGCAGGAGCGCGTGCGCACGGGCGACATCGCCGTCGACCTGTACCGGCCGGCGGACCTTCAGATGTGGTGGCTCGCCGCCGACATGGGCCGGGCCGCCTTCCAACTGCTGGGGCGCGGTCTGTTCCCGCTGGTGGCGGGGGCGCTGGCCTTCCGGCTGGCGCTGCCCGTGGATCCGCTGCGCTGGCTGCTGTTCCTGGTGTCCGTCACGCTCGGGCTGGTGGTGAGCTTCGCGGTGCGCTACCTGCTGGGGCTGGCCGCGTTCTGGCTGATGGACGGCTCCGGGATCAACATGATGGCCACCGTCGTCTCGATCTTCTTCTCCGGGATGCTGCTGCCCCTGACCGTCTTCCCGGGCGGCTTCGGCGAGTTCGTACGGGTCCTGCCGTGGGCGGCGATGCTCCAGATCCCGATGGACGTGCTGCTGGGCAAGCACGCGGGTGCCGGGAGCGCGGCCGAGGCGTTGGTGTTCCAGGCCGGGTGGGCGCTCGTACTGCTGGGTGTGGGGCGGCTGCTGCAGTCGGCCGCGACGCGCAAGGTGGTGGTCCAGGGTGGCTGAGGCGGCGGAGGCGGCGGAGGCGGCTGAAACAGCCGGAGCGGTGCGGGAGCGGGATCGAGTACGGGATCGAGAACGTGAGCGGGATCGAGAACGTGAGCGGGATCGGGGACGGGAGCAGGCGCAGGAGCGGGAGTTCGCGGCGCTGGAGATGCCCCGGCGCAACCGGGCCCTGGAGGGGCTGCGCGGCTACGCGCTGATCGTGGCGATGTGGATCCGGTCGACGATGACGTACCGGACGTCCTTCCTCCTCTCGACCTTCGGGAACGCGGCGATCACCCTCCTCGACTTCGTCGCGATCTACATCATGTTCTCCCACGTGGACGTCCTCGGCGGTTTCACGCTGCCCGAGATCGCCCTGCTGTACGGGTCCTGCTCGGCCTCCCTGGGCCTGGCGGACCTGATCCTGGGCAACACGGACCGGATCGGCGCCCGGATCCGCGACGGCTCGCTCGACACGATGCTGGTGCGGCCGGTCCCGGTGCTCGCGCAGGTCGCGGCGGACCGGTTCGCGCTGCGCCGGCTGGGGCGGATCGGGCAGGGGCTGGGGGTGCTGGGCTGGGCGATCTCCGCGCTGGACGTGGAGTGGACGGCCGGGAAGGTGCTGCTGGTGCCCGTGATGATCCTGGCCGGGGCGGGGATCTTCGGGGCGGTGATGGTGGCGGGGGCGGCGTTCCAATTCCTGGCGGGGGACGCGGCGGAGGTGCAGAACTCCTTCACCTACGGCGGCTGCACGATGCTCCAGTACCCGCCGACGGTCTTCGCGAAGGACCTGCTGCGCGGGGCGACCTTCGTGATTCCGCTGGCCTTCGTCAACTGGCTGCCCGCGCTGTACGTGCTGGGGCGGCCCGATCCGCTGGGGCTGCCGGGGTGGGCCGCGTTCCTGAGCCCGCTGGTGGCGTTCGCGGTGTTCGTGCCCGCGTCGCTGGCGTGGCGCGCGGGAGTCCGTTCGTACCGGAGCACGGGGAGCTGATGGCAGATGGCAGAAGAGGCACTGATCTCGCTGGACGGGGTCGAGAAGGTCTTCGACGTACGGCGCCGGGTGGGCCTGATGCGCCGTGAGAAACGCCAGGTCCGGGCGGTGGACGGGATCGGCTTCGAGGTCGCGCGGGGCGAGATGGTCGGCTACATCGGGCCCAACGGCGCCGGGAAGTCGACCACGATCAAGATGCTGACCGGCATCCTGACCCCGAGCGGCGGCCGGCTGCGGGTCGCGGGCATCGACCCGGCGCGGGAGCGGATGCGTCTCGCGCACCGGATCGGGGTGGTGTTCGGGCAGCGCACCACGCTGTGGTGGGACCTGCCGCTGAAGGACTCGTACGGGCTGATGCGGCGGATGTACCGGATCCCGGCGGCGCGGTTCGCGGAGAACCTGGAGCGGTGCGTGGACCGGTTGGACCTGGCCGAGCTGATGGACGTACCGGTACGGCAGCTGTCGCTGGGGCAGCGGATGCGCGGGGACATCGCGGCGGCGCTGCTGCACGATCCGGACGTGCTGTACCTGGACGAGCCGACGATCGGGCTCGACGTGGTGAGCAAGGCGAAGGTACGGGGCTTCCTGCGGCAGCTGAACGAGGAGCTCGGCACGACGGTGCTGCTGACCACGCACGACCTCCAGGACATCGAGCAGCTGTGCGAGCGGGTGATGGTGATCGACCACGGGCGGCTGATGTACGACGGGTCGCTGGGCGGGCTGCACTCGGCCGGGTCGGCGGGGGAGAGCGAGCGGACCCTGGTGATCGACCTGGAGCGGGAGCTCGCGCCGATCGAGGTGGCGGGCGCGCGGGTGGTGAAGGTGGAGGGGCCGCGGCAGTGGCTGGCGTTCCCGGCGGGGGCTTCGGCGGCGCCGCTGGTGGCGGCGGTGGCGGCGCAGTACCCGCTGTTGGACCTGTCGGTGCGGGAGCCGGACATCGAGGACGTGATCGCGCGGATGTATGCGGGCCGGGGCTGAGCCCGGGGCGGGTCTCCGACACTAAGTGGTCGGCTCCGGAAGTCCTTCGGGGGTTGATCAGGCTGACAGGGCGGCGGAGGATTCTTCTTCGTCCAGGAAGCGTGCACGGGGGTATGGACCATGACCGCGTTCGGGAACGCTGTGGTCAGACGGTCGATGGCCTTTCTCCCCCGGTGGGAGGAGCCGTTGTCGACCACCCAGAAGACGCGTCTGGCGCTCGCGTAGGGTTCGGTGGTCATGACCTGGGTGACCCGGTTCATGAAGGGAACGATGCCGGTCTTCGGCTCGCAACGGCCGAAGACCTTCGCGCGGTGGACGTCGTAGGCGGCCAGGTAGGCCAGCGCACCTCCGCGGCCGTACTCGTGATTGACGCGCATGGCGCGGGCCCGGCCCGGGGCCAGCGTCGGGTGGCAGCGGCAGCGGGCCTGGACGGAGGGTTTCTCGTCGCTGGATACGACGTACTCATCCGGGCCCAGCGGGACGCCCTCGAACGTGCGGGCATACAAGTCCAGGACACGCTGGGCCTTGGCGCGGAAGTCCGGGTCGCGGATGAAGATCCAGGACCGGTACTGCCAAGGCTTGAGCGCATCCTCGCGCAGCCAGCGCCGCACGGTAGACGCGGAGACGGTCTCGGTGATCCCGCGAGCGGTCAGCTCGGCGGCCAGCTCCGGGCATGACCAGTGCGACAGCGGTACGCCGGTCTCGGCGGGTAGCTGACAGGCCAGCGCCTTGGCTTCGGCGACCTGTACGGGAGTGAAGCGGGCGGGGCGCCCTGAGCGCTTGCGGTCGGCCAGGGCCGGTAGCCCGCCGTGGGCGAACCGGCCGCGCCAGGCACGAACCGTGTCCAGGTGCAGGCCCGTGTCGGGGGCGATGCGTGCGTTGGTGCGCCCCCGTGCCGCGTGCAGGACGATCTGCGCGCGGACCCGCAGCCGGTACTCGGTCTTGTGGCCGTAGGCCATCTTCTTCAACCGCTTGCGCTCGGTGGCGGTCGGGACTATCGGGCAGGCCGGGGCAACGGGCATGGCGGGCGGGCCGATCGGGAGAGGTGGATCACGCCACCCCGTCGTCTGTTGCACCCGCCTCGGCGAGCAGGGGTTCGCCACGCAACACGGATCGGTGCGCGGATATCCGTCGGGACCGGGCCTGCCAGTCTGTGGTGCTCTGTTCGTCGATGTGCTGGTCGGGGCATTGACCGACGGCGCGTCTGACGCAGCTTCAGGTCGCCGGCGGTGAGGCCCGGACACCCGGAAGGTCAGCGCGCGCGGTCGTCGTCCGGCATGGGGGAGGGAGCCTCGGTGGCCCAGGCCAGCAGCATCCGCAGGGCGTCGTGCGATGGGCTGCCCCGCTCGGCGGCATATGTGATCAAGGCCTGATCGGGGTCGTCCGTTGCGCGCAGGGTCTCGTAGGCCAGTTCCAGATCGCCGACCACCGGATGATGGAATCGCTTGGTTCCCGAGGTCTTGTCCTGCACTGGATGCTCGGCCCACCAGCGACGGAAGTCCTCGCTCTTCATCGACAGTTCGCCGATCAGGCTCGCCAACCGGGGGTCCTCGGGGTGCCGTCCCGCGTCCATGTGGAGGTAGGCCACGTTCTCGCGGGCGCAGGAGGTCCAGTCGGCATACAGTTCCCGGGACGTCTCGTCGAGGAAGGTGATCCGGGCGATGTTGCGCTCGGCCCGGTGCAGGGGCGCGTAGTCGCCGAAGAGGGCGGCCGCTGCTGTGTTCCAGGCCAGTACGTCCATGCGTCGGCCCATCACCATCGCTGGCATGTCCACCAGATCGTCCAGCAATCGCTGGAGCATGGGGCGCACGCGTTGCGGCCGGGCCTGGCGCCCGGGAACGTGCCGGGCGGAGGGCTGCGGTCGGGCGAGGCGGTGCAGGTGCCGCGTGGCGTCCCCGTCCAGCCGCAGTGCGCGGGCTAGGGCGTCGAGTACCGCGCCCGAGGGGTTGGGCACGCGACCCTGTTCCATCCGGGTGTAATAGTCGACGCTCACTCCGGCGAGCTGCGCGATCTCCTCGCGGCGCAGGCCCGCGACCCGGCGCTGGCCTCCGAAGTCCGGCAGGGCAACGTCTTCAGGGTGCAGGAGGGAGCGGCGGGAGCGGAGGAACTCGCCCAGGTTGATAGCTGTGCTCATACGACGATTGTGGCCGGTCGTGATGGGTGGCTGCCTGGCCCTGCCGGGGCCAGGCAGCCACGCCCGCCGTCAGGAGGCGGGGATGGCGGTCACCAGGCCCCCGTCGACGGCGATGTCCTGGGCGGTGATGTACGAGGACCGCGGGGAGAGGAGGAAGGCCACGGTCTCGGCGATGTCCTGGGCCTGGCCGAGCCGCCCCAGCGGCACCTGGGAGCGGATGGCATCGTGTGAGGCAGGGTCCGGGTTGGCGGCATCGAACATCTCGGTGACGATGTAGCCCGGGCTGATCGAGTTGACCCGGATGCCGCGCCCGGCGAGATCACTGCCCAGCGTGCGGGCCAGATTGTGGACGGCAGCCTTCGTGGCCGCATACACCGGTGCGACGGCCAGGCCCCGGTGCAGGGTCCACGAGGCGTTGATCACGATGGAACCGCCACCCGCCGCGTCGAGCAGCGGCAGAACCTTCTGGACCGTGAAGAACACTCCCTTGAAGTTGACGTCGACGCTGAGATCGAAGTCCTGCTCAGTGACCTCGCCACTGCGCTGGAACACTCCGACCCCGGCATTGGCGAACACTCCGTCCAGACGTCCGTGGCGTTCACGGATCAGGGCAGCCAAGCGGTCGAGATCGGTGAGTCTGGCGGAGTCAGCTCGGACCGTGAGCAACCGGGCACCCTGGTCGGACGCTTTGTCCAGTTGTTCGGCTGCGCGGTCGAGGCGGGCATCGTCGCGGCCGGTGATGACGATATGGGCGCCGGCTTCCAGGAGCAGACGCGCGGTGGCCAGGCCCATTCCGCTGGTTCCGCCGGTGATCAGGACGACACGGTCGTGGAAGCCGGTCACATCACTGTTGCTGTCGGTCATGGCCACAGCTTCGCCACCAGCCTTCGGGCCAACCAGGCCCAGATCAACCTGGGTCTCCCAGGCCCCCCTTCTGCAGGCGGCCGAGACAGCCTCCACCCACCGCCTTGGACGTCCGGCGATGCGACACACACCGCCCGGCGGATGATGGCCCGCCGGATGCCTGGCGGACCGGCGGTCCGTCACCGCACCCCCGCGCGGGGAGCGACATGGCGTGCCGGGAACTCCACGCGCCTCCCGGGAGTCGGATGCTATGCAGACACCATCAGCGCCCCTCGGGGGAAGGCAGAAGCACGTGGAGAACCCCACCAGCGCCGGAGGCACCGCCCCGCCGGCGCCACCGCCCCCCAAGGGCGCGTTCGTGTTCAGCGCCGCCGACGAGGAGCGCCGCCGCGGCGTCCGCCGCATGAAGACCACCGCGACGGGACTGCTGATCCTGGTCGCGCTGATCTACGTACTGGCCAAGGTCGCCCAGCACGCCTGGGGCGCCGGCGGCTGGGCCGCGTACGTCGCGGCCGCAGCCGAGGCCGGCATGGTCGGCGCGCTCGCGGACTGGTTCGCCGTCACCGCTCTCTTCAAGCGGCCGCTCGGCCTGCCCATCCCGCACACCGCGATCATCCCGACCAAGAAGGACCAGCTCGGCGTCACCCTCGGGGAGTTCGTCGGCGAGAACTTCCTCTCCTCCGACGTGGTCAAGGCCCGCCTCCACGCCCTCGGCATCGGCGGCCGGCTCGGCGCCTGGCTGGCGGAGCCCGCGCACGCCGACCGCGTCACGGCGGAGCTGGCCGCAGCGCTGCGCGGAGCCCTGACCGTACTGCGCGATTCCGATGTGCAGGCCGTCGTGGGCGAGGCCATCACGCGGCGCGCCGAGACCGCCGAGATCGCGCCGGGCATCGGCAAGACGCTGGAGCGGGTCGTCGCGGACGGCGGGCACCACCGGGCCGTCGACCTCGTGTGCGCCAAGGCCCACGACTGGCTGGTCACGCACGAGGACTCGATCACGGAGGCGGTTCAGGGCGGCGCCCCCGGCTGGACCCCGAGGTTCGTGGACCGCAAGGTGGGCGAGCGCGTCTACAAGGAGCTGCTCCGTTTCCTCACGGAGATGCGGGACATGCCGGCGCACCCGGCGCGCGGGGCGGTGGACCGCTTCCTGACGGACTTCGCGGCCGACCTCCAGTCGGACACGCAGACGCGCGCGAAGGTGGAGCGCCTGAAGTCCGAGCTGCTGGCGCGCGGCGAGGTCCAGGACGTGATCGCCTCCGCCTGGACCGCGATCCGTTCGATGATCCTCTCGGCGGCGGAGGACGAGCAGAGCGAGCTGCGCCTGCGGGTCCGCGCCTCGCTGATGTCCCTGGGCGCCCGCCTGGCCACCGACGGCCGCCTCCAGGACAAGGTGGAGGGCTGGATCGAGGGCGCCGTCGTCTACGTCGTCACCACCTACCGGACCGAGATCACCTCGCTGATCACGGACACGGTGGCGGCCTGGGACGCCGAGCACACCTCCCGCAAGATCGAGGCCCACATCGGCCGTGACCTGCAGTTCATCCGTATCAACGGCACGGTGGTCGGCGCCCTGGCGGGCCTGCTGATCTACACGGCGTCCCGCGCCCTGGGCGCCTAGGGCCTGTCTTTCGGGTCAGGCCCTAAGCCGTCAGCGGCAGCTCCAGCTGGGCGTGCCCGCGGGCCGTAACGGCCGGCGGCGCGGCACGGTTCGCGCCCAGCGCGAGCAGTGCACGCAGCGCGCCGATCACATCGGCCGCCCTGTCCCGCAGGATCGCGGGGGTCGTACTGGCGACCAGGACGCCGTGGGACTCCAGGCGCAGGCGCCGGTGGAGGGTGGCCTGCCAGGAGTCGCGCGTGTAGTGGTACTCCGCGGAGTCGATCTCCAGCGCCACGCCCTCCTCGGGCCAGTACGCGTCCGGGCTGGCCAGGAAGGCGCCGTCCGGGCCGTGGAGGCGCGCGTTCCACAGCGGGTCGGGCAGATCGGTGAGGGCCAGCGTGTCGCGTGCGCGGCCCTCGGCGATGGAGCGGACTCCGGCGGTCAGCTCGGCGGCCGCCGCCCGGACGGCGGGGCGGTGCTGGATGCGGCCCGCGCGGAGTTCGGCGTGCAGGTCGTGCGGGTGGCACCAGCCGCCCTGGACGACGTTCGCCAGTACGGACCGCACCAGATCCGGATCGTCCGTACGGGCCGCGAAGTCGGCGGCGGCCCGCACCGGCCGCGTACTGGGGACGCCGGAGATGGTGATGGTGGCGGGCCAGCGGGCGGTCGAGCCGGGCCGGACCCTGCCGACGGCGCGCACCGAGCGCGGGGCGCGGACGAGGACGTCGAGCGGTTCGGGCGGGGCGTCGCGGACGCCCAGGAGCGCGAGTGCGGCTCCGCCCGTGAGCGCGGCGGTGGCGCCGCAGAGCGGGTCGGCCGAGGGCTGGGCGGCGTACAGGACGGCGGACAGCGCGCGCTGGCGGCGGTCCGGTGGCCCGGTCTGGAGCAGGTACACCCGTGGCAGGAGCCGCTGCCAGGGCCCTCCCCGGCGGATGCGGCCGCTGATGGTGGCCGACGGGATTCCGGCCTGCTTGAGCTGGTGGTGCGTGGCCATGTTCAGCTGGCGGCGTGCGATGCGAGTGATCATGCCCCGGGTATGCCCCGGAGGGTCGGGCCGAGACCCTCGGACTGCGACCCTCAGGCTGCGGGATGTTCCGGGGCGAGGAAGACGACGACGCCGTTCGCGGTGCCGGGCAGCGGGGTGACCTCGTGCCAGCCGAGGCGCCGGTAGGTGGCGACGGTGTCGGTGGCCACGCGGGCGGTGAGCAACCAGGCCCGGGCGTCCGGGGCATCGGCGGTGATCTCGGCGAGCAGGGCGCGCCCGGTGCCGTGCCCGCGCGCGTGCGGCCGTACGGCGAGCTCGTCGATCTCCAGGGCGCCGACGAGGAGTTCGCGTACGCGCGGCCGGCCGAGCTGCGCGGCGACCTGCCCGTATCCGCGGTCGGTGGGGAAGGTCTTGGGCGTCAGCCAGCCGGTGGCGAATCCGTCGACGCCCACGGCCGACTGCGCGAAGGCGGTACGGAAGCCGGCGCGGCGACTGTCCGCCTGGAGCCGGGCCGAGAACTGACGAATGGTTTCTTCGTCTTCGTTCCACGGCGGAGCCGAGAAGACCTCGCTGTACGCGTCGGCCAATTCGTCCGACAGGTCCAGGACGGCCGGTCCATAACAGATCACGTTTGCAGCTCCTTGGGCCGGCTTGGGCGGCTTCGGTCGTATCGCCCCTCTCGAAGAGTGAATCTACGCCGGTGAGGTTCCCTGAACGGCACGTCCACGGATCCGGAGGGTGTGCGACAAATCCGACTTCCGTACGGTGCCGCGCGCGGCCCGTACCCCGCGCGCCCGCCCCGCCGTTGAGCCATGCAGAACCAATGCAGAACCAATGCACCAACGCACCACGTCCACGAACGACAGCCGGAGCCCCGCGTGCCCACCAACCTCCTGAGCAGAGCATTCATCGGCCTCGGCGGCTGCGCGGTGGCCTTCTTCATCGTCCTCGGGATCATGGCCGCGCTCCCCCCGGCCGTGCAGGAAGCCGTCCCGGACGGCGTCCTCGGCGGAGTCGTCATCACCCTGGGCCTGACGGGCGCCCGCCGCCTCACCCGCCGCTCGCGTTAGCCCGCCTGCTGGACCGGGCAGCGCGCCCTCGGTGGCGCGTCCCTCGCGGCCGCCGGTACCCTTGGGTCCGCGAATGAGTCGTCGTACTGAGACACCCAGCATGACCAGTACCGGTGCCACCTATTACCCGTGTGTCTCCTCCTCGATGACGCAGGCGATTGCTGGCCAGGGGGCGGGCAGCACGCCGAAGAGAGACCAGTAGTCGAGCGCCTCGCGGACCATGGCACTGACTCCGAGGCGTGCAGCGTCCGGGGCGATTGCTCCTATTACCCGCCGCGTGATTCCGCCCGCTCCCCGGGCTGCGGGAGTGATTCCGTGGCCGAGGAGAAGCGTGGCGGTCCGGATGGCGTCCAGCGTCGCCGGTGGAGCCGACTGGGCAAAACGGCCATAGATCAGGTCGTGCCAGCGCTCCTGCGTGCGCGCCCAGGCCAGTCGCTCCAGCCCCGTTCCGAGGTCCACGGCCATGAGTTCCGGGTGGTCGGAGTTCCACAGGAGGACGATGTCGCCCAAGGCGAGGTCCAGGTGGCGGAAACGCAGGGTTATGCCTTCGACTTGACGTCGGCGCCAGGGGGTGAGTGTGCCGTAGATGCTCAAGTGTCGGGCGTGGAAGCCGAGCCGGGAGAGGACGGTCAGCCAGCCGTCGATGATGGCGCCGTATTCGTCCAGGTCCTTGATGGGTTGGACCCTGGAGACGTTGACGAAGGAGGTCAGGAAGCCCTCCGACAAGAGGCCGGTGGCGTCACGTTGGCCGGTGAACCGGACGACTGGCTGGGGGAGGAATCCACTCCGATAGGTGAGGGACTTGCCCTCCTTGAGGAGTGGGTCGAGGGCCTGGACCGCGGAGATGGTCAGCTCGGTCTCTCGGTCCCATCGGAGGGGCAGGCAGGCGTCACGAGGGGCGCCGTTGCTCGCGAACCCGTGCTCCAGACTGTCCAGCAGCTCGCTCCACGAGGGGCGTCGGCGCGGTGGTCTGTAGGGGGTTCCTCGGTGCGGGTGTTGGATCTGGACGCGGGGGCCGTCCGCAGTGAACTCCCAGTGGGGGCCTAACGCCGCGCGGATCACGCCAGGGATCCGCAGGGCCAGCGCGTCTCCGGCCACGCTGGTCGTGCCGGTCAACATGGCCGCGTTGCCATCGCCGAGAAATGCCGTGCCGGGTCGAAGCGGCGATGGCCGATCTCTTGGACCTGACCGTGGTCGAGTTCCTCCGCCTGCTCGATGGCGTGAACCAGTTGGCGGGCCGCTGTCTCGTCGTCCTCGTCAGGGTTGGCCACGGCGATGGCGGCGGTCTGGTCGCAGAGGGCGGCTTCGGCGCAGGTGCCGGTGCGCCAGGTGAGAGCGGCCATGGGGGTACCGGCGCGGAGGGACTCGCCGAAGACGGCCGCGCCGGCCTCAACGTAGGTGCGGGCGTAGGTGTAGACGAAGACCGACGCGTCGCGGATGGCGGCGGTCTTGGCGGGGCCGCCGAGTTCCCCGACCCACTTCACGTGGTCCGCGCTGAAGAGCCGGTCGTGGCGTCGGACGTAGTCCTCGTCGAAGACCGGTCCGACGATCCGGATCCGGCGGCCGAGTATCTGAGCAGCACGGACGGCGATGTGCGGAGCCTTCTCCTCGTCGATCCGACCGAGCCACACGAGGTCGGTTCCGGCGACCGCCGGCGGCTCCTCCTCGTTGAAGCCGAGGTGGACGGCGAGATCGCGGATCGGTTGGTGGTTCGCGTACCGCTCGATCATCTCGGGCGAGTAGCAGTAGAGGCGTGACCGCTCGCCGTCGAAGGCGGTGGCGGCGTGCTGGAAGACCGGCGAGTGCTGGAACGTGGCGACGTCGCAGTCCAGTTCGTTCCACGTCCGGGTCCAGGCGGGCAGCGAGGGGTACTCGTGCCCCACGACCAAAAGGTCGTATCCGGTGCCGCGGAGCTCGCGCTCGGCGGGCGATCCGGCGGTGATGTCCTCCAGGCGGACCGGCTTACGGACCCAGTCGTTCTCCAGGTCCGTGAGCCAGCCCGGCCCCAGGAGGTGTACGTCGGCGCCTGCGGCCCGGGCGCCTACGGCGACCGCCCACAGCCATCGTTCGATCCCGCCGTACCCGGCGGGTGGAAAGGCGTAGCTACCAGGGAAGTCGCAGACGCCGACGAGCACGTTATGCCTCCGGTGTTCCGTCCGCCGAGATACGGCGGAAGCCGAGGTACGGGAAGAGAGATTCGGGAAGGACGAGGGAGCCGTCCTGCTGCTGGCACTGCTCGAGGAGAGCGGCCACGGTGCGGCCGATGGGGAGGCCGGAGCCGTTGAGGGTGGCGACGAGCTTGGGCTTGCCGTCCTCGCCTCGGGTGCGGATGTTCGCCCGGCGGGCCTGGAAGGTGCCGAAGTTCGAGACCGACGAGATCTCGCGGTAGGTGTTCTGGCTCGGGATCCAGACCTCGATGTCGTACGTGAGCTGGGCGGAGAAGCCCGTGTCACCGGCGGCCAGCTTGACGACGCGGTAGGCGAGGCCGAGTTCCTTCAGGCACGCCTCGGCGTGGCCGACCATCGTCTCCAGCGTGGCGTCCGCGTCCGCCGGGTCGACCATCTGGACGATCTCGACCTTGGCGAACTGGTGCTGGCGGATCAGGCCCCGGGTGTCACGACCGTACGAGCCCGCCTCGGACCGGAAGCACGGCGTGTGCGCGGTCAGGGACAGCGGCAGGTCGGCGGGCGGGATGATCTCGTCGGCGTAGAGGTTGGTCAGCGGGACCTCGGCCGTCGGGATGAGGAACAGCTCACGGTCGGCTACGCCGGTCTTGAACAGGTCCTCCTCGAACTTCGGCAGCTGTCCGGTGCCGGTCATCGTCTTGCGGCTGACCAGGTACGGAACCGCGTGCTCGACGTACCCGTGCCGGCGGGTGTGGATGTCGAGGAAGAGCGTCGCCAGGGCGCGCTCCAGGGCGGCGCCCGCCCCGCGGGAGACGACGAACCGGGGGCCCGACAGCTTCGTCGCCCGGGCGAAGTCGAGCATGCCGGTGCTCTCGCCGAGGTCGACGTGGTCCTTCGGCTCGAAGGAGAAGGCCGGCGGGGTGCCGACGCGCCGGACCTCGACCGCGAACTCATCGGAGTCGCCGTCGGGGGCCGCGTCGTCCGGCAGGTTCGGGATGGTCAGGAGGAAATCAGTCAGCTCCTCCTGCACCTGCTCCTGCTCGGCGTCGATGTCCCGGATCTGGTCCTTCAGCTCGCGGGCGCGCTCCTTCAGCTTGGAGATGTCACCGCCCTGCTTGGCCGTCTGCTGGACCTCGCTCGCCACCCGCTTGGCCTCCGCCCGCAGCTCGTCGGCTGAGCGGATGCTCTGGTTGCGCCGGGACTGGAGGTCTTCCAGGCGGGACAGGTCCAGGGAGTAACCGCGACGAGCGAGCCGACGAACTGCTTCGGCACCCATTTCAATCAGGGCGCGGGCGTCATGCATGAGGAAGATCCTTTTTATCCAGCGAGTGGGATGGGGATACCGCATCGACGGTAGCAACCGTCGACCCCTCGCTGATCCGCAATATCGTCGAGTCACCATCGGTGGCTGATTCGTGGTGAACGCTCGTATCAAGATCGTCCAGCAGTGCCGTGACGAGGATGGGTAGCTCGTCGTCGGGTATGGCGACCGGCTCGACGTAGGGGGCCTCCGGGAAGAACAGCGGCATGGGGTCGTCTGGGGAGCGGTCCCGGTGCCAGAGCAGCACGGAGACGAGCAGACCGTGGCTGACGAGTACACGGGGACCGGGGTGCTCCAGGGCGGCGAGAACCCCGGAGAGCATCCTCCGGATGCCCTCGCGCTGGGATTCCGAGGCACCGGGTGGACGCCGCCCCGCACCGTGAGTGTCGAGCCAGACCGCGTATTCGAGGAACGGGCTGCCCTCGAATTCCCCGTAGTCGAGTTCGTTCAGCCGGTCATCGACAACCAGCGTTGCCGCAGGAACGCCGATGAGAAGGGAAGTCGTCTGCCGGGCTCGCGGGAATTCGCTGGTCAGCCATGTGGCCACGGCGTGTAAGGGGAGGATGGTCCAGGCGCGGCTCAGCGACTGCCGGCCTTCCTCGTTGAGGTGGATGTGCTTGGTCGGGTCGCCATTGACGAGGTACCGCTTGCTGTAGTTCGTCTGGCCGTGGCGAACGATGTAGGTGGTCACGTTCCGCTCCGTGAAGTCGATGCCGAGAGGTCGGAGAGCACTTCCGCCATCTGCGGTGCTCTCGGGTCGTCGGTCTCCAGGTAGAAGAGGAGACCGTCCAGGGCGAGCAGGCGGCACCAGGGCGCGAGTACGGGGACGGGGATCCGGGAGATGCGTGAGGCAGTGGTCAGCCGCTCCCCGGTCCCGCGGGCGAGGTCGTAGTAGATGGTCCAGAACGCCCAGTCGAATGCCGGGTCACCCACCATGGGGAGCGGGTCGATCAGACGCGGGTGCGCCAGCCAGTCGAAGGGCACGTTCTCCCGGTACAGGTCCGCGTGCAGGACCGTCACCCGGCTCGGGTCTTCCTCAAGGTCGGTGAGTGCCGGGAGGGTGGCGTCAACGAGAGGGCGCCAAGCGCCGGTGTCGAGCGCGTGCTCCCGTCGCCGGATCCGGGGGAAGACTTCCCCATCGAGGTAGGTGGCGAGCCGGGGGAAGTCGTTCGGTCGGTTTCTGCGCCGCCCGAGGGTGTGGAGTCCCTGGAGGGCAGCGGCGACCATCGGCGTCTCACGCGCCGACCGATCCGCTCCCCCGGGTCGGCCACCTACGAGTTCGAGGGCGGCCACAGCAAGATCGTCCGCGGCCTCCAAGACGTCTGCCGTGGGTCCGCCGGCCCACAGGCGTAGAGCGTCCACCTCGTGGCGATACCGGGCGGGGTCGACCCAGGCTTTGAGGAGCAGCGGACGCCCGTCGAGGTCGATCGCCCTGGCGATCACCGAGGCGTGTCCAGCGTCGAAGTAGTCCCCGAGCGCGAGCTTCCAGCGTTCTGCGGCCTCCGTTAGCAGGCCGGGGGCTGCGTCGAGCCAGCCCTCGACTCCGTTGCCGTAGTGCGCGATTAAGCGCCGCCGGCAGCCTGCGGGGATCTCTCCGAGCGTCCGCTTCGGCATCAGCTCAGCACGATCCCGTCGGAAACGAGCTCGTCCGTGAGGGCCGGGAACTCGGTGAGGATCTCCGCGACCAGGGCCTGCACCTTGTCGACCTCGGCGTCGGGATCGGAGAGGCGGACGAGGATGCGCCAAGGCTCATCGAGCCGCTGCCCGGTGGTGCTCACGAGGTGCACCTCCGCGTGGCCCGCGGTCGCCTCGTGGAGCCGGGAGGCCAGCCGCTGCGCGGCGATGTTGTAGAGCTTGCCGACGTGGTAGACGGGGTTCTTGCCGTTCGCCCCCTCCAAGTTCATCGGCCGCAGCGGCGTGATGAGACCGTTCACGCGGTTGCCTCGGCCGACGACGCCCTCGTCGCCGGACTCGATGGAGCTGCCGGTGTACGTCAGGTACAGCTCGTCCTTCTCCGGCACGTCCCGGGCGTTCAGCCGGAAGCGGGTCTCCGCCCCGAACATCCGGAGGCCAGCGAGCCGGTGGCACTCGGCCAGAACACTCTCCGCGTTGCGGACGTACTCCGCCCGGCTGGCGACATGGCGCGACTTCTGGGGGACGCACAGCACGACGTCCGCCCGCTCTCCGTCCCAGTAGCCCATGAGCTTGACGTCGGAGCCGCACCAGGCGTGGGCGCGGGTGAAGTCACTCTCGCCGGAGAAGTGGTCCACCAGCTCGCGGACGAACGACTCGAACGGGTTCTCCGGCGCCCAGCCCGTCCCGAGGGACGTGTCATTGGACAGCCGCACCCGCCGCTCGCGGAGATCGTCGATGGAGCGCGGGTTGAACCAGCGGGTGCGGTCCGGCACTCCGTCACCGGTGAGGACGGCGCCCGGGCTGGAGTTGCTGGTGATGTTGAACGTGAGGTCGAGGTGGTTCGACACCTCGGGGAGCCGCTCGGCGAAGAAGGCCCTGACCTCGGCCTCGACGATCTCCTTGACGGGGATCCGTTCCCCGCCGCACATGGGCGCGGCTCGCCCGTTGACCAGGACGCGGACGGGGGACGTCATCCCGCCGGCGCCGTAGCGGACCTCGCTGGCCCCACCGAGGAGGGCGAGCTTGTCGAAGTTGTGGTGCAGGACGGCACCGAAGTGCTGGACGGTGTAGTGGCTGTAAGCGCGGGACAGCCGCTCGGCGAGGTGGTCTGCCAGGGTGTCCGGGTGGCCGAGGCCCTTGCGCTCCACGATGGTCGTCGCGTCCGGCGTGGCCCTGGCGGTCTCGATGACGAGGTGGCTGTTTCCGATGGTCGTGCTCGTACGAGGCATCATGAACTCCCGTTCAGGGCGGACAGAGAGGGATGAGCACAGGCGTCAGCACGCCTGAGGAGCGGTAAGGCGAAGGTCAGCGCGGGACACCAGCAGCACGAAGAAGTGCGACGGCCTCAGCCAGTGACCTGTATGCGGCTGCGGGCTGCTCTTCGACAGAGAGCCGACAGACGTCGTGCGTGCTGAGCAGGTCGATATCGTGCGGCCGTCGGCGATCGAGCCAGAGGAGCAGGCGCCATGCCAAAACAGGGCCGCTGAACGGCATCTCGGTCAAGAGGTCGACCGGGACGCTGCCGGGTGCCACACCCTCGTAGATCAGGTCGCGCACGAGGTGGAAGGCCACGTCGGTGAAGTCGAGGACGGCGGGACCGCGAGCGCTGGCTTCCCAGTCCACTACGTGCACGCGCTCGCCGTCGATCAGGAGATGCTCGGGCTTGAAGTCTCCGTGCAGGTACACGACCGGATGCGAATCGAGCGGCTGGAGGGCCCCATGCAGCACCGCCGGCCAAGGCCTCCGACGACAGCGCGGGGGGAACTGGTCCAGCAGGAACTGACGCGGGGAAACGGAATCGGCTTGCTGCCCTTCCCAGCCGAAGCCGGACGCGAGGCCAACGGCGGGCTGGTGCAGCCTGCTGCTCACGCCGAGGACGTGCCCGATGTACTCCTCAATAGCCTTGCGCGCGCCGATCGAGCAGGGCGTCCCAGACAGCATTCGGAACACCGTCCATGACCCCGCCTCGGTCCTGCCTGTGGCCAAGACGGCCGGGACCGAGAGACCGTGGAGGGCAGCGCGTGGAACCGTCTGGGCCTCACGCCTACGTCGGCCTTCCGGATCAATCCTGACGTAGACCTTCAGTAGCGCAGAACCGTCCATGGCACGTTGCGTTCTGGAGTGGGGTTTGACGGCCGCTGGGGCGAACGGGCCGAGACCGAGCCCGACCGCCGGCTCTCCTACCTCCGTGCTGAGCACCATCTCACCTCCACCTTTGCGATTCCGTGTGAGCGATCTCGCCGGAGCGGACTGCCCAGAGCCGTGCTTGCGCCAAGTAAGCCCGACTCCTCGCCATGGAGCAGTGGACGGGGTTAACAAGGACGACCGTTAACTGTTAACTCCCCACGTCAGCAGCCGCCTTGGAGGCATAGTGAGAAGGGGCGGCCCGCGGTGCAATTCGGGGGAGAAATGCAGTCCAAGAGCAAGCTTCAGACAGCGCGGCGCAGCCGCGGATGGACACAAGGCGACCTCATCGACGCCTTGGTCGCCGCTGCCGAGCGCCTCGGCGTCGAATCGCCTTCTCCCGCCAGCTGGAAGACGCTCATCTCCATGTACGAGAACGGACGACGGCCGGTGAGCGTGGACCATCAGGCCCTCTTCCGGGAGGCGTATGAAGCGACGAACGACGAACTCGGTTTCTCGGCGACTGGGTTGCTGCTGGGCAGCCGGACGCCTCACCCACAGGCACCTTCACTCCGGACGAAGAATCCCGTACCGATCAGCCCGGAGATGCTGAGGTACTTGACCACCCTCCTCGACCATCACGCCCAGGCCGAGCCGCTGGTCGGCCCACAGTTCCTGGTCGCGCCTGTCCAGAGCCAGATGCCTCTGGTCGAGCGGATGTGCCAGGACGCCTACGGCCCTTTACGCGGGGACGTACTGCGCGTCGGCGCCCGGTACACCGAGTTCCTGGGATGGCTGCATCAGGACACCGGCCGCGCCGAGGAAGCCATGCGATGGACCAGCATCGCGATGGAGTACGCACAGGAGTTGGGAGACCCCATGCTGATCGCCTACCTCTTCCAGAGACGCAGCAACATCGCCACCGAGGCAGGGCACGCAGGACACGGCGCCGGTCTCGCCAGTGCAGCCCTTCGCTTTGCCGCACAGCTCTCACCCCGCGTCCACGCGGTGGTGCTGCGCCAGCTCGCTAACAGCAAGGCAGGGCTTGGAGAAGGAGCGGAAACCGATCGCGCAATCGATCAAGCTCTGGCCGCGGCAGCCGGGGGTGACGATGCTGATCCCATCGCCGGCTACTGCTCCGTGGCCTACGTCGAAATGGAGGCCGCGAACTGCAACGTTCGCCTGGAGCGCCCGGACTGTGCGGTAGGGATTTACCAGGACAGCCTGAGCCACTGGCCGACCGTTCAGGAGCGTGACCGCGGCCTGTGCCTCGCCCGGCTCTCTACCGCGAACGCCATCCTCGAAGATGTGGAAGGCGCCCACCTGGCCGCCGAGCAGGCTCTCGCGATCGCCCAGCGGACGGGATCGACTCGAATCCTCAACGAGCTGTACCGACTTCAGCCCCGTCTTGCCAGATGGCACAAGCTGGTGGAAGTTTCAGAGTTGAACAGGGAGCTGGACACAATGAGGAGCGCCGCCCTGTAACCGATCAAAGGGAGTGTCGTGAACCTGCTGCCGATAGCGACCAGCACGGATGTCCAAGAGCGGCAGCCCCGTGTCGCCGTACTTCCCATCGGCTCCTTCGAGCAGCACGGTCGCTACCTCCCGCTGATAACCGACACAGCGATCGCCTGCATCGTCGGCCAGGAGATCGCCGACTCCTACCCCGTGCACCTGCTCCCGCCGATCACGATGTCGTGCAGCCACGAGCACGCTTCGTTGCCTGGCACCGTCAGCATCAGCGCGAAGACCTTGTTCTCCATGGTCGACGACATCCGCGCGTCGCTCTCCCGGTCCGGCATCACCAAGCTAGTAATCATCAATGGCCACGGCGGTAACTACGTCCTGTCCAACATCGTCCAGGAAGCCAACGTCGACGGCCCCACCGTCTCCCTCTTCCCGCTCGGTTCCGACTGGGACCAAGCTCGTGAGTACGCTGGCCTGGTTTCCGACCGCCATGCCGACATGCACGCCGGAGAGATTGAGACATCCGTCCTGCTCCACTCTGCTCCGGAGCTTGTGCGGGACGGTTTCGCCGACGCAGACCACGACGGCGGACCGCGTCCTTTCCTCCTGGTCCAGGGCATCAGCGCGTACACGGCATCCGGAGTGATTGGCTACCCCTCATATGCCACGGCAGAGAAGGGCAAGGCTGTCCTCGACAGTCTGACGAGCAGCTTCGCGGCGCACCTCAGCATCCTCGGCGAGAGCCGCTGAAGGCCGCACCTCCCATCTGTGGCACCTGGGAGACCGGTGTCGGGAAGTAGATCGGCCGTCGTCGAGACGCCACCCGCCGATTCACTATGAGGCCGACGGTCAGCGGCACGGCCGCCTCACCTGGGCACATCGCCGTTCCAAGTCCGGCGGCATCTCGGCGACGGCTGAACGCGGGCCCTCTGACGGCGCATCGAAGGGACCCACTTAGTGATCTCCTCTGACTCTGACCTTGGTGATCAAGGTCAGGAGAGAAGGGTGATCCTTGTGGAGGAATGGGCAGAGATCCGGCGGCTGCAGCGGGCAAGGCCTGGAACACCACCCCATGCGCTGCCTCCGGAACAGCGTGTGCCGGGGCTGCTGGAGCGGACCGGAACCCTGAGGCGGGCCTTGACGGCCTCCGCATTCAGGGGGCGCGAGGGGGGTGTCACCCTTGGCGGGGCCTGCACATGCTGGCTGCCCTGGCGGTCGACTGGGGCACGGTTCTGACGGCCACGGGCAAGGCGGTCTGGTGCGAACTCGCACTGCATTCGGACCGCCAGTGCCGCCGGGTCCAGCGCGGAGCGGCTGTCCTGGCGGCCTACCGCGGCCTCGCCGAGAGCCCGTACCCTCCGGCCGCCTGGCGCCCACAGGTGATGGAGGAGTCGGTGACCGACCTCATCGCTGACGTCCTCCATTGGCTGGCGGCCCAGGGCTGCGACCCGGACGACATCCTGGACCGCGCCCAGACCCACTATGAGGCTGAGGCGGACGCCGCGTGAGGTGGGTGCAGTTGCGGAGCCCGGGAGGCTATCGCTGCGGAGGTCCCGCGATCTGCTCCATCTCGGCCTTCAGTTCCTCGGGCGTACGCCATGAAGCTCCGCGGTGGCTGCGATGACACATGCGGTGGCAATTGGCGCACAGCAAGGCAAGATCGTTCAGCCTGGTCTCGCACGGGCCCGCAATGTGGAGTGGCAGCACGTGGTGCACTTCGATGTAGCCGTTCCCAAGCTCTCCGTACGCAGAACGGAAGTCGAAGGTGCAGACAGCGCACTGAAGAGGCACTCCAAGCTTGTGGATCTGGCTGATCTTGCGCCTGCGCAATGCAGGGTTCCGCTCGCGAGAGATCGCCCACCGTGCGAGCAGCCGACCTTCAGAGGCGGTCGTCCCGTCCTCGTCCGCTTCATCGGGCTGCTCGGGGATCAGGGCAAGCTGGCCGGACCCGATGCCGGCCTCGATGGCCTCTGCAGCCTGAAGCATCGCGGCCTCGCGGGTGAGGAACTCCTCGATGATGCGCTTGTCCAGGCTCCCGCCCTTGGTGGGCCTGCCCGAGTAGCCGGGATGGTTGGAAGCAAGATCCGTGGTCTTGCGGGAGATGCTCCCGACAGACCTGTATTCGGGGAGGCGGCGGGCCAAGTCGGCTCGCCCTGGCAGAGGCAGGGACCGGAGCAGGTCAGAGAGCTCGGTCACAGCGGGATCGCCAACCCGGAGCTCCCGCCACCCGTTCTTGACGACGAGGGCACAGGCCAGCAGCAGTTCATCCCATGTCCACGCAGGGCTTCGCATGGCAGATATCGTACAAGCGTTCGTTGCGGCGTGCGGGAGTAATGGCTAAGCCGAATCGTGTCGCACACTTGGAGGGTTGTCAGTGGGGTCTGTCACCCTCTGTAAGGGCGGATTGCAAGGTGTGTCCGTCGTGTAAGTCTGGAAGGAGGGTGCATGACCAGCACTGACTCAGGTTCGAGGTTCACGTCGGTCGAGATCTGTGCTGGAGCCGGCGGGCAGGCCATTGGACTGCATCAAGCGGGTTTCAGGCACCTCGCGCTCGTAGAGATCGATACGCATGCGGTTGGGACGCTGCGTAAGAACATCGATGAGCGGAAGGAGTGGAGCTGGGAGAAGGAGCACTGTGACCTCCTTCCTCCAACCGACGTCAAGCTGTTCGACCCGGACAAGCATCTGGAGAAGAGCGGCAGGCTGCTGCGGCAAGACGGTCTGGATCTTCTGGCCGGAGGCGTTCCGTGTCCGCCGTTCTCCCATGCCGGCAAGCAGCTGGGCAAGGATGACGACCGCGATCTCTTCCCCCGGATGCTGCAGCTGGTCGAGCAGCTGAATCCCCGCGCGGTGATGATCGAGAATGTCCGCGGGATCATGGACCCGAAATTCTCCGACTACCGCGACTGGATCATGGCCCAGCTGCAGGGTGGTAGATACCGCGAAGAGGACGGGAATGTAGTTGAGGTCAGAGGCCTGGACTACACGGTGTGCAAGTGGGGTGTCCTGGAGGCAAGTGATTTCGGTGTCCCGCAGCTGCGCCCGCGTGCCATCTTGGTGGCCATCCGGAACGATGTACTCAAGGACCTGAAGTACGAGTGGCCGTCCCCGACGCACGAGGATCCGGTGAGCGTCGCGGATGCCCTCAAGCAGACCATGCATGACCGGTATAAGCGCTACTTCAAGGGCGCCTACGCCGAACGCGCTCGCGAGGCGTATGACACGTGGCTCAAGAAGGCGACCGATCGTGACGCTGAGCTGAAGGGCAAGGGGGGCGGCATTGCGCCCACTCTTGTTGGCGGTTCGAAGAAGCATGGTGGCGCTGACCTCGGACCCAGCCGAGCCAAGGCAGCCTGGAAGCAGCTTGGTGTCTCGGGACTCGGCGTTGCGAATGATGCCGATACCTGCAAGAAGAAGGAGTCCGAGGGCAGGGATCTCTTCGGACCCGATGGGCCGATGCTCACGGTGGAGCAAGCGGCGATCATTCAGGGTTTCCCTAGAGGCTGGGAGTTCGACGGCGGTAAGACCGCCCAGTACCGGCAGGTGGGCAACGCCTTCCCGCCTCCAGTGGCCGCTGCCGTAGGCAAGTCGATCATTGAGGTCCTGCAGGCCGCCCGGGAGCGAGATCGCGGACAGGCGTGATCAGACTGTGCCCGTGCCCGCATTTCTTGTGCGGGCACGGCGCTTTTGGACCTCTGCCGCAATCCGAACGGCGCATTCGCCCGACGGCTCGTGCTCCCAGAAGCGGAGCACTGTCCAGCCTGCCTCGCGGAGGCGTTGATCGGTGTCCCGGTCGCGGGCCACGTTGCGGGCCACTTTGTCTGACCAGTAGCCGGGGTTGGTCTTGGGCGCTACGTAGTGGTCGGGGCATCCATGCCAGTAGCAGCCGTCGATGAACACGGCCACCTTCGACGGACGGAAGACGATGTCTGCCGTCCGTCGAAGTCCGGGCAGAGGTCTGGCGGCTACGCGGTAACGCAGCCCTTGTGCGTGGAGCAGGCGTCGGACCAGCTGCTCAGGCTTGGTGTCCCGGCTACGGATCGCTTGCATGTTGCGTCGCCGGGCAGCAGAAGACGCCCATGACCCCTCTGGCGGTGACCACGCATCGCCGTCAGGCTCGGGCAGCACAAGACTCATCGGGATCTGCCTTTCCGCCTACCAGCCTGCCAGAGTAGCGGCCAGTTCTTCGTACGGCAGGACTCGCCGCTGCTCGACGCACTCCTGCCAGTCATCCTTCTGCTGGCTGCTGCCCACGGCGTTGACGGCTGCGGCGAGCGAGTCAAATGCGATGTGGTAGACGGCATCTACTTCGCCAGTTCCCCGCGCGATGGCTGCTATGCGGCTTGGCATCGGCTCCGCTGTCACTGTCACAAGGTGTGGCAGCCGCCCTCGGCGGTGCCTGATCATCTGGAGGAACTCATGCCGAATGTTCTGGACTCGGTCTGAACGGATGGTCCACTTACAGGACACGGCGGCGTGCAGAAAAGAGTGCTTGTCCTCGTGGTCAGGGGACTCCTCGATGCCGACGGTGACGTCAGGCTTGATCAGATAGTCCCGTCCGAGTTCAGCACGTAGTTCGGGGTGCTGGCGAAGCAGCTGCGAGAGCCTGGCCAGATGTGCGTACTGGCTGAATGAAGTGACCAGCTCTCGGTGGTCCACTTGCCAGGCTCGGGCAGGGGCCAGCCGGCTGAGAGTGTCAGTCAGGTCGCGGCTTACGGCGTGCTCCAGGGCTGGGCCCAGATCCTTGGGGTTGGTCCTGTGTTCTACGGGTGCGATGTCAAGGTGCTCAAGTATTGCGGCGGCCAGAGCCTTGGACGGTTCGCTATTCGTATCTGCGGTGTTGGCGACGAGGGCCGGCGACTTGTCCAGTCGCTTCCAACCCAGCAAGCGGCTGGCGAATGATGTGGTCATCTTTCGGGGTCCGCCTATTCGCTATGGGACGGAAGGGCCGGGGCCGCAGCCGATACTTCTCCTGCGAGCGCGCAGGTCCACATCCGACCGTCCAGGTGAACGCTCGGCTGCCCGTTGTGGAGGTGCGTCACTTCGATGAGGCGCGTGCTTACGAATTCACCTTCCTGAGGAACTGGCAGACCGAGTTCGGCTGCGATCCGGCGGTGGCTCCCGTAGTCCCCCATGATGATGATTCCCTCCTCTTTGAGGGCTGACCGGGCGCCGCCATTTCCGCGGACTCGCTTCATGTAGTCCTTTTGCTGTGCGACCGTACGTACAACACTTCGTCCGATGCGGCGATTCTGTGCGCGCCGGAATAGTTCATTGAGCCGAGCCTGGCCTGATCTCGGCGTCATGACCGCATCTCGGTCGGCTTCCTTCATGTGCAGCAGCACGTTCTCCGGGAGATCTGCGTCACGCCAAAGCCAAAGAATCTTGTTCCGGTGCTCAGCCTTCACCGTGAGTTTCAGATCGCGGTTATTGCCCTTGTTCAGCCAGTCCGGCGTTATGCGGAGCAAGCCGACGCTCCAGCGGCTCTTGCAGTCGTCTGCCCACACCAGAAGGCAGAGATGGCCCATTGCCTCGGGCGGGATCATCCAGGCGCCGAACTGCTGGGAGTATTTACAGTCAACATCGACGCCGGCGATCTTGTAGTCCATGTCGATGCCGTCGTCGAACGTGAACTCCCGCTGGAGATTGATCTCGACGAGCGTCCCCGCGTGGGTCTTCTCGGTCTTGAAGAGCGTCTTCCAGTCGTACCGGCCCGTGACCTCGCCGTTGAGAAGCTGGTCGATCGTGTCGCGGAGAACGGTGGCGAATCGCTGGCCTGCTGGGTCAAGGCGGAGGATGTGCTTGTACACCGCTGACAGCTCCGGGTCACTTTCTAAGAGCGCCCGGGCGTGAATGTTGGTCGCGGCTGAAATGTCCAGAGGCAGCAAGACACACTTCCTTGTCTGATGATGTGCACGTTGGTGCTGCGCATGACGAACATGGACAGCCCCGATGCTCGTCAGGGCTGCCCGTGCCGGTTACGTCAGTTACCTGACCGCATTGCCTGATAGCGGAGCAGGCGACGTGAAGAGTCGTTGGCCGCGGTGGGAGAAACCACTGTGAACGCCATGATCACTTGCTTGGGATCTGCCGTCCCGTCAGTGACGGCAGACAGGAGCTCTGCGTCGTTAGACGTGTCGACCACCGGATAGAGCAGGACGATGCCCGTGCGAGGCCCCACACCCAGTGCGCCTGCTCGGGCACTGCTGACGTCCTCGCCCGCCTGCTTGATGACGGATTCGGCCCATCGACGGTGTTCCATACCGGAGATACGGCCAAAGGCGGCCTTGTAGGGCTGACGCTTACGCCGGACCAGCGAGGTCGGTGCGGAGCCCAGCAGGCTCGCTTCCACCCGCCGGCTCGATGTCGTCTGCGGTGCGACGAGCAGCCAGTCGTCCACCTTGGCGAGTTCGCCGTCAAGCTTGGAGAGGTAGCTGAGGTGCGGGGCGAAGTGGTTGTCGCCTTCCCACTCCAGCTGACGCAGAACGCCGACCAGGCTGGCATGCGGGATCAGTGACGTCCTGGCCTCGAACCTCCGGGTGAGAGGGCTGGTTTCGTCCGGAGGCAGCTCCAGCGTCTGTGCGGCGCGGCCGAACACGTCGAGGAGCGGTAGCCAGCGCTTGGCGTTGGCCTCAATGACCGAAGCATCCCGGGGATAGGCGGCCGGCTCGATCGGCCGCCCCGGTGACCGGATTTCGGTCAGTTCGGCGTTGAACATCTTGTTGCGTGCCGTCGGCTTGACGAGACCAAGGTGCTGCGAGACCAGCGGGAGCACCTTCCGAGGCGTCAGCTGGGGTTCGCCGTCGATCATCTCCGCGTACTGGGCGAGTTCGGAGCGGAATGCCTCCTCATCCTGGCAGATCGCTTCGAACGCCTCGTACAGGTCGAGCGTCTTGTCCTTCCCGAAGGGTTCCTCCCGGCCGATGTAGAGGCGGACAAGGTCCCGGTAGCCGGAGCGGAAGCCGAACCAGCGGCCCATCTGCATCAGGGTGTCGGCCTGCTGGGTCTTCCGGCGGTAGTAGGTGACGGTCAGGCCCTCCACGGTGAAGCCGCGGGACAGTTTGGTGCCGCCTACGAGGATCTTCCAGACGTGTGGGGTGCGGTCGAAGTCGAGTCCGGGTTGCGCGTAGTCCTTTTCGTTCGCGCCATTGACGACGAGGACGGGACTCCCGCCGGATGCGATGAGCTGCCGGGCGCGGCTGATGTGGGGGCGCAGCTCCTCGTACGAGCCGGGGACAGGCAGTCCGTCAGCCCGGGCGTCGCACACCGGCTTATGGTCCGCTTCGAAGAACGCGGCCAGGCGGCCGTGAGATTCGCTGCTCATGTAGGAGGAATCCCAGAGCGCCTTGATGCGGTCGGCGAGTACCGCGTGGTCCGCAACGCGCACTGACTCGTGAACCAGCATGGTGTGGTGGCGGAAGGCGCCTTCGGGAACCCCGTTCGCCACTCGGTAGAGCTTCAGAGCCCCGGCCAGGACGAACGCGTCCATCGCTTCCAGTAGGCGGTCGCCCGTAGCGCTGTCGATGCCGCGCACGTGAGCGGCTTCCTGGGAGGTGGCGACCGTCCGCTCGGAGCTGGGTAGGTCGGAGTGCATGTCGTGGAAGTCCTCCACTCCCATATAGCCGACCGGGCGGGGCAGGGAGATCAGGAAGTCGCGCGGGAAGAGGTCGGCGGAGTCGTCGGGATCGACGAACACGTTGGCGAAAGGGGTCGCCGTGTAGCCGATGTACTGGGCTCGCGGCATCAGGCGCAGGAGTTCGCAGACCAGACCGTTGATGGCGGACCGGTTGGCCTTGCCCTCTTCCCAGGTGGCCGGGTTCGTGGTGTTGACGGACGCCTGGTCGGACTCGTCATCGATGATGAGCGCCGGTACCTCCCCGAGGATCGGGCCGATCTTCTTGAGATCGTTGACGAGTTTCGTCAGGACCGACTTGTTCTTCTTGACCACCATCACGCGGGCTGCCGCATGATGCAGATTCGCCGGGTCATGAAGCGGGAGGGCCTTTTCCACCTTCTCGATGTCGAGCGCCCGGATGCCTCGCTCCAGGGACTGGTAGTCCTTGTCCTTCGTCGTGAGACGTTCGATGTCGAACGCTCCGCGATGAGAAGGCCGGCCGCCGTGCGAGACGAACTTCGCGGGCCAGTCCTCGTCGTCCTGGTAGTCGACACCGATCAACGCGTCGAGATCGTCCGGGTCCGCGCCGCGGAGGATGTTCTCCTGCCCGATCAGCTCCATGTCGAGCCGCCGCTGCGTCTGGCCGCGTAGCAGGTTCAGCGTGCCGCCCAGCACGATGACCAGTCGGTACCCGGCGTCCATCGCCTTGGCTATGACACCGGTGAAGTTGGCGGTCTTGCCAGACTGGACATATCCGACGACCAGGCCCCGGGCCGCGTACGCCTCCGGCCGTGCCGGGTCCGCCAGCCGTTCGACGACGTTGTGGGCAGCCTCCCCGAGGCTGGTGATCGCCGTCGCGCTCCAGCCCTTGCGTCGCAGGAGGTCCTCGTACGCCGGCCAGTAGAACGCACGGGACAGTGCCTTGTCCCGGGTGTACCAGGCCTGGTTGCTCTCGCTGATCACTACGGGCTGGGGGCCCTTGTCGACGGGAACCGCGGCATCCAGTGCCTTGGACAGGTCGTCATCGAAGCGCAGGAGCGCGTACACGTCGGCCCGCCGGGCGTCCGAGCAGGGCGGCGAGCTGGACCAGTCGGCGGTCAGAGCGGCGTCCCACTGGGCCAGGGAGCGGCTCCAGACCGTGGTAAGCCCCGGGTCGCTCGCGGCGAGGCGCGCGCGGAAGACGTCCAGGTCGGCGTCCTGGCCGTCGTCCGTCTCCGACAGTCCGGCCGCGATCCGGCTGAAGCCCCTCGGGGCGCGGCGCATGGCGGCGAGCACGTCGGTGTGAAGATTGAGCAGATGGTCAGTCACAGGGGGCTACGGCTCCAGTTCGCGAGACATTTCACAACGCGCGGCAGACAACAGCACGCTGTTCCACAAGGCCATCTCGTCGTTGCGCTGGGCGCTTGACCGGCCCAGCCGGAAGTTCTTTTCGAGCATGAGGTAGAGCAGGCCCTTCAGCGCCGGAGCGTCATTCGCCCCCGCTCTCCGGCCGTTGTTGAAGGCTGAGCGGAACTCCTTGTTGAGCCGGACCGTGTGTTCCTCGCGGTCGATGTCGAAGAAGACGTCCGGCGGGAGTGCTTCCCAGCGGAACGTGATCGGGTCCTCGTCTTCGATCTGCGGTAGCTCGTCCCGGAGGGTGCGCTTGAGCTTGGGGTCGATTCCCTTTCCTGGCGGGACGGCACTCGTGCGCTGCACTTCAGTGGAACGCCGGGCAGCCTCGCGATAGACCGTCTCCGCTTCTGCCACGTACGCGGCGAAGGGATGGCCGTCTTCGTCGGAGGCCTTCTCGATACCGCGAGCGAATGCTGGTGTGACGCTGACTCCGTCCTTCTTCACGGTCAGGCTGAACACGCCGTTCGGTGACGCAGGAAGATCCAGCGAGATCCGGGCCAGGCTGTGGTGCGTCTCCGCACTGCGGATGCCATTCCAGCCGCCGGCCTGGACGAGGCGGTCATTGCGGTAGATGTAGAAGCCCTGCCGGTCCGCCAGGGGGCCGATGCCCCGGAAGGACACGAGCTGGGACCGGGGCGGCCACACATGGGCTTGAAGAGCGACATCGCCGACGCCCTCAATGGGAGCTGTGTACGTCCTTGGGTAACCCGCTCGCCCCGGAATCCGGTAGCCGAAGGGGTCGATCGGCTCCACCCCCCGGTGATCGAGTTCCTCCTTGGTGTGGACGTCCTCCACGACGAGGTCGATGTGGAACCCTTCTCGAGCCAGGAACCTGTGCAGGTAGAGGCCGAGATGGGTCTCCAGCTTTTCGATCTGTTCGTTGAGGAACCGGTCGCTCTGGCCGGAAAGCACAGTGTCAAAGGCGCGGACGCCATCCCAGCGGACGATGGTGCCGTGCCATCCGATGACTCCGTCGTAGCGGTCGACTAGATCCTGGCAGTACCGCGGATCCACGATGTCGCAGCTGAAGTCCTGCTGTGCCTGAGCGGTCAGCCAGCGCCGCCCGGCGGCGGGACTGCGCTTGGTGCGACTGACGACCGTCAGGGACCCGGCGTGCGAGAGGGAGGCAGCTTTCAGGCCGGCTCCGAAGTGGCCCAACGCCCCGTCGGCGTAGCCCTCGCGGCCTCCTACGATCATTGCGACGTCGAGAGCGGGGTCATCCATCCCACGGCCGTCGTCGATGACCAGCAGGCTGACGAGTCGGTCGCCGTCGCGCAGAAAACTGATGACGATGTTGCGGGCGCCCGCATCGATCGAGTTGTCCACGAGGTCGGCGATGGCGGCCTCGAACCCGTACCCCTGATGCGCCAGCGATTCGACGTAGCGGGCAGCTGGCGGAAGCTGTTTGCTGCCCAGTGTGGGTATTTCGAACTGCCAGTCGCCGGACGGTGAATAGGGCATAGGGCAGCAAACCTTTGGAACGCAGGGGCGGATGTATCCGGCAGTGAAGGATCTTCCACTCCATACCTGCGGATGTCCGATGACGCTAACGCATAGCAAGATCTTCAGGCAGCCCTATGACATCACTGTCCGGGATGCGATACGGGCGGGTGCCTGAGCGGGTCACCTCCTAGCGGTCCCGTGGCACTCCGAGTACGGCTTGGCTGACTGGCACCAGCACGGGGCCGTCGGGGTGGGGGGCCAGGGGGTGGCTTTGCCGCGGGCGGCGAGGGTGGTGGCGTATTCGGCCAGGAGGCTGGGGGAGGCCGGGGAGGTTTTTTCGGAGGCGGCGAAGGCCTCGTAGGACGGGACGCTTGCCGTGACGATGCCCAGGTTCGTGGTGCCCGAGGCGGCGAGGGCGCGGAGGGAGGTTTCGATCTCCCGGAGGTGGGCCTCGTGCGAGGGGTATTCCGCGGCCAGGGTCGGATACGACGTGAGGAGTTCCGACAGTTCGCGCGCCGGCCAGTGCAGGATCGCCACCGGGAACGGGCGGGAGAGGGCGGCGCGGCGGTCGCCCAGTTCGGCGCGGAGGCGGGCGATCTCGGCGCGGAGTTCGGCCGGGTCGTCGGAGCCCAGGGCCCAGATGCGCTTCGGGTCGTGGAGTTCGTCGAGGGGGATCGGGCCGATGTGGCGGGTGTCGGCGACCATGTCCCATTCGTCGTGGGGGAGGCCGAGCAGGCGGCGTACCCGGTGGCGGCCCGTCAGGAGGGCGGTGGTGGCCTGGGTGAGGGGGGTGGAGTCTGAGATGAGGAGGGTCGCGGCCTCGGTGAAGCAGGCGTGCGCGGCTTCCAACTCGTCGTGGGTTTCGAGGGTTTCCGCGATGACCTCCCAGGGCGCCGGGTCCTTCGGGGACGCGGTGCGGATGCCGGAGATCAGGGCGCGGGCCTCGGGCTCGTGGCCGTACTCCCACAGGTTCGCCGCCTGCAGGGCCTTGATCAGGTGGGGGTCGGCGGGGGAGGAGGAGAGGAGTTGGTCGTACAGCGCGCTGGCGCGGTCCCGGGCGTCGGCCAGTTCGAGGTGGGCCGCTGCCTGGAGGAGCAACGGTTCCTGGTCCTCGGGGTAGCGGGTCGCCGTGCGGATGAGGCGCTCGGCTTCGGCGATGTGCTCAGCAGGCGTGTCAGGGCGCATGGATCACACCGTACTGCGGCTGGTCAGTTGGCGGGGGAGGACTTAAGGTGCCGCCCGTGCGAGATCGCGTACCCGTGGTGGTGCAGGGGAGCGGCCGGCGGGCGCGCCGGGCCGGTCTCGCGGGGGTGCTGTGGGCCGCCGCAGAGCTGACCGTCACCGTGGGGGTGGTGGTTCTGTTGCTGGTGGTGCATCAGGTGTGGTGGACGAACCGGCAGGCCGCGGCCGCCGCGCGGGAGCAGGTCCAGGCCTTGAAGAGGGAGTGGGGGGCCGCCGGGCCTGAGCCCGCTTCCGTTCCCGTCCCCGGCCCTGTGACCGCGACCGCGACGGCGGCTGCGACTGAGCCCGCCGATTCCGGGGCGACTGCCGGGCCCGCGCCGTCCCGGGCGCCCCGGCCCGCCGCCGAGCCGCCGGGCCGGGACCAGGCGTACGCCGTCCTGCGCATCCCGCGACTGGGGCTCGTCGTGCCCGTCGCGCAGGGGATCGACAAGCGGGCGGTGCTCGACAAGGGGTACGTCGGGCAGTACCCCGGGACCGCCGGGCCCGGGGCGGAGGGGAATTTCGCGCTGGCCGGGCACCGGAACACCCACGGCGAGCCGTTCCGGTACATCAACCGGCTGCGGGTGGGCGACGAGCTGATCGTCGACGTGCAGGGGCGGCGCTACGTGTACGTCGTGGGGAAGATCCTGAGCGAGACGACCGAGCGGGACACCGGGGTGATCGCGCCCGTGCCGCGGAGCCTGGTGAAGCCGGACCACGGGTACCGCGAGCCCGGCGCGTACATCACGCTCACCACGTGCACGCCCGAGTACAGCTCCAAGTACCGGCTGGTGGTGTGGGGGACTCTGAAGTCCTGACCGGTCTTGCCCCCAACAACCGTTGTCAGCGGGGCCGGTTAGTATCGATCGAGAGTACGAACGGAGAGGGGGAGGTCCGCATGGTTCTGCAACGACGTGGTGGGCGCTCACTGCCCCTTGCCGTGCTGCTCTCGCTGGTGCTGCTCGGGGGAGTCCTTGGGCTGTTCCTCGGGGAGGGCGGGCTGGGCGCCGTCGTGGTGGCTCTCGCCGCCACCGCAGCCACCGTCGCCGTGGGCGCCGCGGCCTTGGCCGTGTGTCTCGTACGGCCCGTGCCGCCGCACCGAATACGCACCGCGATCCGTGATCGCGAGCAGCGCACGGCGTTCTTGCCGCAGCGCGATCCCGACGCCTCCGGCCGGTCGCGGCCCAGGGCGCCCGGCCGTCTCGTCCTGACGGCCGCGTAGGGGCGCGCAGTAGTTCTCGCCCGCTGATCTGCTGGTTTGCCGATCTGCTGATCACTGTTGTCGCCCCCTCGTGGGTCGTCACGCCGAAATGCACCTCTGTGCAGCTTTTTTCGACGTTCGACGAGACCCTTCGGAGGGCCCGCGTGTCTGTTTTCGCCCGTCTTGTTGTCGAGCTGGGCCGGCTTCTGGAGCCGGTGCTGGCCGAGTCCGCGACCGCTGCCGCGATCGTGCTGTTCACCGTGCTCGTACGGCTCGCGCTGCACCCGCTCAGCCGGGCCGCCTTCCGGGGCGCGACCCCGGTGGCGGGGTGCCTGCCCCTGCTGCTGCAGCTTCCGGTGTTCTTCCTGATGTACCAGGCCTTTTCCTCGGCCGATGAGCTGCTCGGGCACCGGCTCTTCGCCGCGCCGCTGGGCGCCCGGTGGTTCGATGCGCTGGAGGCGGGCGGCCTGGTCGGGGCGCAGGGGGTGGTGTTCCTCGGGCTGTTCGCCGCGATCGCGGTGGTGGCCGCCTGGAGTGCGGTGCGGGGGCGCCGGGCCGCCGCCGCTGCCCGGGCGGACGCGCCGGTGGCCGTGCCCGCGGCCGTGTCCGGCGCGGCCGCGGTGAGTGCCGAGCAGCAGGAGGTCATGCGCAAGCTGGGCGGCGTACTGCCCCTGCTGTCGTTCGGGACGCTGATCACCGCTGCCGTGGTGCCGCTGGCCGCCGGGCTCTACCTGCTGACCACCACCGCGTGGTCCGTCGCGGAGCGGGCCTGGCTCCAGTCGCGCGGAGGGCAGCGTTCCACCCTGTGAACAGGGTCTTGCGGATTGGGTGGGTTTCTTGGAGGATCGACCAATCCTCCGATGGCCGCAACCCATCGGCCGGCCCATGGGCACGCCCATGGGCCGACCACCCACGACCACGGGAGAAAGCCCATGAAGCTGCTGCGTGTCGGACCCGTCGGGTCGGAGCGCCCCGCGCTGCTCGACCAGGACGGCACCCTGCGTGACCTGTCCGGCCTGATCACGGATGTGAACGGCAGCCTGCTCGCCGACGACTCCGTTCTGTCCCGGGTACGGGAAGCGGCGGCATCCGGCGAGCTTCCCGTTCTGGGCGCCGAAGGGCTGCGGATCGGCGCGTCCGTCGGCCGCATCGGCAAGGTCGTGGGCATCGGCCTGAACTACTTCGGGCACGCGGCCGAGATCGGCGCGGAGCCGCCGGCCGAGCCGATCCTCTTCCTGAAGGCCGCGGACACCGTGGGCGGCCCGGACGACACCGTGCTGATCCCGCGCGGCAGCGTGAAGACCGACTGGGAGGCCGAGCTCGGCGTCGTCATCGGCAGCACCGCCCGCTACCTGGACTCCGCCGAGCAGGGCCTCGCGCACGTCGGCGGCTACGTGCTGGTCAACGACGTCTCGGAGCGCGAGTTCCAGATCGAGCGCGGCGGCACCTGGGACAAGGGCAAGAACTGCGAGACCTTCACCCCGCTCGGCCCCTGGCTGGTCACCGCCGACGAGGTCCCGGACCCGCAGGTCCTGGACGTGAAGCTGTGGGTCAACGGCGAGCTCAAGCAGGACGGCAACACCTCGGACCAGATCTTCCCGGTCGGCGAGGTCGTCCGGTACCTGAGCCAGTTCATGACCTTGTACCCCGGCGACGTCATCGTCACCGGCACGCCGGGCGGCGTGGCCATGGGCCAGCCGGAGCCGAAGCCGTACCTGCGGGCCGGTGACGTCGTGGAGCTGGAGATCGAGGGCCTCGGCCGGCAGCGCCAGGAGTTCAAGAACGCGTAGCCGGACGAAGGGCGCGTACGCGGGAGGGGCGGGGCTGCCGGTGGCGGCCCCGCCCTCCCGCGTACGCGGGGTGTGCTCAGCCCTCGGCCGGCATGCGGCGTCGGCGGCGAAGGCCGGGGAGGGCGGCAGGACAGCAGGACGGCAGGACGGCTTACAGGTCTACGGTCACCCCGTCGCGGGAGGAAGTGCGGGCCGCCTCCAGTACGTCCAGGCAGTGCGCGGCCTCGTACGCCGTGACCGGCGCGGGTCCGCCCTCGCGCAGGGCGGCGGCCACCGCCGCGTAGTACGCCGGGTAGTCGCCCGGCGCGGTCGGCACCGGGGTTCCGCCGCCGGTCAGCGGGGATTCGCCGGAGCCCAGCAGCCCCCAGAGGTGCTCGGGCTCCTCGCCCCACGGCGCGTCGGCTCCCGGGCGCAGGCCGTCGCGCAGGGCGCCTTCCTGGGGGTCGAGGCCGTACTTGACGTAGCCGGCCCGGGAGCCCAGGACGCGGAAGCGCGGGCCGAGTTGGGCCGTGGTCGCGCTGACGTAGAGGTGCGAGCGGATTCCGTTCGCGTGCGTGAGGGCGATGAAGGTGTCGTCGTCGGTCTGGGCGCCCGGGCGGCGTACGTCGGTCTCCGCGTAGACCCGTACGACCGGACCGAACAGCACGAGCGCCTGGTCCACGACGTGGCTGCCGAGGTCGTACAGCAGGCCGCCGATCTCCTCCGGGGCGCCGGACTCGCGCCAGCCGCCCTTGAGCTGGGGGCGCCAGCGCTCGAAGCGGGACTCGAAGCGCTGGATCTCGCCGAGTTCGCCGTCGGCGAGGAGGCGGCGCAGCGTGAGGAAGTCGTTGTCCCAGCGACGGTTCTGGAAGACGGAGAGGAAGGTTCCGCGGCGGTCCGCGAGGGCGGCGAGCGCGCGTGCCTCGGCGGCGGTGGCGGCGAGCGGCTTGTCCACGACCACCGGGATGCCGGCTTCGAGGGCGGTGGTGGCGAGCGGGACGTGCGTCCGGTTGGGGGAGGCGATCACGACGAGGTCGAGGTCCTGGCCCCGCTCCCACAGCTCGTCGGCGGTGGCGGCGATGCGGACGTCGGGGAACTCCGCGCGGGCCTGGGCCTGGCGGGCGGGGTCGGAGGTGACGACCGTGTCGAGGACGAGTCCGGGGGTGGCGGCCACGAGGGGGGCGTGGAAGACGGAACCGGCGAGTCCGTAGCCGATGACGCCGACGCGCAGGGGGGTGGAGGGGGAAGTGGGGGTGGAGGGGGCGGGGGTGCTCATGCGACTACTTTGGCAACAGTGTTGCCGAAGTGCAAGGAAGGTGGACAATGGGCAGGTGAACAGGGGTAGCGGGGACATGACGGGCGGCGGGGTGAACCTGCCCGCGCTGCGCGGGCACAACGAGGCGCTGCTGCTGGATCTGCTGCGCGGAGCCGGCCCGGCGGGCCTGGGCCGCAGCGAACTCGCGGCCCGTACGGGGCTCACCCCGCAGGCCGTCAGCAAGATCACGGCACGGCTCGGTGCGGAGGGGCTGGTCGCGGAGGCCGGCCGCGCCGCGTCCACCGGCGGCAAGCCGCGCACGCTGCTGCGGCTGGTGCCGGAGGCCCGGTGCGCGGTGGGGGTGCACCTGGACCGCGACGAACTCCGGGCGGTACGGGTGGACCTGGCCGGCCGGGTCGTCGCCGAGGGTGGTGGCCCGCTGGACTTCGGGGCCGGGCCGGAGGCGGCGGTGGAGGCGGTGGAGGCGGTCGTACGGGAGGTCGCGCGGGTTTCCGGCGGGGGCGCCGGGGCCGCGTTGCTGGGGGTGGGGGTGGCTGCGCCCGGCCCGCTCGATCACTGGGCCGGCGTGATGGGGCGGGTGACGGGGTTCCCGCAGTGGGAGGGCTTTGCGCTGCGGGAGGTGCTGGAGGGGCGGCTGGGGTTGCCGGTGGTGCTGGACAAGGACACGAATGCGGGTGCCGCGGCCGGGGGTCTCGGGGTCGGGCCGGGTGCCGCGCTGTACGTGCACGTCGGCACCGGGCTCGGTGCGGGGCTGTGGCTGGGCGGCGGGGTCTACCGGGGGGCGCGGTCGGCGGCGGGGGAGTTCGGCCACCAGGTGCTGCTGCTGGACGGCCCGCCGTGCAGGTGCGGAGGGCGGGGCTGCGCGGAGGTGCTGTGCCTGGGGGCGGTGGCGCGGGGGGATCTGCCCGAGGCGGCGCGGATCCTGGGTGAGGGTGTGGCGAACCTGGTCGCGTTGCTGGATGTGGACCGGGTGCGGTTGGGAGGGCGGGTGGTGGCGGCGGCCCCGGAGGTGTTCGTGGCCGGGGTGCGGGGGGTGCTGGGGGCGCGTGCGCTGGCTCTGCGGGTGGCTCCGCCGGTGGTTGAGCCGGTGGTTGAGCCGGCGGATGTCGGGGTGGCGGAGGTCGGGGTGGCGGAGGGGGCGGCGGAGTTGGCGCTGGCGTCGTTCTTCGGCCGGGCGGGGTGACCGTCGCCTCCGGCGGGGGCGGCAGTGGACGGCGGGGTGCGGCGCCGTTGCCGGGGGCCGCTGCCCCCGGACCCCCGCGCCTCAAACGCCGGCGAGGCTGAAAGAGCGGGGCTCCGCCCCCGACCCCGCGCCTCAAGCGCCGGCGGGGCTGGATTGGGGCGGCGGGGCTGAAAGAGCGGGGCTCCGCCCCGGACCCCGCGCCTCAAGCGCCGGCGGGGCTGGATGGGGCCGGCGGGGCTGAAAGAGCGGGGCTCCGCCCCCGACCCCGCGCCTCAAACGCCGGCGGGGCTGGATTGGGCTGGCGGGTCTGGATTGGGCCTGCGGGGCTGATTGGGCCCGCGGGGCTGATTGGGCCGGTGGGGCCGGTCGGGGTTGACCCCGTGCGCTGTTCGGGCGTAAACCGGGGTGACTCAGGCGTGGTGCCCGGTGCGGGTGCGGGGTGGCGTGGCAGCGTGCGGGCTGGGCCGGGGTGATTGTCACCTGGTCCGACCATCGTCCCGTCCGGCGAGCAGCGAAGGTCTTCCATGCGACTGCGCAAAGCCCTTGCCCTCACCGCCGTACTTTCCGCCGCCCTGGTCGCCACCACCGCACCCACCGCCGGAGCGGACGTCGGTACCGGCGGCGGAGCCCGTCCCGCGCCCGCGCTGCCGTCCCGCGTGCAGGCCACCTGCGGCGACGGGAAGAGCACCGCCTTCCCGATCGGCGCGCGCATCCGGGGCGGCCCGGCCGTGTACCGGACCGGCGGCGGGCCGCAGACCTGGTACCTGGACCTGACCAACACCACCGGGTCCCAGTGCACGGCCATCCACCCCGTCGTCGTCTTCACCGACAAGGCCCGCGCCCTGCGCCCCGCCCACCTGCGGATGGAGTTCGACGCCCCGGGCGGCACCTTCCCCGCCAGCCTGGAGCGCAGCGACCGCGACGAGATCATCGCCGTCTTCGACGGCGGAGACGCCTTCCCCGGATTCACCGTCGGCGCCGGAGCGTCCCTGACCGTCAGGGTCGGCCTCGCCTTCGCCCCCGACGCCCCCACCGGCGAGGTCCTCGCCGACGCCGCCCTCGTCCAGCGCAAGGGCGACGACGGCGACTGGATCGGCGAGGCCGGCGGCTACCGCTTCTCCGTCGAGGGGCCGGAGGATTCCGGCGAAGCGGGCTCCCTCGCCCACACCGGCCCCCGCGCGTGGGCGTACGGGGCCGGCGCGGGGGCCGGCGCCGTGGTCGCGGTCGCCGCCGGCGGCGGGCTGCTGCTGGGGGCCCGGCGGCTGCGCACCACCCCGCGCACCCCGCGCTGATCCCCGCGCATCCCGCGCTGATCCCCGTACGGGGCCGCGTACGAGGGCGCGTACCAGGTCACGTACGACCGCGCGCGCCGAGGCCCGTTCATTTCGCCCGCATAGAGTCCCTCCGTGGAAGAACAGATCCAGAGCCACCGCCCCGGCTCACCCGTCCGCTCCGGCATTCCCGAGCACGGCCGCATCCCCAAGTACTACGCCGTCAAGGCCCGGATCGCCGGGCTCCTCGACGAGCTCGGCGAGGGCGGCCTGCTGCCCACCGAGCGTGATCTCGCCGAGCGGTACGAGGTGTCCCGCGAGACCGTCCGCCAGGCCCTGCGCGAGCTGCTGCTGGAGGGCCGGCTGCGCCGCTCCGGGCGGGGGACCGTCGTCGCCGGCCCGAAGCTGGAGCAGCCGCTCTCCCTGGCGAGCTACACCGAGGGAGTGCGCCGCCAGGGCCGTACGCCGGGCCGGAACCTGATCGGCCTGGAGCAGTTCCCCTGCCCGCCCGACCTCGCCCCCGGCATCGGCGCCGAGCCCGGCGAGCCCGTCTGGCACCTGGAGCGGGTCCTGCTCGCCGACGACGAGCGCGTCGGCCTGGAGAGCACGTACATCCGCGTGGCCCGCGCACCCCGCCTGGACAGCGATTTCCAGCCGGACTCCTCCTTCTACGGATACCTCCGCGACAGCCTCGGCATCTCCTTCGGCGACGCCGACGAGAAGCTGGAGACGGTCCTCGCGACCCCCCGCGAAGCCCTGTTGATCGGCACCCCGCCCGCTCTCCCCATGCTGCTCATCCACCGCTTCTCGCGGGACCAGGACGGCCGGCCCCTGGAGCGGGTGCGTTCGCTCTACCGTGGTGATCGGTTCAGCTTCACGACCCGCCTGCGCGCCGAATAGTCCCGCGCGAATCCGCATGGAAGTGACCTAAAGGGGCATCCACGCATCACGGAATGGTAACGGGTCTGGTCCAAGCGTCGGGGGCTGTTCACCGGCGCGTTGCCGCACTGATCCTCCCGGGTCACCGGCCCCGCCCACCGTGGACGCCGTGAGAGTCATAGTCGTCGGAGGCGGCGTGGTCGGCACCATGCACGCCTGGCAAGCAGTCCAACGCGGCCACGAGGTCGTCCAGATCGAGCGAGAAGCGGAGGCCCGCGGCGCGTCCCTGCGTAATTTCGGCCAGATCTGGGTCAGCGGACGGGCCGGGGGCGAGGAGCTCGACACCGCCCTGCGGGCCCGCGAGCTCTGGGAGCGGATCGGCGCGGAGGTGCCCGGCCTGGGCTTCCGCGCGATCGGCTCCCTCACCCCCGTGCGCACCCCCGGCGAGTACGCCGTCGCCGAGGCGGCCGTGGCCCGCTCCGACGCCGCCGCCCGCGGCTACGAGCTGGTCACCGCCGAGCGGGCACGGGAGCTGAACCCTGCCCTGCGCGGCGCCTTCGAGGCCGCCCTGTGGTGCGAGCGCGACGCGGCCGTCGAGCCGCGCACCGCGCAGCTCCACCTCCGCGAGGCCCTGCGCGCCAGCGGCCGCTACACCTTCCTCGCCGGCCGCGAGGTCCGCGAGGTCGTCGGCGCGGCCGCCGTCCGCGACGACCACGGCGACGTCCACCGCGGCGACGCGGTCGTCCTCGCCACCGGCGCCTGGCTGTCCGGCCTGGTCCGCGAACTGGTCCCCGACCTGCCCGTGCGCCGCGTACGGCTCCAGATGATGCAGACCGCCCCGCTCGGCGAGCGGCTGACCACCTCGGTCGCGGACGCCGACAGCTTCCGCTACTACCCCGCCTACACGTCCCCCGCGCTCGATGCGCTGGGCGCCGAGCAGGAGCAGGCGCCCATCGCCGCCGCACACAAGATGCAGCTGCTGATGGTCCAGCGGCAGGACGGCGGACTGACCATCGGCGACACCCACGAGTACGAGCACCCCTTCGCCTTCGACACCCTCGAGGACCCCTACGAGCACCTCACCGGGGTGGTCGAGGCCTTCCTGGGCCGCCCGCTGCCGAAGATCCACCGCCGCTGGGCGGGCGTGTACGCGCAGTGCACCGACACCACCCGCGTCGTCCACCGCCAGCAGGTGGCCGACGGCGTCTGGCTGGTGACCGGACCCGGCGGGCGCGGCATGACCTGCTCGCCCGCCATAGCCGAGACCACCGCGAACGAACTGGGCTGGTAAGTCACATGACCGAAAGCAGCGGCAAGAAGCTGATCGTCCTCGACATGGCCGGCACCACCGTCACCGACGGCGGCCTCGTCGAGCGCGCCTTCGAGCGCGCCGCCGAGCACCTCGGCGTCGAGCCGGGCACCCCCGACCACGCCGAGAAGCTCCAGTACGTCCTCGACACCATGGGCGAGTCCAAGATCTCCGTCTTCCGCCACCTCTTCGGCACGGAGGAGCTCGCCCAGCGCGCCAACTCCGCCTTCGAGGAGGCGTACGGGGAGCTCGTCGACGGCGGCCTCGTCGCCCCGGTCCCCGGCGCCCGCGCCGCCATCGAGAAGCTCCGCGCCGACGGCCGCACCGTCGCCCTGACCACCGGTTTCGCCCGGGTCACCCAGGACACCATCCTCGGCGCCCTCGGCTGGCAGGACCTCGCCGACGTCACCCTGTGCCCCGCCGACGCGGGCGGCCGCGGCCGGCCCTACCCGGACATGGTGCTGACCGCGTTCCTGCGGACCGGCGCCGTGGCCGACGTACGCGACGTCGTGGTCGCCGGCGACACCGCGTACGACATGCTCAGCGGCCGGCGCGCCGGCGCCGGGATCGTGGCGGGCGTCCTGACCGGCGCCCACGACCGCGCGGCGCTCACCGAACACGGTGCGACGCACGTCCTCGGCTCCGTCGCCGAACTCCCGGCGCTCCTGGAGGAGTCGGCGTGAGCGGCATCCGCTTCGACGGGGTCAGCGTCGCCTACGACGGCAACACCGTCCTGGACTCCCTCGACCTCACCGTCGAACAGGGCGAGGTGATGGCGCTGCTCGGCCCCTCCGGTTCGGGCAAGACCACGGCGCTGCGCGCGGTCGCCGGTTTCGTACGGCCCGTCGCGGGCCGGGTGCTGATCGGCGGGCAGGACGTCACCGCGCTCCCGCCGCACAAGCGCGGCATCGGCATGGTCGTCCAGCAGTACGCGCTCTTCCCGCACATGCGGGTCGAGGACAACGTGGCCTTCGGCCTCAAGGCCCGGAAGGCGCCCAAGGCTGAGATCCCCGGCCGGGTCGCCGAGGCCCTGGAACTGACGGGCATGGCCGCCTATGCCAAGCGCTACCCCCGCGAGCTCTCCGGTGGCCAGCAGCAGCGCGTGGCCATCGCCCGCGCCCTCGCGATCCGCCCCGGCGTGCTGCTGCTGGACGAGCCCCTCTCGGCCCTCGACGCGCAGCTGCGCTCCGGGATGCTGGCGGAACTGGCCCGGCTGCACCGCGAGTTGCCGGAGGTGTCCATCCTGTACGTCACGCACGACCAGGTGGAGGCGCTGACCCTGGCCGACCGGATCGCCGTCATGGACAAGGCCCGGCTCCAGGACTGCGGGACCCCGCAGGAGCTCTACCGGGCCCCGCGCACCGAGTTCACCGCGTCGTTCGTCGGCAACGCGAACCTGCTGCCGGTGACGGTGGCCGAGGAGGGCGCCGTCTTCGAGGGCCGCGCGCTGGCCCTCGACCGCGGCCGCGCGGCGCCGGGCTCCACGGCCACCCTGTGCGTACGGCCGCACCTGCTCGGCCTCGGGGACGGCCCGAACGCACTGAGCGGCACCATCGCCGAGGTCCAGTGGCGCGGGTCGACGCACCGGCTGTACGTCGACGTCGACGGCCACCGGGTGAAGGCGGACCTCCCCGAGCTGCGGGAGACTCCGGCGTTGGGGGACCGGGTCACGCTGCACTTCGAACCGCGGGACGCGGTGCTGCTGGCCGCAGGGGTGTCGGATGCCTGACGCCTCGCGGCGAGCCGCCGCCGTTCCGGCTGCCGGTGGGCCCCCCTCCGGGGAGGCTCGGGGCTCCGCCCCGGACCCCGCGCCTCAAACGCCGGCGGGGCTGGATGGTGCGGCGGGGCTGGATGGTGCGGCGGGGCTGAGAGACCCGGGGCTGCGCCCCGGACCCCGCGCCTCACACGCCGGCGAGGCTGGAATCGGCGCGGCGGAGCCGCACGGAGCAGCGCGGGTCGAAGCAACCCCGCAGGGGAGACGGCTGCCGCGCAGTGTGTGGGCGTTGCCGCCCGTGGTCGTGCTCGGGCTGGTGTTCCTCTACCCGCTCGCGCTGGTCGTCCGGCAGTCCCTCACCCCCGAGAACGGCGGCGGGGCCTTCGACGCCTATGCCTCCGTCTTCGCCTCGCAGAGCTTCCGCGAGGCCCTCGGGACCACCGTCTGGCTGGCCGTCGGCGCCACCGCCGGCTGTCTCGTCCTCGGCTTCGTGCTCGCGCTGATCATCGCCTTCGTGCCCTTCCCCGGGGCCCGTGCCGTCGCGAAGTTCATCGACGTCTTCCTCTCCTTCCCCTCCTTCCTCATCACCCTCGCGCTGCTGTTCATCTACGGGACCGTGGGCATGGCGAACGGGGCATGGACCGACCTCACCGGCGACGCGGAGGGACCCTTCCACTTCCTCACCACCCCCTGGGGCGTTCTCCTCGCGGAGATCACGTACTTCACGCCCTTCGTGATGCGCCCTCTGCTCGCCGCCTTCTCCCAGCTGGACACCGCCCAGCTGGAGGTCGCCTCCAGCCTCGGCGCCCGGCCCGCCCGGATCATCCGGCGGGTGATCCTCCCCGAGGCCCTCCCGGCGCTCGCCGCCGGCGGCAGCCTCGTCCTCGTCATGTGCCTCAACGAGTTCGGGATCGTCCTGTTCACCGGAGCCAAGGACGTCACGACCCTCCCGATGCTCATCTACGGCAAGGCGATCCTCGAATCCGACTACTCGGCCGCCTGCGTCGTCGCCGTCGTCAACATCGCGATCTCCGTCGGCCTGTTCGGCCTCTACCGGGTGGTGAGCAAGCGTGCTGGTGCATAGCAAGTCCGGCCGCTGGGCCGCCTGGGGCCTCTTCGGCCTGCTCTTCCTGCCCCTCTTCGCCCTGCCCCTGCTCGTCGTGGTCGCGGCTTCCTTCTCCACCCACTGGTCCGGCGCCTTCCCCTCCGGTCCCACGACGGAGAACTACGCCTCCGCGGTACGCGGCGAATCCCTCCAGGCCCTGACCACGTCCCTGGTCACCGCCCTCGCCGCGAGCCTGCTCGCGCTCACCGTCGGCACCTGGGCCGCGCTGGCCGCCGCCGGGCTGAAGAAGCGCGGAAGGCGGTCCCTGGACGCGCTGTTCATGCTGCCCGTCGCCGTGCCGTCCGTGGTCGTCGGCCTCGCCGTGCTCGTCGCCTTCAGCCGGCCGCCCGTCCTGCTCAACGGCACCGGCTCGATCGTCGTCCTGGCGCACACGATCCTTGTCACGGCGTTCGCCCACCAGTCGGTTTCGGCCGCGATCGTACGGCTCGACCCCGCGTACGAGCAGGCGGCGGCCTCCCTGGGCGCCCGTCCCGCGTACGTCCTGTGGCGGGTCAGGCTCCCCCTCCTGCTGCCGTCGCTCACCGCGGCGGCCGGGCTCTGCTTCGCCCTGTCCATGGGCGAGTTGAGCGCCACGATGATGCTCTACCCGCCGGACTGGATGCCCCTCCCGGTCCGCATCTTCAGCGCCACCGACCGCGGTTCGCTCTTCAGCGGCTCCGCCGTCGCCGTGGTCCTGATGGCCGCCACCCTGCTGGTCCTCCTGGCGGTCTCCCGCATCCGCACCAAGGCCTCGTACCGCTGATCCCCGGTGCCGGGCCCCCGTACCCCGCTGACTCCCTTTCCCCGTGAGGAAGTTCCATGCCCAGCACGCCCCTGCTCCGCGCCACCGCCGCCGTCACCGGCAGCCTCGCCCTCGCCGCCTCCCTCACCGCCTGCGGCGGCTCGCCCGCCGCCGACTCCAAGGGCGGCGAGAAGGTCGTCACCGTCTACAGCGCCGACGGCCTCAAGAGCGAGAAGGGCGACGGCTGGTACGACAAGGTCTTCGCCGACTTCACCAAGAAGACCGGAATCGAGGTCAAGTACGTCGAGGGCGGCTCGGGCGAGATGGTGCAGCGCGCCGTCCGCGAGAAGACCAACACCCAGGCCGACGTACTGATCACCCTGCCGCCCTTCATCCAGCAGGCCGACGGCAAGGGCCTGCTCCAGGCCTACGAGCCGCAGGGCTCCGACAAGGTCAACGGCGGGGACAAGGCCGCCGACGGCAAGTGGACCTCGGTCGTCAACAACTACTTCGGCTTCGTCTACAACAAGAAGGAGCTCGCCCAGGCCCCCAAGACCTGGGAGGAGCTGCTGGACGCCAAGTACAAGGGCAAGCTCCAGTACTCCACCCCCGGCGTCGCGGGCGACGGCACCGCCGTCCTCATCAAGTCGATGCACGACTTCGGCGGCAAGGAGCCCGCGATGGAGTACCTGAAGGAGCTCCAGGCCAACAACGTCGGCCCGTCCTCCTCCACCAGCAAGCTCGCGCCGAAGACGGACAAGGGCGAGCTGCTCGTGGCCAACGGTGACGTTCAGATGAACTTCGCGCAGTCCAAGTCCATGCCGAACCTGGGCATCTGGTTCCCGGCCAAGGACGGCGGCAGGCCCACCACCTTCGCCCTGCCGTACGCGGCCGGCCTGGTCGCCAAGGCCCCGCACTCCGAGAACGGCAAGAAGCTACTGGACCACCTGCTGAGCGAGGACGCCCAGAAGCTGGTCAGCGAGGTCGGCGGCGGCTTCCCGGCGCGCACCGACGTCAAGGCGACGGACGCCAACGCCGTCGAGCTCACCAAGATCATGACGGGCGTCGAGATCTTCGAACCGGACTGGGCCGACATCGACAAGAACCTCACGGGCTACGTCGACGCGTGGAAGTCGGCAACCGGAAGCTGACCGGTTACTTCCTGGCCACCCGCGACCAGGACCATGACGCTTGCATAACGGGTCTGGACCGAAGACCGCACCTTCGGTCCGGACCCGGCGCATGCCACCGCTCATGTTCCCGCACCTTTCGCCGCTCACTTGCTCCCAGGAGGAGTACGTGTCCCCTGTCCTGCCCGGACGCCGCGTCATCGCCGTGACCGCCACCGCCACCGCCCTGATCGCCGCGGCCATCGCGGCCACCCCCACCCCCGCCGGCGCCGCCGACGCGGTCGCCGTCGCCGTCGCCAACACCGACAAGGTGCTCGTCATCGGCATCGACGGCACGGTCCTCGACCGCGTCAAAGCCGCCAACGCCCCGCACCTGAACGGCCTGATGGCCCAGGGCCTGACCGCCCGCAGCACCCTGTACGCGAACCCGATGGCCGCCACCTCCTCCGGCCCCGGCTGGTCCACCATCGCCACCGGTGTCTGGCCCGACAAGCACGGGGTGAAGGACAACTCCTTCACCGGCAAGAACTACACGGCCTACCCGGACTTCCTCACCCGCATCGAGACCGCCAAGCCGGCGCTCAACACGTACGCGGCCGCCGACTGGGAGCCCATCACCTCCACCGATCAGAACGGACCGATCTTCTCGGCCAAGGTCGACAAGCGCCTCTCCCTCAAGGGCGACCGCGACGGCTACCGCAACGAGGACCCGAAGATCGCCGCCGCGGCCGCCGCCGAACTGCGCGACCAGAACCCGGACGCCGCCTTCGTCTACCTCGGCGAGATCGACGCGGCCGGCCACTCCTACGGCGCCGCCAGCCAGCAGTACCTCGACACCATCGCCCGCGTCGACGTACTGGTCGGCCAGCTGCTCACCGCCGTCCAGAACCGCCCGACCTACGCCCAGGAGAACTGGAAGGTCCTGGTCACCACCGACCACGGCCACACCAACACCGGTGGCCACGGCGGCTCGACCATCCAGGAGCGCGGCACCTTCGTCATCGCCAAGGGCGCGGGCATCGCGGCCGGTTCGGTACGGGACGACGTGAAGCTCGTCGACGTGGCCGCGACCGCGCTCCAGCAGGTCGGCGTCCCCGCCGGCGGGCTGGACGGCGTCCCGCTGGGCGCCCCGGACGACGACCCCTTCGACACCCTGCGCCCGAACCTCCAGGCGCGCGTGGACGAGACGGGCATCCCGGCCGGCGTGAAGGGCTTCACGCACACCCCGCCCGCGGGCTGGTCCGTCGACAACTCCAAGATGGGCACGGGCGGTGTCGCCGAGTGGGCCGGCTGGGCCTTCGCGACCGACGAGTTCTGGAGCCAGTCGCAGCGCGACCAGTGGCGCGAGCTGAACGTCCGCTCCCGTGACGTCTTCGCCGTCGCGGACTCCGACGAGTGGGACGACAAGAGCCACACGGGCAGCTTCGACTCCACCCTGATCACCCCCAAGTGGGCCGTCACCGGCGGCAGCACGCGGAGTCTGACCTTCCAGACCCACTACCGCCAGGAGGCCGGGCAGACCGCCCAGGTCCTCGTCTCCTACAACGGCGGCACGCCGACCGTGGTGAAGTCCTACAGCGCCGACGCCGACGCCGTCGCCAAGGCCGAGTCCCTCGCGCTCCAGGTCCCGGCCGGTGCCACGGACGTCCAGATCCGCTTCCGCTACACCGGCAGCAACAACTGGTACTGGACCGTCGACAACGTCCGACTGGGCTGATCCAGGCCCTTCGCGCCGTCCTCGCGCGGTCCTAATGTGGTTCTCGCGCTGCCCTCGTGGTCCGGGCTGTGGACGGGAAAAGCGTCCACGGTCCGGCCCCGATAGGGTGGTACAGACCAGCGGCCAAGGTCAGAGGGTCACGGCCACCGAGAGCGGAGAACAATCCAGTGGCAGAGCGCAAGCCGATCGAATCCTGGCTCACCGACATGGACGGGGTCCTCATCCACGAGGGCACCCCGATCCCCGGTGCCGATGCCTTCATCAAGCGGCTGCGCGAGTCCGGCAAGCCCTTCCTGGTGCTGACCAACAACTCGATCTACACCCCGCGCGACCTTCAGGCCCGCCTGTTCCGCATGGGCCTGGACGTCCCCGTCGAGAACATCTGGACCTCCGCGCTGGCCACCGCGAAGTTCCTCGACGACCAGCGCCCCGGCGGCACGGCGTACGTCATCGGCGAGGCCGGTCTGACCACCGCCCTGCACGACATCGGCTACATCCTGACCGACCACGAGCCCGACTACGTGGTCCTGGGCGAGACCCGGACGTACAGCTTCGAGGCGATGACGAAGGCGGTCCGCCTGATCAACGCGGGCGCGCGCTTCATCTGCACCAACCCCGACGAGACCGGCCCCTCCACCGAGGGCCCGCTCCCGGCCACCGGCGCGGTCGCCGCGCTGATCACCAAGGCGACCGGCAAGAAGCCGTACTTCGCCGGCAAGCCGAACCCGCTGATGATGCGCACCGGGCTGAACGCCATCGGCGCGCACTCGGAGACCAGCGCGATGATCGGCGACCGGATGGACACCGACGTACTGGCCGGGCTGGAGGCGGGCATGCAGACCTTCCTCGTCCTCACCGGCCTGACCAGCGCGCAGGACACCGAGAAGTTCCCGTACCGCCCGACCAAGACGGTCGACTCGATCGCGGATCTGGTCGACCTCGTCTGACGCGGCCGGCCCGGCGCGTTCTGCCCGGCGCGTTCGGCCGACAGCGCGTTCGGCCGACGGGGCGTACCCCGTTTGAGGCGTACGGCTGACACGTACGGCGCCGTTCCGGATGCGGAGCGGCGCGCCGCGCGTGAATCTCCTTGACGAGGAGGTTCACCATGCGCAGTGTTCCGATCGCTCTCCGCGCCGCCGGGGTGGCCGTCGCCCTGACGGCATTCTCCGCAGTGACCACGCCCATCGCCCTCGCGGGCGAGGAGGACCGCGGCGACCGCGGCGACCGCGGCAGCATCACCGTCGACCCGAACCCGGCTCACCCCGGAGCGCAGGTCAAGCTGCGCGTCCAGGGGTGCGAGGGCACCAGGGGTGCGGCCAAGTCCTCCGTCTTCGTGGCGGACGTCGACCTGTACGGCCGCGACGGCGGCCGCAGCCCGCTCTACGGCGACGCGTTGATCAGCTCGCACGCCTCGCCCGGCTGGCACTCCGTCCGGGTGACGTGCGACGGCCACGAGAAGGTCAGCGGCTCCGTCCAGATCTCCGAGTACCGTCCGAGCCACCACCCCTCGCCGGTCTGGCCGGTCCACGCGGGCGGCGGCGGCATGGCCGCCGAACTCGCGGCGGCCGATCCGGCCGCCGTCGCGGCGGCGGCCAAGAAGCACCACGGCGACGACGGCCCGAGCCTGCCGCACACGGTGATCGGCGCCGTCCTGGCCGCGGTGGCCACCCTGGCCGTGGCGGGCCGGGCGCTGGCCCTGCGCCGCCGCCGCAGCGGTGAATGAGCGAGCCGTGATTGCGCGGGCGGTGAGTGAGTGGCCGGTGAATGAGCGCGCCGTGAATGACCGCGTCGTGAATGAGCGCGCCGTGAATGAGCGAGCGGTGAATGCGCGAGTGGCGCATGAGTGAGGGCAAGCCCTCGGCGGGCGGCCGGCTGCTGACCTTCGCCGCCTGGTCCGTGCTGGTGCTCGGCCTGTGGCTGTGGGGCCGCCAGCTCACCGGGGTGCCGGCCCCCGTCGCCGGCCAGGCGGGCGGGGTGGTGGGCCCGGGGCTCCCGGCCGCGCACGCCCCCCTCGCGGGGGCCCTGCCCCAGCGCGTCGACGTGCCCTCCATAGGCATCCAGGCCCCGGTGGTCCCCCGGGGCCTGGACAAGGACGGCGCGATCGATCCGCCACCGTACGACAGCCCGGGCACGGTGGGCTGGTGGGGCAAGGGTGCCCAGCCGGGGACCGCCGGGACCGCGCTGATGGTGGGGCACGTGGACACCCGCTCCAAGCCGGCCGTGTTCTACGGCCTGAGCTCGGCGCAACCGGGCGACAAGGTGCGGGTGGTGCGGGCGGACGGCTCGGTCGCCGAGTTCACCATCGAGGACGTACGGGTCTACGAGCGCACGGCTTTCGACGCGCACAAGGCCTACGGCCAGCGGATCAAGGGCCGGGCCGAGCTGAGGCTGGTGACCTGCGGGGGCTCGTACGACAAGGCGGCCAAGGAGTACACGGCCAATGTGGTGGTCTCCGCCTACCTGACGGGCGTCGGCATCCGCCCGGGCACGGCGGCCTAGGGGGTGTCTTGTCGATCAGGCCGGGAACGAAGAAGCCCCCCGCAGCTTTCGCTGCGAGGGGCTTCCTCCGTCTGTGCGCCGCCAGGGACTCGAACCCCGGACCCGCTGATTAAGAGTCAGCTGCTCTAACCAACTGAGCTAGCGGCGCCTGCTGACAGAGAAAACTCTACCCCACCTCTGCCGGTGCTCGTGACCAGCCACGCCCACCTTGTCCGATTAACCCATGTTTGAGGTGGTTATCGTGCACGATATGTCTGCGCCGTGCCACACCTGATGCTTTATCAGATGTGGCCCCGGTCGGCCAGTGGACGAGCAGGGGACGAGCAGGGGAGTGGACGGAACCGCATGACGATGCAGCCTCCGACGCATGTGCAGATGCCGATGCCCGCCTTCGAGGAGTACGAGCCCGCGGGCGACTGCGTGTGCCGGGGATGCGCGCAGCGCCGACGCGCCCTCGCCCGGGCGCGGGCCATACCGCTGCGCGACGGGGGTCATCCCGCGGCCCGCGGGGCCCGCCGGGCGCTGGTCCTGGCCACCGCCGCGGGAGTGGTCCTCGGCGGTGGCGGCGGAGCCGCGGTGGCGGTGACCACCCCGGCGCCCGGTCCGGTGGCGCTGGACGATCCCGGCTCCCCGCAGGGCGGCCAGACCCCCCTGCACGGCCCGAAGGCGAGCCCGGTCGGGCAGCCGGGCGCCCCCGGCAAGCCTGCCGCCGTGAAGCGGATCGACCGCACGACGATCATCAACCGGGCGAAGCTGTGGCTGGACGTGAAGGTCCCGTACAGCATGTCCACGTACTGGACGGACGGCTACCGGCAGGACTGCTCGGGCTACGTCTCCATGGTCTGGAACCTTGGTACGAACGAGTGGACCGGCAGCCTCGACAAATTCGCCACCAAGATCACCAAGGAGGAGCTGCTGCCGGGGGACATGCTGCTCTTCCACAACCCGGCGGACCCCAACAACGGCTCGCACGTGGTCATCTTCGGCGGCTGGGTCGACGAGACGCGCACGCACTACGTCGCCTACGAGCAGACGCGCCCGACGACGCGGAAGCTGGCCACGCCGTACGGGTACTGGAGCAACGCGGCGAAGTACGTCCCGTACAGGTTCAACGGGGTGACGGGCGGGGTCGTCCCGGAAATCCCGGAAATCCCGGAGGTCCCGGGAGCCCAGCCTCCGGTGGCCCAGCCTCCGGTGGCCCAGCCTCCGGTGGCCCAGCCTCCGGTGGCTCAGCCCCCGGTAGCCCAGCCTCCGGTGGCCCAGCCCCCGGCCGTCGAGCCGCCGGCGGGCCCGAAGCCCGGGGACGCGACGGTCTTCCCGGGCGCGGACAAGTTCGGCCCGGGCGCCTCGAACGACCACGTGGCCCAGCTGGGCCGGATGCTGATCGAGCGCGGCGCGTACCGCTTCTACCCGAAGGGGCAGGCCAGTCGCACCTGGACGGACGCCGACCGCCTGGCCACCCAGGCCTTCCAGAAGGCGCAGGGCTGGACGGGCGCGGACGCGGACGGCGTCCCGGGCGCGCACACCTGGCGGCTGCTGGTCGAGCGCCAGGGCATGGACATCCCGCCGACGGTGGGAGCCGCGCCGGGCCCCGGCGGTGTACGGGCCTATCCCGGGGCGGCGGTGTTCCGACCGGGCCGGTCGCACCCGGCCATCACGGCCCTGGGCCGCCAACTGATCAAAAAGGGCTTCGGCAAGCACTACACATCCGGTCCCGGACCCCGCTGGGGCGAGGCCGACCGCCGCAGCGTCGAGGCCTTCCAGCGGGCACAGGGCTGGCGCGGCGCCTCGGCCAACGGCTACCCGGGCCCGGAAACCTGGCGCCGGCTGTTCGCATGACGGAGGAAACGATGTTCCCCACGCGCACCACCTCAACCACGGGCACCCTCCACATCCCACCGCCCCCCACATCAGCCCCCGCGCCTGCGGCGGGTCCGGCCGGGGCTGCTGCCTCCGATCCGGTGGCCGTGGCCGGCCGGGCCGCTGCGCCTGCGCCTGCGGCGGGCTCGGCGCGGGCTGCGGATCCCGAGTCTGCGCCTGCGGCGGGCTCGGCCCGCGCTACGGATCCCGCGTCTGCGCCTGCGGCTCGCCCAGGGTGGGCCGCCGCCGATCCGGTGGCCGTGGACTCCACTGGCCGGGCTGCCGCCCCTGCGCTTGCGGGCTTGGCCCGCGCTACGGATCCCGCACCTGCGCCTGTGGCGGGCTCGGGGTGGGCCGCTGCCGCCGATCCGGTGGCCGTGGCCCCGCACGGCCGGGCTGCCACCCCTGTTCCTGAGGGGGGCTCGGCCCGGGCTCCGGGTCCCGCCGCTGCGCCTGCGGCGGGCTCGGGGTTGGTCTCGGCTGGCTGGGCCGATGCCCCGGTGCCTGCGGGGGGCCCGGCCTGGTCTGCGGATCCCTCTGCTTCGCCTGCGGCCGGCTCAGGGTGGGCTGCGGCTGCGGCTGCGGCTGCGGCTGCGGAGCTGGTGGCCGTGGCCTCGCCCGGCCGTGCCGCCGGCCCTGCACCTGCGGGGGGCTTGACCGGGGCTGCGGATCCCGCGCCTGCGCGTGCGGCCCGCCCGGAGTGGGCCGCGGCCACCGACCCGGTGGTCGTGGCCGGCCGGGCCGCTGCGCCTGCGGCGGGCTCGGCCCGGGCTGCGGATTCCGCCGCTGCGCCCGCGGTCGGCTCGGGGTGGGCCGCGGATGCGGAGCCGGTTGCCGTGGCCTCGCCCGGCTGGGCCGCCGCCCCCGCCGGTGCTGCCCGGTTGGAGTGGGCCGCGGATGCGGGGGCCGTGCCTGCGCCCGGGGCTCCGCCCGCGGAGGTCGTGGGTCTTGCCGCGCCGCGCGAGGCGGTCGAGCCGGGTGTCTCGTCGGCGCTGGCGGGCGTACCGGTCGAGCCGGGTCAACAGGTCGCTGCCGAGACCTCGTTCGGCTGGGCCGCCGCGTCCGCGCCTGCGGGCCGCCCGCGGTGGGCCGAGGACCCGGCTCCCGCCCCTGCGGACCGCCCGGAGTGGCCCGCGGATGCGGAGCCGGTGGTCGTGGCCTCGCCCGGCCGGGCCGCTGCCCCCGCGCCTGCGGCAAGTTTGGCCCGCGCTACGGATCCTGCCGCTGCGCCTGCGGCCCGCCCGGGGTGGGCTGCGGATGCGGAGCCGGTGGCCGTGGCCTCACCCGTCCGGGCTGCCGACCCTGCGTCTGCGGCGGGCTCGGCCCGGGCTGCGGATCCTGCCCCTGCACCGGCGGCCCGCCCGGAGTGGCCCGTGGCTGCGGAGCCGGTTGCCGTGGCCTCGCCCGGCTGGGCCGCCGCCCCTGCGTCTGTGGCGGGCTCGGCCCGGGCTACGGATCCTGCGCCTGCGCCTGGGGCTCGCTCGGCCCGGGCCGTGGACGCGGAGCCGGTGGCCGTGACCTGGCCTGGCTCGGATGCCGCTCCCGCGGCCCGCCCGGCCGAGGTCGTGGGTCTTGCCGCGCCGCGCGAGGCGGTCGAGCCGGGTCAACAGGGCGCTGCCGAGACCTCGTTCGGCTGGGCCGCCGTGCCCGCGCCTGCGGCGGGTTCCGCCCCGGGGCTCGTTCCTGCGGATGCGGGCCGCCCGGCCCGGGCCGCGGGTTCGGGTGCTGCGGCCGGGGCCGAAGTTCCGTCCGGCCGGGCCGCCGGTCCCGCGCTTGGCGAATCCGGCCCTGTGCCCCTGGCCGGCGCGGAGTGGCCCGCCGACCCGGGTCCCGCCCCTGCACATGCCGCCCAAGCGCCCGCCCGCCCCGCCGAGGTCGTGCCGCTTGCCGCGCCGCGTGAGGCGGTCGAGCCGGATCGACCCGCGCCCGACCCCGTACCGGCTGAGCCCAGCGCGCCCGTGCTGGTGGGCGCGCCCGCCGGGCAGGCTTCGCCCTGGGCGGCGGAGCCGGACGCGGAGTCCCGGCCGGCCGCCCGGGCGGGCCGGGCCGACGAGCCGCCGCTCGGGCCGGAAGTCCCTGCCGCCCGGAGTCAGTCCGAGCCCGAGCCGATGCACGCCTCGCCCTGGCCGGGCGTTCGGCACCCGCAGGACGAGGAGGCCCGCGCCGGGGACGCCCCCCTCCGCCGGAGGGACACCGACGGAGCCGAACGCCCTGCGGATGCGCACCCGCAGGGCGAGGACCCGGCTGCCGAACCCGCGGACGCGAACCGCGTGCCCGGGCCCGGCGTCGCCGAGATCGTCGCCCAGGCGGTGTCGCGCGGCCTGGCCGAGGACGACACGCTGGACCTTCCCCACCTGCGGCCGTCACCGCGGGGGACCGCCGTCACCGAGGTCCCGGTGCACCTCCCGTTCCGTGGCGAGCCGAAGCCCCTGCCGAAGCCTCCGCCGGCGCCCGTCCCCGCCCGGGCCCCCCGCCCCGCCCCCGGCCGCCGCGTACCCCGCGGTGACGGCCGGCTCCGGGAGCACCGCGGTCCCGTACTGCCCGGCTGGGTCGGCGTGGCCGTCGGCGGGATCGCCCTCGCCGGATGCACGGCAGTGCTGTGGCGGGCCGGGGCCGTCCCCGACCCCTTCCTGGCCGCCTTCGGCGCGGCCCCCCGCGCCTACCACGGCCTGCGCGCCACCCACTGGCCCCCGCTCGCCTTCCTCGGGATCGTCGCCCTCGTCGCACTCGGCGGCCTCGGCCGCGCCCGTACCGGCCACGCCTGGGTGCTCACCCTCTTCGGCCGCTACCGGGGCACGGTCCGGCGTACCGGCCTGACCTGGGTCAGCCCCCTCCTCCTGCGCCGCCGGGTCGACGTACGCCTGCGGCACTGGCGCAGCGACCCCATGCCCGCCGTGGACTCCGGCGGCCTCGCCCTCCAGGTCGTCGTCCAGGTCGTCTGGCAGGTCAAGGACACCGCCAGGGCCACCCTCGCCGTCGCGGACCACACGGAGTACCTCGCCGAGCAGGTCGAATCGGCCATGGCCCGCGTCCTGTCCCAGCTCCCCGCCGACGCCTTCCACGAGGACGCCCCGACCCTGCGCGACGCCGAGGCCGTCGGCGACGCGCTGACCCGGATGCTGGCGGCCGAGACCGAGGCCGTCGGGATCGAGGTGTTCTCGGCCCAGCCGACCCGGATCGAGTACGCCGCCGAGGTGGCCGAGGCCATGCGCCGCCGCCGGATCGCGGCGATCGACGCCAAGCACCGGGACACCGTGCTGACCTCGATCGTGGACGCGGTCGACGACACCGTCCACCGGCTGACCTCGCGCGGGCTCGTGGAGCTCGACGACTACGAGCGCAAGGCCCTGGTGAAGGACCTCACGGTCGCCTTCTACACCGGGCGCTCGGAATAGGACCCAGGAGACGTACGGGAACGGGTGGCCGGAATCGACCGGACCACCCGTTCTCTCATTGGTCTGGACATGGCCAACTTCCGTCAATAATCTGGGACTTGGTCTAGACCTAAATCCCCACACGTGTACGTCCATGCACACGCACACGCACACGCACACGTACACGTACACGTACACGCACAGCACGTGCGCGCTCGCCGAACTCCCCCCACGTTCAAGGAGCATCATGCGTAACGTCCGCATGCCCAGACGGGCCGGCGCCGCCGCGCTCGGCCTCGGCCTCGTCGCCGGAATCACCCTCCTCGGCGCCCCCAGCGCCAGCAGCCACGGCTACACCGACACCCCCATCAGCCGCCAGAAGCTCTGCGCCAACAAGACCGTCTCCGACTGCGGCGCGATCCAGTGGGAGCCGCAGAGCGTCGAGGGCTACAAGGGCTTCCCGGCCGCCGGCCCCGCAGACGGCAAGATATGTTCCGCGGGCCTCCCGCAGTTCGCCGAGCTCGACAATCCGCGCGGCGGCGCCTGGCCCACCACCAAGGTGACCAGCGGTCAGAGCTACGGCTTCCGGTGGCAGTTCACCGCCAACCACTCCACCACCGACTTCAAGTACTACGTCACCAAGAACGGCTGGACCGGCACCAAGGCCCTCACCCGCGCCGACCTCGAACCCCAGCCCTTCCTCACCGTCGCCTACAACGGCGCCCGGCCCGCCATGACCACCGTCCACCAGGGAGCCATGCCGAGCGGCAAGACCGGCCGGCACCTGATCCTGGCCGTCTGGACCGTCAACGACACCCCGATGGCCTTCTACGCCTGCTCCGACGTCCAGTTCTGACGTTCAGTTCTGACGTCACGTCAGCTACCCTCGGGCGGCATGCGGACGACGACGACGCCGACGACCGAACCCGAGACCGTCGCGGAGCTCATAGCGCGCCAATGGGGCGACCACCGGCCCGGGCTGAGGCACGCCGGCGGTGTCCTCAGCCACCACCGGACCGCCCAGGCGGCCGCCGCACGCGCCGCGCTCCTCGTCGACCTCATGCCTCCGGGGGCCGAGCCGCACCTCGGGCTCCTGCTCGACAACACCCCCGAGTTCCCGTTCTGGCTCGGCGCGGCGGCCCTCGCCGGGGCCGCCGTCGCCGGGATCAACCCCACCCGGCGCGGCCCCGAACTGGCCCGCGACATCCTGCACACCGACTGCCGGATCCTGATCACCGAACAGGCCCACCTGCCCCTCCTACGCGGCCTCGACCTGCCGGGCGTACGCATCCTGATCACCGACACCGAGGAGTACGCGGCCCTCCTCGCCCCCTACGCGGCCGCCAAGCCCGGCGAAGCCGCCCTGCGCCCGCCCGCCCCCGGCGACCGGCTGCTCCTCTACTTCACCTCCGGCTCCACCGGCGCCCCCAAGGCCGCCATCTGCAGCCAGGGCCGGCTCGCGGCGGCCGGTTCCGCGCTGGCCCGCCGCTTCCAGGTCACCCCGGACGACGTCCACTACATCTGCATGCCGCTCTTCCACGGCAACGCCGTCATCGCCGACTGGCTCCCGGCGCTCGCCGGCGGGGCCGCGGTGGCGCTGCGCCGGCGCTTCTCGGCCTCCGCGTTCCTGGACGACGTACGGGCGTACGGGGCCACGTACTTCACCTACGTCGGACGGGCGGTCCAATACCTCCTGGCCACGCCCCCGGGCCCGAACGACCGGACGCACTCCCTCCGGCTCGGCTTCGGCACCGAGGCCGGGGCGGTGGACGCGGAGCGCTTCGCCGAGCGGTTCGGGGTCCGGCTGGTGGAGGGCTACGGGGCCACCGAGGGCGGCGCCTCCGTCCAGCGCACCCCCGACACCCCGCCGGGCGCCCTGGGCCGGGCGGGGGAGGGCGACGACCTGGCGGTGATCGACCCGCGGACGGGCCTGGAATGCCCGGCCGCGGTGCTCGACCCGGCGGGCCGCCTGCTCAACGGCTCCGCCGCGATCGGCGAACTGGTCAACCGGGGCCGCAGCCTCTTCGAGGGCTACTGGCGCAACCCGGACGCGGAGGCCGAACGCACCCGGGACGGCTGGTACTGGACGGGAGACCTCTTCTTCCGCGACGCGGCGGGCTTCCTCTACTTCGCGGGCCGCACGGACGACCGCCTCCGGGTCGACAGCGAGAACCTCGCCGCGGCGGTGATCGAGAACATCCTGGCCCGCTGGCCGGCCGCGGCGGCGGTCGCGGTCTACGCGGTCCCGGACGAGGTGGCGGGCGACCAGGTGATGGCAGCCGTCTCCCTCCGGGAGGGCGCGGCCTTCGACCCGTCGGCCTTCGCCGCCTTCCTGTCCGCGCAGCCGGACCTGGGCACGAAGATGTCCCCGCGGTACGTCCGGCTGGTCGGGACGATGCCGGTCACGGCGACGAACAAGATCCACCGGGTCTCGCTGCGCCGCGCCGGCTTCCGCTGCCCGGACCCGGTCTGGTCCCGCACCCCTTCGGGCGGCTACGAGCAACTGGACGCGGCCGCCCTGTCCACCCTCCTGGCGGCCTACGAGACCCACGGCCGGTCGGACCTCCTGGACCGCTAGCCGGCTGCGGCGCCGCTGCGGGGGCCAGCCCCCGAACCCCCGCGCCTCAAACGCCGGCGGGGCTGAAGGGTCAGGAGGGGGTGTCCGCCGCCGTCTGCTGTGGCACCCGTACGGTGATCAGGTCACCGACCCCCGCCACCTCGTTCAGTGCCTGCGCGAGCGACAGAAGCACCTGCCGTACGGCCTCGATCTCCGCCCGCAGCTCCGGCGTCCGTGCCCAGCGCCGCTCATGCGCGACCGGATCGACACCGCAGGCCCTCGCCGTCGCCGAGCTCAACGACGGAGATGCGGGCGGTCAGTTCGGCATGCAGTTTCTACGGGGCCTGCCGTCGCTCCGCGTAACTCTCCATGGCACCCTACGAGTTCGGCGCGACCGCATCAGGGTATCCAGCCAAGCCGGGGGGCGGTCATGGGCGAACGCCACTACAGGCGAGACGCCTTCATCTCGTACAGCCATCAGCAGGACGTCCCGCTCGCCCAGGCGCTCCAGCGCGGTCTGCACCGCCTTGCGCGCCCTTGGGCCCGGCGCCAGCTCGTCAATGTCTTCCGCGACACCACCAGCCTCGCGGCGACCAGTGACCTCGGCGCGGCGATCCTCAAGGAGTTGTCCGACTCCCGGTACTTCATCTACGTCGCCTCACCCGCGGCGGCGCGGTCGAGGTGGGTCCGCGAGGAGATCGAGTTCTGGATCGAACACCGGCCCATGGACCGGTTCCTCATCGCGGTCAGCGACGGCGCCATCGCCTGGGACCCGTCCGTCAACGACTGGGACTGGTCGCGTACGACCTGCCTCCCGGAGGTTCTGCGGGGCAAGTTCGCCAAAGAACCCTTCTGGGTGGACCTCACCGCCGTCCGCGCCGCCGAACAGTTCTCCTTACGCGATGCCCCGCTTCGTGACGCCGTGGCCGCCCTGCTCGCTCCAATCCGAGGCCAGAGCAAGGACGAGATCGACAGCGAGGACCTCCGCCATCGCCGCGCGGCGCGGTGCATGCTGCGCATGCTGCGTGGTGCTGTCACCGCTCTGTCCCTCCTCCTGGTGACCGCCCTGATCGCCGGCTTCCTCACCTGGCAGCAGCGCGACGAGGCACTGGCCCGCGCTCGCACATCAGCCTCCCTGGCTCTCGCCGCCCGCGCGTTGGAGATGGCGTCCACCGACCCGCGCAGGGCCGCGCAGTACGCGCTGTACGCCTACGCGACCGAGCCGACCGGAGAATCGGCGCAGGCCCTGGCACGGGCGGTGGTGGCCAACGGCGAGGCGTCACGGCACATGCAGGGCGAGGTCACGCAGCTGAAGGCCGAGGAGCTCACCCCCGACCATAGGCTCGCCTTCCGGAGCAAGGAGGGCCGTACGGACCTCTGGACGGTCACCGACGCGGGCGTGCAGCGGCTCGGGCACATCGGCATCCCCGTCGTCCGGGACGACACCACCAAGGACGGTGTGATCGCCAACGGGGACGGCTCCAGAGTGGTGGTGGAGAAGGCCGGCACCCTGACCCTCTGGGACCCGAAGACCGGAGCCCAGATCGGCTCGCCCGTGGTGGACAGCCCGGTGAACGTGCCGCTGTTCTTCCTCCCCGACGGAATCCACCTGGTGGGCGCGGGCAACAAAGGCATATCGGTGACCGACACCCGTACCTGGAAGGTCGTCCAGGAGGTGGCGGGCACCGGGACCTATGACTCTTCGTCCGTCAGCGGGGACCGCAAGACCCTCGTGCTCCAGGAGGACCGGAAGGTCACGGTGCTGCGCGTGACCAAGGGCAACCGCCTCAAGCAGGTGCGCAAGACGGCGGAGGACATGAAGGGCGAGCTCACCGTCAGCCACAGCGGTGACAAGGTCGCCACCATCGACGGCGACAACCGCATCTCCATCCTGGACGTGGCCTCCGGACGCATCGTCCTCAGCAGCGCGGTCGCCGTCCGGGACGGTCAGCGAAGCGTGGTGTTCAACCGCGACTCGCGCTTCGTCGTCCAGGTCGTCGGTACCGGCAAGGACGCCACGTTCCAGTTCTGGGACGCCGGAACCGGAGAGTCGCGCGGCACCTGGGCGGTGGAGATACAGGTCGTCGGCGCGAAGGACACCGTGCAGATGTTCACGGCCCCGGACGGCTCGATCCTCACCTTCGGCGCCGACGGTTCCCTCATGCGCCGCACCATCGACGTCACCGCCTGGCGCGAGGTCCTGTGCAAGGTCGGATCCGACCCGCTCCCCGACAACGAGTACGACCGCTACCTCAAGGGCTTGGACGTCAAAGCGCCCTGCCACCGGCCCTAGGGGGTGTCTTGGCCGATTCTCGGCTCAGGAGTGTTCGACCGTCTGCCCCTCGGGTACCCGGTAGCAGCCGGACGCCACCTCGATGCCGAGGCTCGGGGTGGCGTGCTTGCTGTACGCGACGACCCAGACGCTCACCCTCCTGGCGTCGTTGTCCGCGATGAGGTTGAGGTTCTGGTTGGCACTGTTGTCGCGGTAGGAGTCCTTGACCACCCAGCCGCCCGTGCTCAGCTTCTCCTTGAGGTTCGCCATGGCGGTGTCGTTGTCGGCACCGGACGTCGGCTGGAAGTTCCACGGATGGTGGACCCGGAAGTAGGTCTCCGGGTCCTTGCCCGCGCACTTCCGGACGCCGGGCCCCGGCGCCGATGCCTTACCGGGCACCCCCACGAAGTCGTAGAGCTGGCTGGAGATCGCCTTCACGGCGGCGACCGCCTGCTCGGTGCCCGCAATGCCCGCGGACGGGATCTGCGGGGCCGTCGTGCCGGTCGGGGACTTACTGGTGTCGTTGTCAGTCATGCCTCATCCGGTGAAGAGAAGGAGCATCGCGCTACTCGGGAGCGGTGACACTTTGGTACGCGCCGATCACGACCCGCGCCTGGTTGTTCAGCGCGGTCGTGCCCGGGTCCCAGTAATCGCTGTGGTCTTTCACTTTTTTGGTTGCGTCGGGGCCGCTGCCCTCGGCGTCGGTGTTCATCTGGTTCGCCCCGAAGAGGTCGTCGCTGGGGATGATGAAAATTCCGCCGCCGTACCTCCCCTGGCTGCCGCCGTGACCGTAACGGCCGATGTCGGGCACGTCGTCACCGTCGGCCTCCTCGTTCCACACATGCCCCTTCGGTACGTCCATCTGCTCGGCCGAACCGACCTTGACCCCCGGGCTTCCGGCGAAGATCACGTCGTCGGCGTTGAGATCGCCCCTCTCTGCCGCGGCCCCGATGAGGGTGCTGCCGTACGAGTGACCGATGGCCGTCCGGTGCGGTTCCCCGGGGCCGCTGTGGGAGGCGTCGAGGCCGTCCATGAACTGGCGGTAGGCCGGGGCGCCGTCGTAGGCGTAGTGCTCGAAGGGAGCGTCCTTGACGGGGTCCTGCGGAGCGTCGTAGCCCAGCCAGGTGATGGTCGACACCGAGGCGCCCGGGGACAACTGGTGGGTCTGGCGCCAGAGATCGGTCATCCGGTCGATGCCGCCCCCGATGCCGTCCAGGTTGGACCCCGTTCCCGGCACGTACACCGCCTGGTGCTGCGCCGTGTCCGGGTTTCCGGTGGCGACGATGGCGCGCCCGTGCCCGTCGGGGCTGAAGCCGAGCAGGTACGCCTCGGGCAGCCCTTCGGTTCCGGTGATGTCGAAACGGTCCCCGATGGCTTTCATGCCGTGGAGGGAGCCGGTGAGGTGGCGGTAGTCGTCGCCGTACTTCCGGTCCCAGTCGTTCCATTCGTCGGTATGGACTTCGGCGCCCCCTCTGAGGTGCATCACAATGGTCCACTCGTTGGCGGGCGGTTTCGGGATCGCGTCCAGCCTGATCCGGTACTCGGCCTGCTTCTCGACGAACACGATCCGGTTGGCCTCGTCCCTGACCTCGGCGGGCAGGCCGTCCAGCCTGCCCACGAGCTCGGGGTAGAGGGAGAGATACGCCTCCCGTTCCTGGGGGGTGAGCCCCTTCCACCAGTCGGCGTTCTGCACGGGGGTGGCGTTGTACGGCGGCCCGCCGATGGAATCCAGGTAGCTCAGGCCGGCCGCCGATACGCCTTTCATGTCCGACTGGGCGTCGGCGAGGTCGTGCGCGGAGACGGTGAGGTCGTCGTCGGCCTTCAGCGCCCGTATCCTCGGCTCCCACTTGGCGTCCGCCTCCGTCGCCTCTTTGAGGGCGGCGGCGATGCGGTCCGCGAGGGCGATCGCCTCGGCGCGGTGGGGGTTGGGGTCGGCGCCCATGCGGGCGAGGGCGGACGGGGGGACGGCGGACGGGGCACCGGGGGCCCGGCGCTCCGCGCCGGCGGCGACCGTGCCGCCGGGGGGCGGCAGCTCGACGCTGTTGCGCGACTGTCCGGCCGGGTAGGTGACGCTGCCGTCGGCGCCGACCGTGCACTTGAGTGCCTCCGCGTCGCCGAGCGCGGACAGGAGCTTCCCGCGGGCCGTGTTCATGTCGTGGGCGAACCCGTTGAGCGCGGTGCTCACCAGCCCGCACTCGATCTGCGCGTAGTGGAAGTTGGCCGACAGCTGCTTCAGCTCCGCGAGCGCGGCGTCCCGGGCTTCCCCTTTGAGGGAACCGCGCATGCTGGCCGCGACGACGTTGTCGATGTGGTCCTTGGCCGCGGAGGCCATGTCGCTGCTCGCGCGGTAGCCGTCAGCCGCCTGCGCGAATTCGGACGGCTGCAGTGCCTTGAGCGTCGCGAGATCCATGGCGGCCCGTCACCGCCCCGGACCCTGGCCGCCGACAGCGGGCGTGTCGGCGTACCGGCTGTCGATGGCGGCGAACGAGGCCTTGACGGCTTCGTCGTTCGAGAGGAGGAGGTGGCCGGTCTGCTCCAGCGTCTCCTTGATGCTGCCGCAGCGCTCACCGACGCTCCTGAGGTACCGGGACCAGGAGCCGTACACGTCCTTCTGGGCCCCCGCGGTCAGGCACCCCGCGGCATCGGCCCCCTGCTGCCCGTCATCCAGCTGGGTCAGGGCCTTGCCCAGCCCTTCCCGCAGCCCTCCCACGCCCTCACCCGCCTTGTTCCACACGTTCTGGATGGACTGATAGCCCCCGGTGACGGTCTCCGTCGCCCCAGCGGGCCCGTCATCGGGCAGGGCCGAATTGAGCCGCATCTGCGGCCCCTGCCCCTGGGCGGCGTCCTGCTTCAGCTGTTCCCACTCGTCCCACGCCATGCGTGGTCTCCTCCCCCGTGGCCCCCGACGTGCACCTGGCCGCAGCGTGGCCCACCCCCGCACCCTGCCGGAGACCGGCCCGTCTCAAACCGATCGCTCCGGACGGAGCCCCTCCGCGCCGTCCGGACAGCTCGGACCCTGTGGCACCACGGAGACGAACGACGCTCTGCAGCACGGGAATTGGCGTGATGGCATCCATCTCAGCCTGGCCCAATTCCAGCCCCGCCGGCGTTTGAGGACCGGGTCCGGGCAGAGCCCGGGATACGGAGAAAGGGCGGGGCGGGGAGAAGGCTCCGCGCAGCGGCCACCCGCACACCCCCCACCCAGGTAGGTCCGGCCATACCCCCCCGCCCGCCCCCTGGGCCCATGGGCCCGCCCCACCGCCGCGGATAGTTTGGCCCGCATGGACGACGGCAAAGGCACCGGCACCGGCAACGGCACCGGCAACGACAACGGCAACGACGCCCGCACCACCTGGCAGGCACTGACCCGCCCCCACTACCTCCGCACCGCCTGGCCCTGGCGCGCCGCCGGCTACCTCGCCGGAAGCGCGCTCACCGGCATCCCCGTGCTCCTCGCCCTCGTCCTCCTCACCACAGTCGGCGCCACTCTCAGCATCGTGCTCGTCGGCCTCCCCCTCCTCGCCCTGCTCGGCCTCGCCGGAATCCCCACCGCCGCCGTCGAGCGCCGCCGCCTGCGCCTCGTCGAGACCGACCCCGCCCCCAGCCCCCACCGCACCCCCGCCGAGCCCGGCCTCGCCGCCTGGGCCCGGCTGCGCTACCGCGAGCAGGCCACCTGGCGCGAGCTCGGCTACGCCGTCCTGCACGGCTTCCTGCTCTGGTGGGTGGACCTCTCCGCCCTCGCCCTCTTCCTCGGCCTTCCCCTCGCGCTCCTCACCGCCCCGCTCCAGCTCGCCCTCGGCGACGGAGAGGCCAAGATCGTCAAGGTCTGGCTGATCACCACCTACCCCCAGGCCTTCGCGATCGCCGCCGCCGGAGCGGTCCTCCTCCCCGTCCTCCTCTATCCGCTCGGATCCTTCGCCGGGGCCCGCGCCGCCCTCACCCGCGCCCTCCTCGCCCCGCGCGAGAGCGAGCTCCAGGGCCGCCTCGCCGAGGTCACCCGTTCCCGCGCCCGCCTCGTCGGCGCCTTCGAGGCCGAGCGCCGCCGCATCGAGCGCGACCTCCACGACGGCGCCCAGCAGCGGCTCGTCGCCCTCACCATGAGCCTCGGCCTCGCCCGTCTCGACGCACCGCCCGGACCGCTCGCCGACCAGCTGGCCGCCGCCCACGACGAAGCCGGCAAGGTCCTGACCGAACTGCGCGAACTGATCCACGGCATCCACCCCCAGGTGCTCACCGACTACGGCCTCACCGGCGCCCTCGCCGACATCGCCGAGCGCTCCGCTGTCCCCGTCGACACCGCCATCGACTCCGCGCTGCCCCGGCTGCCCGAGTCCGTCGAGGCCGCCGCCTACTTCGGCGTCTGCGAGGCCCTCGCCAACATCGGCAAGCACAGCGGCGCCGCCCGCGCCGCCGTCGCCGCCCGGCACACCGGCACCGCGCTGCTGATCGACGTACGGGACGACGGGCGCGGCGGCGCCGATCCGGCCGCCGGATCCGGACTGACCGGACTCGCCGACCGGATCGCGGTCCTCGATGGCACACTGACGATCACCAGCCCGTCCGGCGGGCCGACCGTTCTGAGCCTGGAGATTCCGTGCCCGGTGAGCAGCCCCACCAGCGAGCCAGCGCGCCCTTGAAGATCGTCCTTGCCGAGGACGGCGTCCTGCTCCGCGAAGGGCTCGTCGGTCTGCTGACGCGTTTCGGCCACCAGGTGGCGGCCGCCGTCGGGAACGCGGTCGAGCTCCGCGCCGCCGTCGCCGCGCACGACCCGGACATCGTGGTCACCGACGTACGGATGCCCCCCGGCCTCACCGACGAGGGACTGCGCGCCGCCGTGGAGCTCCGGGCGGCCCGCCCGAGCCTGCCGGTGCTGGTGCTCAGCCAGTACGTGCAGCGCTCGTACGCCGCCGACCTGCTGGATTCCGGCGACGGCAGCGGCGTGGGCTACCTCCTCAAGGACCGGGTCGGGCAGGTGGAGCAGTTCCTCGACGCGGTGGTCACGGTGGCCGGCGGCGGCACGGTGGTGGACCCGGAGGTCGTACGCCAGCTCCTGCGCCGGCGGCGCGATCCGCTCTCCGCGCTGACCCCGCGCGAGCGGGAGGTGCTGGGCCTGGTGGCGGAGGGGAAGTCCAACGGGGCCATCGCCCGGGACCTGGTGGTGTCCGAGGCGGCCGTCGGCAAACACATCGGGAACATCCTGGGAAAGCTGGACCTGCCGCCCGCCGAGGAGACCCACCGCCGGGTGCTGGCGGTCCTCGCGTACCTCCGGGGGTGAGGGCCGGGTGCTGGTTTTGAGCACCCCGGAGGACCAGGTAGTATTTTCTCTGTCAGGCGCCGCTAGCTCAGTTGGTTAGAGCAGCTGACTCTTAATCAGCGGGTCCGGGGTTCGAGTCCCTGGCGGCGCACCTGTACTTCGGGCGGTTTCCGGTTCACCGGGAACCGCCCGAAGTGTTTTCCGGGCAGACTGCCCCCCTTTGCCTTTGGCCCCTTCTAGAGGGTGAGCGACAGCAGGAGCGGCGCCGCCTTCCGGTTCAGCGTGTCCGCCGCGGCCCGCAGCCGGTGCGCGTGCTCGACCGGCATCGACAGGGCCAGGCAGCCCACCGAGGCTCCGGCCGTGATCGGGACCGCCGCGCAGACCGTGCCCACGGCGTACTCCTGGAGGTCCAGGACCGGCACGGTGGCCGGCTGGGAGTCCAGCTTGGAGAAGAGGATCCGCTCGTTCACGATCGTCTTCGACGTCAGCCGGGCGATCTTGTGACGGGACAGGTGGTCGCGCCGCCCGTTCAGGTCGAGCTGCGTCAGCAGGCACTTGCCGACCGCGCTGGCGTGCGCGGCGGAGCGGAAGTCGACCCACTCGTGCACCTTCGGGGTGCGCGGGCTGTCCGCGAACTGCGTGATCCTGACCTCACCGTCCACGTACCGGCTGATGTAGACGGCCGCGCCGACGGAGTCGCGCAGCCGGTCCAGGGTCTCCTGGAGCTTGTCCGTCAGCGCCTGCTGACGGTCGATGCCGGAGCCGAGCAGGACGAGGGAATCCCCTATGGCGTAGGCGCCGTCGGACACCTGCAGGACATATCCCTCCCGGCGCAGCATGAGCAGCATCGGAGCGAGATGGACTGCGGGCAGGCCGGTCTCACGCGCGATCTGCACGTCGGTCACACCACCGGTGTGCCGTGCGATCGTTTCGAGTACGCGTAGTGCGTACTGCACCGAGTGGAACGGCGCGGTCGGCTCGGGCTTCAGCGCCACGGTTTCCCCCTAGCAGGTTGTTACCGCTTGCCCTACCACGATAGCCATCAAGCGGCCCATGTGGAGCGCCTGTTGAGAAGATTGATGGCTCAATCACGTCTCCTCGCCTGGATCTACTCCGCTGGCATATGCCATGGTCACGCGCACTGTCCCACTGTGCCTGGGAATGCCCGGCGGCCGCTCACGGTTCGAGTTCTTCGTACGGACGAAACAGGGCGACACAGCGAGACGGGAGCGACGATGAGTGACATCGGGGACGTCGGGGACGCACATCGACAGCAGGGCCGGAGCGGGATACGCGGCACCGCACGGGGCCGGGCGGCCGTCCCGCTCTCGGTCCTGGACCTCGTCACCGTCGGCGCCGGCAGCACCGCCCACGAGTCCCTGCGCACCAGCGTGGCCATAGCCCGGCTCGCCGAGTCCCGCGGCTACCACCGCCACTGGGTCGCCGAGCACCACTCCATGCCCGGCGTCGCCAGCTCCTCGCCCGCCGTGATCCTGGCCCACCTCGCCGCGCACACCTCCCGCATCCGGCTCGGCTCGGGCGGCGTCATGCTGCCCAACCACGCCCCGCTCGCCATCGCCGAGCAGTTCGGCACCCTGGAGGCGCTCGCCCCGGGGCGGATCGACCTCGGACTCGGCCGGGCCCCCGGCACCGACGGGCGCACGGCCGCCGCGCTGCGCGGGCCCGGGCGGCTCGACGAGGCCGCGGACGAGTTCCCCCGGCGGCTCGCGGAGCTCACCCGCTTCCTCGACGACGACTTCCCGGACGGGCACCCGTACGCCCGCGTGCACGCCGTACCGGGCCCGGTGCAGGGTCCGGCCGGCCGGCCGCCGCTGTGGCTGCTCGGCTCCTCCGGCTTCAGCGCGAAGCTCGCCGGGGAGCTCGGCCTGCCCTTCGCCTACGCGCACCACTTCTCGGCGGCCGGCACCCTGCCCGCGCTCGACCTCTACCGGCAGAGCTTCCGACCCTCGGCCGTACTGGACGCCCCCTACGCCGTCATCGGAGTCTCGGCGCTGGCCGCCGACACGGAGGGCGAGGCGCGGGCCCAGGTGCTCACGGGCGCACTGTCGATGCTGCGGCTGCGCACCGGACGGCCCGGACTGATCCCCACGCCCGAGGAGGCGGCAGCGTACCCCTTCTCTCCGATGGAGCGGGAGTTCGTGGACGGCTGGCTCGCGAACGTCGTCCACGGCACCGCCGACGAGGTGCGCACCGGGCTCGACGACCTCGCCAAGCGGACCGGCGCGGACGAGCTGATGCTGACCGCCAACGCGCACGGCGGGGCGGCCCGACTGCGCTCGTACAAGCTCGTCGCGGATGCGTACGGGATGCCGGTGGAAGGCTCGGCGCAGGTCGGTAGTTCTTACGCCGTCAAGCCACTCCTGTGAGTGATAGTGCGTTTGAGTGAGTGTCGTTACGGTCGTGGGTATGAACCTGAAGGAGTGGGCGAGAGCGCAGGGTGTGCATCCGCAGACCGCGTATCGCTGGTTCCGTGAGGGGACGTTGCCGGTGCCGGCTCAAAGGGTCGGGCCGCGCACGATCCTGGTGAATGTGGAAGCACATGGCGTGCCTCAAGCGGTCGGTGGTGTCGGCCTCTATGCGCGCGTGTCGTCGGATGACCAAAGCGCGGATCTTGAGCGTCAGGTGGCGCGTCTTTCGCAGTGGGCGGCGAAGACCGGTCGCCGGGTGGTTCGTGTGGAGTCGGAGACCGGTTCCGGGACGGACGGCTCCCGGTCGAAGGTGCGGCGCCTACTGGCCGACCCTGATGTGACCTGTGTGGTGGTGGAGCACAAGGACCGTCTCGGGTGCATGAACGTCGGCCTGGTCGAAGCTGCCCTGTCCGCGCACGGCCGTCGCCTCGTCGTACTGGATGACGGAGAGGCCAATGACGATCCGGTCCGGGACATGGCGGAGGCTCTGATCTCGTTCTGCGCTCGCCTGTACGGACGCCGCGGTGCGAGGGACAGGGCGGCCAAGGCCCTGGAGGCGGCGGCTCGGCGTGGGTGAGCCGAGAAAGGAGCTCCGCAGGATTGCCGCGCCGTTCGTTGTGTCGGGACCGTTGGGTGTGTCGATACGTGACCGGCTCAAGGGCCTGACCCCTGAGGATGAGACGGTGCTGCGATTGGTCGGTGCGCACCTGGGGGCCTTGGCTGGACATGACCTCAAGGTCCGCTGCTCGGACGCCCTGGAGCATTCGAACACCACGTGGGCCGACCGGAAGCGGGAGTTGACCCCGTTGTCGTCGTCACGGTGGGCGGGGAGCCTGACGAAGACCACGCACGACCAGTGGGCGCTGTCCCGCCGCGCGCAGGCTGCCCACCTGGCGAGTCTTGATGCGGGGATCCGTATGCTCCGCCACCGGCTGGCCCGCCCTATCGGAGAGAAGGGCACCAAACGCGCCCCGGGCGGCTACCGGTCGAAGCGTGAGTGGTTTGCCAAGTCCCGACGACTGGCTGCCCTGGAGGCTCGGCATGCGGCCGTTGCCGCTGATCGTGAGGCGGGTCGGGTACGGGTGGTGCGGGGCGGCAGGAAGCTGGCGAACACCCGCCACCACCTGGCGGCCGCCGGTCTTACGGAACCGCAGTGGCGAGAACGGTGGGAGGCCGCACGCTGGTTCCTCTCGGCCGACGGCGAGTCCGGGAAGAGGTTCGGCAACGAGACCATCCGGGTCACCCCCGACGGCGAGGTCAGCGTCAAGCTGCCAGCCCCTCTCACCGGCTACGCCAACAGCCCGCACGGCCGGTACACGCTGACGGCGCGCGTCGCGTTCGCCCACCGGGGCGAGGAGTGGCGCGACCGCGTGTGCGCGGACCGGGCCGTCGCTTACCGCATCCACTACGACACCTCGCGGGGCCGCTGGTACCTGGACGTCGCCTGGACCCGTCCCGCCGTCCAGACCGTGCCCCTTGAGGCCGCCCGCGCGAACGGCATCATCGGCGTGGACACCAACGCTGACCACTTCGCCGCCTGGCGACTCGACACCCACGGCAACCCGGCCGGCGAACCCCATCGCTTCCCCTATGACCTCACCGGTACGGCCCAGCACCGGGACGCGCAGATCCGCCACGCCATCACCCGCCTCCTCCACTGGGCGCAGCGGTGTGGTGTTCACGCGATCGCCATCGAAAACCTCGACTTCACTGAGGAGAAGACCCGCGAGAAGCACGGCGGGAAGAAGAGGTTCCGGCAGCTGATCTCCGGCATCCCCACCGGGAAACTCCGTGCGCGGCTCGTGTCGATGGCTGCCGAGCAGGGCCTGGCGATCGTCGCGGTCGATCCCGCGTACAGCAGCATGTGGGGCGCGCAGCACTGGCAGAAGCCCATGACCGCGCCCCACCGCACCACCACCCGGCACGATGCGGCGAGCATCGCGATCGGACGACGCGCCCTTGGGCACCCGATCCGGCGACGGACGGCACCGCCCCACGACGACCGGAGTGATCGTCGTGGGCATCGGACCGTCCAGGCCGAATCGGGCACCAGAGCGTGCGAGAGAACCTGCCCACCCGGAACGGACTGCGCCCCAAGAAGCGTGTCACCGAGCGGGAGGCGAAAGCAGGGGATCAGCGCGCCCAACACCGTTCGGGACGCGCCCAGTACGCATCAGTCGGTCCAAGACTCACTGATGCGTACTGGCTAGGAACGGTTTACGGATGTGCATGAACAGTCTTCGATGGTTTGGCTGGTTCGTTGCCAAAGCCTTGCGGGACGGTGTCTGAAGGGAAACTTAAACCGCTCGTCACTGGGGGCGGCCAACAGGTTCTGATGTGTGCTCAGCTCCCTGACCGGGGGATCTACGCGACGAGTGGTCTAGTCCTTCTTTGGTCCAAACCATTGACTCAGGCCTCGGGTGATCGCTATCTCTTCTCTCACCCACTCGTGATGCCCTCCCCCCACTTCCGGAGGCTGTTCCATGCACATCCGTAAATCTCTCGTCGCTGCCGCCGCCACGGCAGCGCTGGCAGCCGGAGCGCTTGCCTCCTTCGCGGGACTCGGCACCGCCGCCCAGGCGGCCGACGCCGGAACCACCGCCGCGGCGGGCGGCGTCCGCATCGCCTACTACGACCAGTGGAGCGTGTACGGGAACGCCTTCTATCCCAAGCACCTCGACACCCGCGGCATAGCGGGCAAGCTGGACGTCATCAATTACTCGTTCGGCAACATCCACCCCACCAACCTCACCTGCTTCGAGGCGAACAAGGCGGCGGGCGACGACAACAACCCCAACGCCGGTGACGGTGCGGGCGACTCGTACGCCGACTACCAGAAGTCCTTCAGCGCGGCGGACAGCGTCAGCGGGGTCGCCGACAAGTGGGACCAGCCGATCGTGGGCGTCTTCAACCAGTTCAAGCAGCTGAAGGCCAAGTACCCCCACCTGAAGATCAACATCTCGCTCGGCGGCTGGACCTACTCGAAGTTCTTCAGCGACGCGGCGAAGACCGACGCCTCCCGCAAGAAGCTCGTCTCCTCCTGCATCGACCAGTACATCAAGGGCAACCTGCCGGTCGAGGGCGGTTACGGCGGCCAGGGCGTCGCGGCCGGGATCTTCGACGGCATCGACATCGACTGGGAGTACCCGGGCTCGGCGGGCGGCCACCTCGGCAACCACTACGCCCCCGAGGACAAGCAGAACTTCACGCTCCTGCTCAAGGAGTTCCGCGAGCAGCTCGACGCCCACGGCGCGGCCAACGGCGGCAAGAAGTACCTGCTGACCTCGGCGCTCCCGGCCGGCCAGGACAAGATCAAGTACATCGAGACGGACAAGATCGGCGCGTACCTCGACTACGCGAACATCATGACGTACGACATGCACGGCGCCTGGGACGGCGACGGGCCGACGTACCACCAGTCCCCGCTCCAGCCCTCGGCGGCCGACCCGACCGACCCGATCGCGCCGGGCACCCAGAAGTACAGCATCGACAACGCCATCGACTCCTGGATCGACGGCAACGCGGCCTACGGGATCGCGGGCGGCTTCCCCGCCAACAAGCTGACGCTGGGATACGAGTTCTACTACCGCGGCTGGAAGGGCGTCCCCGCCGGGACCACCAACGGCCTCGCGCAGACCGCCACCGGCGCCTCCGCCGCCCGGCCCACCAGCCAGCAGGCCGGCATCGCCAACTACAAGGAGCTCGGCGGGATCGTCGACAACCCGGCGACCACCTTCTGGGACGACCAGGCCAAGGCCTCGTACTTCTACAAGGACGGCGAGTTCTTCACCGGCCTGAACCAGAAGTCCATCCAGGCCCGGGTCGACTACGGCAAGCAGCGCGGGCTGGCCGGCGCGATGATGTACTCCCTGCTCGGCCTGGACAACAACACCACGCTGCTGAACCAGATCTCGGACGCCCTCGGCTCCGCGACGCAGCCGCCGGTCACCACCCCGCCGACGACCACGCCTCCGACGACGACGCCGCCGACCACGACGCCGCCGACCACCACGCCGCCCACCGGCTGTGGATCGACACCGGCGTACGTCGCGGGCACCATCTACACCGCCGGCAACGAGGTCTCCCACAACGGCCGCAAGTACAAGGCCCAGTGGTGGACGCAGAACGAGACGCCGGGCACCACCGGTGAATGGGGTGTCTGGAAGGACCTCGGCGCCTGCTGATCTCCCCCCACCCCGCGCCGAGCGACACCCCGCCCCGCACCCCGCTTCCCGGGTGCGGGGCGGAGGTGTGTGACATGGTTGCGGGATTCCCAACACTGGACGTGTTGCAGTCATTACGCTCAGCCACAGGCTGCATCCGACCCACGTCTCCATGGGGGTGACCGTCCATGGTCCAAGCCCGCGACCTCGACCCCAGCGCCTCGCCGCTGGACTACTACGGCTACGAACTCCGCCGCCTGAGAGAAGGGGCCGGGCTGAAACAAGGGCAGTTGGGCGACATCATCTACTGCACGGGCTCGCTGGTCGGCATGATCGAACACACGAGGCGGGTGCCGACCCGGGACTTCTCGGAGCGGGTGGACGCGGCGCTGGGCACGGACGGGCACTTCTCCCGCCTGGTGGGCCTGGTCCTGCGGAGCGTGCTGCCGACGTGGTTCCAGGCGTACGCGGAGATGGAGGCCCGGGCGACGTTCCTTTCCACGTTCCAGTGCCAGTTGGTGCACGGGCTCCTCCAGACAGAGGCCTACGCGCGTGCCCTGATCGGCGCCGACCGGCCTGACCAGGTCGACGAACTGGTGGCGGCGCGCCTGGAGAGGCAGCGCATCCTGGAACGTGAACACCCTCCCGCCCTGTGGGTGGTGCTCAGTGAGGCCGTATTGCATCAGGAGGTTGGCGGTCCCGACGTCATGCGGGCCCAACTCACCCATCTGGTGAGCTTCCTTGAGCAACCGTGGGTGCAGATCCAGGTGCTGCCCTTTTCGGCCGGGCAACACACCGGAATGCTCGGCTCGTTCACCCTCCTTCGCTTTGACGACGAACCGGATCTCATCTACGAAGAGGGCTATGCCCGCGGCCACATGACGGCCAACCCGCCAGTGATCAAGGAACGTTCGGTCGGCTACGCTCGGCTGCAAGCCGCGGCGCTCTCTCCGGAGCGCTCGGCCGCGCTGATCGCTCGCGTAATGGAGGAACGCTATGGGGAACGGCCTGGACCTGACGAGCGTGCAATGGCGTAAGTCGTCCTTCAGTGGTACTACCGGCGGCGAGTGTGTGGAGTGCGCCACCCTCGGCGCCGCCGCCTGGCGCAAGGCTTCGTACAGCGGCTCAAGTGGCGGCGAGTGCGTCGAGGTGGCCGCTCAGCCCTGCCTCGTCGCCGTCCGGGACTCCAAGCGGCCCGACGGGCCGACCTTCACGGTGGCCCCGGAGGCGTTCGGCGCGTTCGTGCGGAGCCTCTGACCGTACGGCAGCCCCCTCGGCGGGGGCTGCCGTACGGGCAGGGTCAGACCTGCTTACTGACGCCGCTGGCCGAGGACGCAGAACTCGTTGCCTTCGGGGTCTGCCAAGACGACCCACGATTGTTCACCCTGGCCGATGTCCACACGCTGCGCGCCATGAGCCACCAGGCGAGCCACCTCGGCGTCCTGGTCATCGGGCCTGAAGTCGAGGTGCAGTCGGCTCTTGGCCTTCTTGATCTCGTCGTTCCGGACGAAGTCCAGCCCCGGCATCTGATCCGGCGCCGGGCGGATCTCGAACTCGTCGTCAGAGGAGTAGACGACAACCCAACCGAGAGCCTCGGCCCACCACTGTCCCAAAGCCGTCGGATCCACCGAGTCAACGATTACCTGTTCCCATTCCAAGGTCATCCGCTGAGCCTAGACCGGCCAGGGCCTCGAGAACAGGCACTCAGGCTCAGACCGGGGGGTGCGGTGTGGGCCGGTCCAACTGTCCGGGGCCCGAGGCCACTTGGCGGCTGATCATGCCCGCGATCACCTCCGGGGCCACCGCGCGGGAGTAGAGCCAGCCCTGCCCGGTGTCGCAGCCGACGCGCCGCAGGCGGGCCGCCTGCCCCGCCGTCTCCACGCATTCCGCCGTCACCGTCAGGCCCAGCCGGTGCGCGAGCTGGACCAGGGCCTCGACGATGGTCTCGTCGGCCGGGTTCGGGTGCGTGCCCTCCTCGTAGCGGAAGCCCCGTACGAAGGAGCCGTCCAGCTTCAGTACCGAGACCGGCAGCCGGCTCAGGTAGGCCAGGTTCGAGTACCCGGTGCCGAAGTCGTCGATCGCGATCCGTACGCCCATGTCGCTGAGCGCCTGGAGGGCCTGGAGCGGCCGGCCGGCCGAGCCCATCACCGCGGACTCGGTCAGCTCCAGCTGCAACAGCTGCGGCGCCAGGCCCGTCTCGGCCAGGATCTCCGCGACGTCGCCCACCAGGTCCGAGTCCCACACCTGCCGCACGGCGACGTTGACCGACACGAAGACGGGTGCGTCGCTGGGCTGCTCGATCTGCCAGCGCCGCGCCTGCCGGCAGGCGGTCTGCAGCACCCACTGGCCCAACTGGACGATGGACCCGTCCTCTTCCGCAATTCCGATGAACCGATTCGGCGTGAGCTTGCCGAACTGCGTGTGGTTCCAGCGCACCAGGGCCTCGACCCCGCGCACCGAGCCGCTCTCCAGGTCCACCAGCGGCTGGTACTCCAGCTCGAACTCCCCCCGTTCCACTGCCGGGCGCAGCGTGGAGGAGAGCGCCTGGCGGGTCATGCGGTGCGCGTTGCGCTCCGGGTCGAAGAGGGTCCAGCGGGCCTTGCCGTCCGCCTTGGCCCAGTACAGCGTCGTATCGGCGGCCTGCATCAGACCGGTCGCCGAGGTCCCGGCCGTGGCCCGCTCCACCACCCCGATGGAGGCGGAGACCGACAGCCGCTGCCCGGCCAGGTCGAACGGCTCCTGTACGGCGGTCAGTACGCTCTTCGCCAGGTCGGCGAGCTGGTCGGTGCCGCTGGAGTCCTCCACGAGCAGCGCGAACTCGTCGCCGCCGAGCCGCGCGACCAGGTGACCGCCGGTGCGTCCGTATCCGGACTGGTCGGCGCACTGGGTCAGCCGGGCGGCGACGGCGGCCAGCAGCCGGTCGCCGACGCGGTGGCCGAGGGTGTCGTTGACGGCTTTGAAGCCGTCGAGGTCCAGGTAGCACAGCCCGATCCGGCCGGTGCCGCCGCCGTGCTCGTACGAGGAGGCCTCCAGGGCGGCGGAGAGCCGCTCGAAGAACAGCGCACGGTTGGGAAGCCGGGTGACCGGGTCGTGCATCTGGAGGTGCCGCAGCCGGGCCTGGAGGTCGCGCCGGTCGCTGATGTCGGCCACGGACAGCAGGACGTCCCCGGTCCCGGGGACGGGCCCGAGGGTGACCTCGGTCCACAGCGAATGCCCGTCGGGGTGCTTGAGGCGGCGGGTGCAGCGCAGCCGGGCCTGCCGGCCGCGGAGCACTTCCTGGTACGCGGCCCAGGTGCGGGCCTCCGCGGCCAGGTCCACCAGGTCGGCGGCGCACCGGTGGACGAGCGCGTGCGGCTCGCTGCCCAGCAGTCCGGCGAAGGCCTGGTTGGCGGCGACCACGTAGCCGTCGCGGTCCACGACGGCCATGGCGAGGTGGGCCGCGTTGAAGGCGGCCCGGTAGTCGCGCAGCTCGGACTCGGTGGCGCGATGGGGCGCCGCCGAGGTGGCTGAAATGTGTGAGGTCGACGGCACTGCCGGCACTGCCGGGTGACGCTCCGTAATGGCCGATCGGATGCTGTCGGCCGCCGAACCGGTTCCCTCTGAGGTTCCGCTCACCGTTGGCTCCCGCAGTGTTCGTGAGTGTCCGTGCAGGAAAGTGTGCCGATCATAGAGGCTGCCGGGAGGCCCTATCCAGCGGCGTCGCCGTGTGGGGCCCGGGAGTTCGGCGTGCTGACGCTTCGTCGGACCAAGATCGCTTGATCGTTTCTGCGCGGCTGTGAGCATGCGAGGGCTTCCGCTGTTCTCGGGTGATCGGTCGTGACGTTCTGTAGGCAGGTGCGTGAAGCCCGGGGGTCACCGGCTTGCCGTATTGCTCACTCGTGTGGGGCAGTGGAACAGGGCATTAGTAAGACAATCGCCCCAAGGTGGCTAAACAGGGAAAAATCCACCACCGGAGGTCGATGTGACGCGACAGCAGCCACCCGGGGGAGTGGACCGCTCCCGCATCCGAAGTACCGGTGCAGCGCTCACTTCCCTGATGGCGCTCGCCGCCATGTCGCTCGTCGCGGGGCCCGCGGTGGCCGATTCCGGAGCCGGACCCTGCGCGCTGACCCGTACGGCGGCGCACCACTCCCTGGGCCTGGACAGCTGGAACGGCGCCTACCCCAAGCCCGAGCGCACCCTCGATGCGGTCATGGTCTTCCTCTCGTTCCCCGACCACCGGAGCACCGTCCCGACCAAGGAGATCGCCGGCGACTACTTCCCCGCCACCAGCGAGTTCTTCGAGCAGGCCTCCTACGGGCGGTTCCGCTTGGCCGCGCACCCGCAGAAGCAGTGGATCCGGATGCCCAAACCGTCCACCGCGTACGGGATAAGGCGTGACTGGGCCCCCGAGGACCGGGCGGCCTACCTGCGGGACGCGGTCGCCGTCGCCGACGCCGAAGTGGACTTCGGCAAGTACGACGTCGTCTACTTCGTCGCCGACCCGGACGCGCCCGGCGTGGACTCCGACGCCACGAAGGTCGTCAACTTCGACCGCCCGATCGTCGCCGACGGCGCGGAACTGCGGCGGATCGTCACCGTCTTCGAGCGCCACCCGCCGGACCGCAACGTACTGGCCCACGAGACCGGGCACGTCTTCGACCTGCCCGACCTCTACCACCGGCCCACGGACGGCAAGGGCGACTGGGACACGTACGTCGGGGACTGGGACGTCATGGGCAGCCAGTTCGGCATGGCCCCGGACCTCTTCGCCTGGCACAAGTGGAAGCTGGGCTGGCTGGACGCCACCCAGGTGGACTGCGTGCAGTCGGGCTCCTCGCTGCACACCCTTCAGCCGCTGGCCCAGGCTCCGGTGGCGGGCGGCACCGGCGGGACCCGGCTCGCGGTGATCCGTACGGGACCCGGCAGCGCGATCGCCATCGAGGCGCGGGGCTCCGCCGGAAACGACGGGGACACCTGCACGGAGGGGGTCCTCGTCTACCGGGTGCGCAACGAGGCGGCGTCGGGCGGCGGCCCGATCGAGGTGCTGGACGCCCATCCGGAGACGGAGGCGTGCTGGGACCGCTCGGTGTACCCGCCGCTGGCGGACGCTCCGCTGGAGGTGGGCGAGACCTACAAGGTGCCGGGGGAGCGGATCAGGATCGAGGTCGCGGACCGGACCCGGTCCGGCGCGTACACGGTGAAGATCACGACGTAAACGAAGAAGGCCCCCACTCGCGTGGAGGCCTTCTTCCGTCTGTGCGCCGCCAGGGACTCGAACCCCGGACCCGCTGATTAAGAGTCAGCTGCTCTAACCAACTGAGCTAGCGGCGCTTGCTGACGAGGTAGACATTAGCAGGAGGATCCGCGGAACGAAAAATCGATATCCCCAGGTCCGGTCGGTGCGGGGGTGCGGGCCGCCCGTACGAAGGCCCAGAGCAGCGCCTCGGGCCCGGGCAGCCACGGCGTTCGCGCGTCGGGGGCCACGAGCCACCGGGAAGGGCCGGGGGTGGCGGCCAGCGGCGGCACGGTGACGGCGTCGCCGCGGCCGTGGCAGAGGGGCGCCGGGGCGGTACGGGACCCTCCCCATTCCTCCCACGCCAGCAGGGCGGGAAGGCGGTGGGCGGTGCCGGGGGTGGCGAAGAGCAGCATCCGGCCGCGGTGCACGGCGACCGGGCCGGAGCCGGGGCCCTCGGACCAGAGCAGGTCCAGGATGCGGCGGCCGAGGACGAGCGGGACGTTGACGACGTCGAAGGCGTTCCCGCAGGGCAGCGTGGCGAGCGCGGTGGGCCGGGCCTCCCAGAGGGCGAGGGTGTGCGGGGGCTGGGCGGAGGCGGAGGCGAGCCAGGCGGCGCCCTGGGGGGTGACGTGGGTGGCGGGGCGCGCGGTGCGCGTGTCGAGGGCGGGGGAGGTGGTTGCCGTCGTCAGCGTCGTCATATGCCAGGTGTACCGGCCGTAGCGAACCGGTTTCCGGGAGTTACCGGAAACCGGGACGCGGTGGGCGTTGATGGGCTATCTTGCTCGCCGTTGCCGGGGGCCCTGCCCCCGGACCCCCAGCGCCTCAAACGCCGGCGAGGCTGACATGGCTACGGCAGTTCGGGGCTGCGTTGGAGGGACTCGCCGAATTCGATCATCTTGCGGGCGTAGTCCTCGGTCCACTCCGCCTGGTCGGCGATCGCCGCCGGCGAGAGTCGGTCGAAGCGTCCCGGATCCGCGAGCTGCGCGGCGGCCAGGGCCTGGTACTCCACCGCCCGGTCCTGCGCGGCCCGGAACGCCAGCGTCAGCTCGGTCGCACGCGCCAGGAGCTCATGCGGGTCCTCTATCGATTCCAGGTCGAAGAAGTGCTCCGGATCCGCCGCGGCCTCCGAGGGCTCGAAGAGCAGCGGCGCAGGCCGCAGCCTCCGCTGGGTCCGCTCCGGCTCTGCCATGCGTGTCCTCCTGCTGCGCGTGCGAAATGCTTCCGGGCCACCGTCCATTGTCCAACGCCGCGCAAGGGTGCGGTCCGCTTACACCGCGACGGCCTCCGCAGCGCGCTCCGCGGCCAGCCCGGCCACGTCGTCGAGTACGCCGGCCAGCTCGCCCGCGAGTCCCTCGGGGGCGGTGAAGCCCTCGGGGCCGATCAGCTTGGGGAGGCCCGGGATGGCGATGGAGCGCTCGGCGGGCAGCATGCCGACCCGGTTGAGCACGGGCATCAGCATCTCGGCGGCCGGGGCGCCGCCGCTGGGGCCGCCGCTGTAGCTGACGATGCCGACCGGCTTGCCGGCCCACTCGCGGTAGAGGAAGTCGATGGCGTTCTTGAAGGGGGCGGTGAAGCCGGCGTTGTACATCGGCATGACGAAGACGAAGGCGTCGGCCGAGTCGATCAGGGCGCTCCAGTCGCGGGTGTGCTGGTGGACGTAGTTCCCGGTGGAGGCGTACTCGGGCTCGTCCAGGAAGGGCAGCGCGATCTCGGCGAGGTCGACCGGGGTGACCTCGAAGCCGCCGTGCTCGCGGGCCTGCTCGGTGACCCACTGGGCGAGGGGGCGGCCGGAGGAGGTGGGGCGGGTGGCGGCGGAGATGACGTGGAGGCGGGTCACGGCGTGGGCTCCTGATGGGTCTCGAGCGGTTGTTGATGTGTCACCTATAAAAGCGGGATGTTGGTGATGTGTCAACCAGGTAGATGATGTGTCATCGATCTGGTTAGAGTGCAGATATGACCCCCGCATCCGAGCCCCGGTGGCTCACGGAGCCCGAGCAGGACGCCTGGTACGCCTGGCGGCGGATGTTCCCGCTGGTCAACGCGGGGATCGCACGTGACCTCAACCAGGACAGCGGGCTCTCCGAGGCCGACTACGACGTGCTGTCGGTGCTGGGCTCCACGGACGGCCACCGCATGCGGATCAGCGCGCTGGCCGAGCTGATGCAGTGGTCGCGCAGCCGGCTGTCCCACCAGCTCACCCGCATGGAACAGCGTGGCATCGTCCGCCGCGAGGAGGTGGCCGCCGACGCCCGGGGCGCGGAGGTGGTCCTCACCGAGACCGGCGTGAGCGCGATCACGGCGGCGGCCCCGCTCCACGTGGAGTCGGTGCGCCGCCACCTGATCGACGTCCTGACCCCCGGGCAACTGCGCACCCTGGCCGAGGTGGGCGAGGTGCTCGCCGCCCGGATGGGCGTCACCCGCAAGTCCTGAGGGGTGGGCCTCACGGCCGCCAGGCCACGCGGTGCTCCGCCAGGTGCGCGAGGACCGAGTGGTTCGCCTCCCAGCCGTCGGGGAACTTCACCGTCACGCCCAGCTGGACCGGTTCCGTCGAGGGGTGCTCGTCCAGGAGCTCCGCTATGCCCGCCCGGGCCACCACCACGCACGCGTGCCGGTGCCGGGAGGCCAGGACGCACAGGCGGCCCGTCTCCAGGTGGAAGGCCGTCGCGTCCGGGCGGCCCGACAGCGGGTGGAGGACCACCGTCAGGTCGTACTCGCGGCCCTGGAGCCGGTTCGCCGTGTCCACCGTGATCCCCGTGACCCCGAGTGCGGCCAGCGCCGCGCGGACCGCCGCCGCCTGGTCGCGGTGCGCGGTGCCCACCGCAATCCGGTCGGCGGTGAGCGGGGCCGGCTCCGGGGACTGCTCGTCGGAGGTCACCGCCCCGCGGTCCAGTGCGCGGCGGACCACCAGGGCCACCGCCCGCACCGCCTCCGGGTCGGTGCGCGGGGTGTGCCGCGCGGGCAGCTCCAGCAGGCCCCAGCCCGCCTCGGCCGCCTCGTCCAGCACCCGGTCCGGCCCCGACCCGTCCGAGGGGACCCCGTACGACAGCCGCCGCTCGCCCGGGCCCGTACCGCTGCGGAACTGCGTGTACGGGTAGAACGCGCGGGAGACCAGCGGCGCCGCCGTCGCCGGGAGCCGCCAGGACACCGGCAGCCGGTGCTGCGGCAGCTGCGGGTTGTGGGCGAGCAGGGTGCTCACCGCCGAGGCGGACGGGTCGTAGGACAGGCCCGCCCACTGCTCCGCGCCGACCACGCTGAAGGGGTCCAACTGCCCCGGGTCGCCCACGAACAGCGCCCGGTCGAACAGCCCGGCCACGGCCAGCAGCGCGTCCGAGCGCATCTGGTACGCCTCGTCGACGATGGCGTGCTCCCAGGGCTCCACGTCCTTGACGAAGGCCCACTTCGCCGCCGTGGAGATGGTGACGGGGAGCTCGGCCAGGTCGCCGGGCTTGGCCGAGAGGGTGACCGAGGGGAGGTCGCGCAGGGCAGGGTCGTAGGCGTCGCCGTCGCTGCTGTGCAGCCGGCCGACCTTCAGCCCCGGGTCCTTGTCGGCGAGGCGCAGCACCAGGTCGTCGACCTGCGCGTTCGTCTGCGCCACCACCATCAGCCGGCGCCCGGCCGCGGCCAGCTCCCGGGCCGCCCGGACCACGAGCGTGGACTTGCCGGCTCCGGGCGGGGAGTCGACGACCACGCCCCGCTCGGTCCCGTGCAGGGTGTCGTGCAGGATCGCGGCGGTCGCCTCGGCGGCCGCGGCCCCCGGGTCGAAGGAGTTCACAGCAGGTCCTCGTCGGTCACGGCGTCGGCAAGCACGGGGGCGGTCAGGTGTCCCGGCGGGCCGCCGTGCGTCCACGGGGTCTGCTCGGGGTCGGGGAGCTTCGGGCCGCCGCGGGCGTCGTGCTCGAAGAGCGTCCAGCACACCCGGTCGCCCTTCTCCGGGACCGAGCCCGGTTCGGGGTCCTTGCCGCGGCCCATCTTGTCGAGCAGCCGCAGCACGACCCGGCCGTCGGCCTCGTACCGGACGAACTGCGCCGACTGCGGGCGCCCGTCCAGCGAGCGGAACACCTTCCCGCCGCCCCCGTCCGCGAGCTGCGGCCGGTCCTCCGTCACCACCGTCACCAGCGGGCGCGGGCTCGGCCGCTTCGACTCCGTCCACTCCATCACCACCTCGGTGACCTCACCGGCGAATGCCTCGCCCGCGAGCCGCCGGCCCGCCATCACCAGGGGGTCGTCCAGCGCCTCCTGGGCGTCGAGCCGCACCTGCTCGGTCTCCCGCGTGGCCAGCTTCTGAGCCGCCGTCACCGCGTCGTCGCGGCGCGGCTGGGGCGGCTCGCCCGCCCGTACCCGGTCCCGGTGGCCGGTGTACGACCAGCGGTCGCGCGTCCAGCGCTCCTCGGCGCGCTCCCCGGCGGGCAGGGTGCGCAGCAGGTCCACGGCCCGCCACACGGAGTCCCAGGTGGGCATCATCTGCGCCGCGACCAGGGCCCGTACGTCCTGCTCGGCGCGCGCCCGCACCCGCTCGTCCTGCGGCTCCGCCGAGCGCGCCGCGTCGTAGCGGGCCATCGCCGGGGCGAGCAGCTTGTTGTCGAAGGCCGGGTCCGTGGCCGGTCCGGCGGGCGGGACCAGCAACTGGCCGTCCCGGTCGCGGGCCAGCTCGGCGCGCAGGGCGGCCTCGGCGCCCGACTCCCCCTCCGGGGGCGCCGTCCAGGCCAGCAGCGCACCCAGGTGCTGGTCTTCCAGATTGCTCTGGCCGCTGGCCCAGTGCCGTCCCAGCAGCTCCGTCGCCGACAGCAGCATCGAGGATCCCGGCACCCGGGAGCGCTCGGCGAGGTGCGTGAACCAGCGCCCCAGCAGCGGCACCCGCGCGGGCGCCGGATACGGATTCTCCGGATCCTCCTCGGCGGTGCGCCGGAACCGCATCGAGCGCCCCAGCAGCCGCACGTACTCGATGCCCGCCCGGCTCGGCACGATCAGCTGTGGCGCGTCCAGGCACAGCTCGGCCTCGACCTTGGACCTCTTGCCCGTCTCCGGGTCGGTCTCGTTGCGTTCCACGAGCTCGACCCCGTCGGCGTACGCGTCCACGTACGGCAGCACCTCGGCGGCGAGGTCCGCCAGGAAGGCCCACCGCAGGTCCCGGTCGCGCGGCTGCGGCACCACCAGCAGCCGCGGCTCGGCGCGGTCCGTGCCGACCAGCGCGCCGAGCGGAGCCCCCGCTTCACCGGCCGTCGTCAGCGGTACGAGGACCAGCGGGCGCTCGCTCAGATGCCGGTGCCGTACGGTCGCCAGCGGCTGGGCCCGGCCCGCCCGGACGGCCTCCAGCCGCGCCAGGGTGTTCAGGAGGGACATGCCGCGCCCTCCTCGGCCGAGCGGAGCGCCTCGGCGCGCAGCCGGGCCGCCCGGTGCAGCGCGGCCGCGGTCGGGTCCTCGGCGCAGCCGGCGCCGGCGGCCGCCGCGAGGGCCTCCTCGACGGTGGTCAGCGCGCCCAGCTCACCCCGTACGGAACGGCCCAGCGCCGTCACCTCGTCGGCGCCGCGGGCCTTGTCCCGGCAGTGGAAGGCCAGCTCGCAGGCGGCCAGGCACTCGGGGGCGTAGGCGGCGTCCACCGCGGCCACCGCCTCGGTCAGCTCCTCGGTCGTGAGCGCCGGGTCGAAGCTGAGCCCCTCGGGCAGCGCGGCGGCCAGCTCCTCGACGCGGGTCAGCCGGTCCAGCTGGCGCCGGGTCACGGAGCGCTCGCGGCGGATGTCGACGGGCGAGGCGGTGGGCAGGTTCGAGAAGTCCTTGGGGCAGACCAGCAGCACGGTGTGCCCGACCTCGGCGCCGGCCAGCTTCTCGGCGGTCTTCTCCAGGGCCAGCACGTAGACGGCGGCCTGGCGGGCGGCGGCGCCCACCTTCGCGGCGTCGGCGGCCCCGTCGATCATCGGGAAGGACTTGATCTCCACGACGGTCCAGCGGCCGTCGGGATGCACGACGACGGCGTCCGGTTCCAGGTAGGCGGGGGAGCCCGCCACCTCCAGGGCCAGCATCGGGTGGTCGAGCAGCGTCCACGCCCCGGCGTCCCGGCCGGCGGCGGTGGCCTCGCGCAGGGCGAGCGCGGTGCGGGCGGCGCGGCCCTCGGGCCCGGCGGCGGTGAGGTCGGGGATCCGGGCGCCCGGCCCGGGGGGCTCGGCGGCGGGGGCGAGGTGGGCATGGACCAGGCGCAGCAGCTCGGCTCCGCCGTCGCCCTTGACCTTGGCCTCGAAGGAGTTCCCGCGGACCATGGCGAACTGCGACTGCCCGAAGGAGGCGGGGGAGCCGAGGGCCGAGGCGAGCGCGGTCTTGTCCACTCCGGCGCCGTCGAGCAGGGCGCGTCTGCCGCAGCCGGGATTGGCGGCGAGCGCCGCCAGCGCCCGGGCGTCGAGCGGTCGGGGCGGCACGGCCGGACCGCGCAGGCCGGCGAGCCGCCGGCGCAGCGTGGTCGGCTGCGCGGGGCTGCTGGGCGGGTAGGAGCTCACCCGCGGAAGTGTCCCATCCGCCACTGACAATCGTGGACTTAGCGCGGAAACCGGCGATGGGATGATGTACGGACGGCAGAACCACCGTAAAACCGAATGAACGCACCTGTACCGGGAGAATTCACATGGCCCCCCGCATCCTGCTGGCCCGCCACGGCCAGACGGCGTGGTCCAAACTCGGCAAGCACACCGGACGCACGGACGTGCCGATGCTGGAGGAGGGCAAGCGGGGCGCGAAGCTGCTCGGCGAGCGGCTGGCCCGCGACCCGTGGCGGGGCCTGCCCGGCCTGGAGGTCCGCACCAGCCCGCTGGTCCGCGCCAGCGAGAGCTGCGAGCTGGCGGGCTTCGGCGTCCAGGCGGAGCCGTGGGACGCGCTGATGGAGTGGGACTACGGCGACTACGAGGGCATGACCCCGGCCGAGATCCAGGCGATCCGGCCCGGCTGGCTGATCTGGCGCGACGGGGTCCCGGGCGGCGAGTCCGTCGCCGATGTCGCGGCGCGCGCGGACGAGGTGGTCGCCTGGGCCCGCTCGGCGGAGCGGGACGTCCTGGTCTTCGCGCACGGCCACATCCTGCGCACCCTGGCCGCGCGCTGGCTGGGCTTCGAAGCCTCCTTCGGCGCCCGCATCCGCCTGGAGCCCACTTCCCTCTCGGTCCTCGGCTGGGCCTATGGCTCGCCCGCCCTGGAACGCTGGAACGACACGGGCCACCTGGACGGGTAATCGCCGGCTGCGGCGCCGCTGCCGGGGGCCCCGCCCCCGGACCCCCGCGCCTCAAACGCCGGCGGGGCTGAAAGAGCGCCTCAAACGCCGGCGGGGCTGAAATTGCCCTCCCGGGCAATCCAGCCTCGCCGGGGCAAATCCAGCCCCTCCGGCGTTTGAGGAGCGGGGTTCGGGGCGGAGCCCCGGTCTTTCAGCCTCGCCGGCGTTTGAGGCGCGGGGTCTGGGGCGGAGCCCCAGCAGCTCAGGCCGACGCGTGCCGCGTCAGGAAGGCCCCCACCCGAGGAGAGCGCTGATGCGGAACAAGCGCGTCGGCCGTCTCCGACAGCTTCGACCGGATCCGGGTCGACTGGACCTGCCCCAGCAGGTCCAGCACCCGCCCCCCCGCCCACGCGGCCTCGTCCGGCGCACCCGCCCGCGCCAGATCACCCGCCAGCTCCGCCGTGTACAGGGCCACGTTCCGGGCGAAGTGCGGATCCTGGAGGTCGGCGGCCCGGCGGGCGTGCCGCGCCGCGCGCGCGTGCTCCCCGAGCGCCGCCCAGCACCGCGCCTCCAGGGATTCCAGTTCCGCCTCGCCGAAGAAGGACATCCACTCGGGGTCGGCGTCCGCCTCGCCCCGCGAGAACTCCGTGTGGGCCACCGCCAGCGCCTCCTCGCAGGCCCGGCGGTCGGCCAGCCCCGCCCACCCGCCGGCCTCCCGCAGCGCGAGCAGCGACAGCAGCCGCGGGGAACCGAGGGAGCGCGCGGCGCGGCGGCCCGCCTGGGCCGCCCGTACCGCCTCGCGGGAGCGGCCGCAGTCCCGGGCCAGGAAGGCCATGTTGCTGAAGGCGTGCGCCTCCAGGCCCGCGTCCCGCGACACCCGGGCCGTCGCCAGGGCCTCCGCGTAGTGCGAGCGGGCGTCGTCGAAGCGCCCGGAGTCGTGGGCCAGCCAGCCGACCGAGACGGCCAGTTCGCCGGCGCCCGCGTGCAGCCGGTCCTCGGTGGACTGCCGGGTGGCTCCCGCGTCGAGCAGCGCGTAGGCGGTGCGCAGGGGTTCGGCGGCCTTGCGGTACAGGGCGTCGGCCCCGTGCCGGTCGTCCAGCAGCCGGATCTGTCGTACGGCGTCCTCGACGGCGGCGGCCTCGGCCTCGCCGGCGCGGGAGGGGATGCGGCGGGCGTCGCCGAGCAGGGTGAGGCCGAGCGTCGCGGCCGCCACGGTCGCGGAGCCGCCCGCCATGAACGCGCGACGCAGCACGTCGCTCTCCTTGGGACGGGAAGAAGGGGAACGGTGGGCGGGGACGCAGGCGGGCTCGCGCAGCGCCGAGCGGCCCCGGACGCTCTCGCGCGGGGAGAATCCCAGGTCTGCCAGGGCGCGGCCGGGGAACATGTGGAGGAAGACCCGCTCGTAGGCGTAGTTGGGGCAGCGGATCTCGCCGGACTCGACCCGGCCGATGTAGCGCGCGTCGCAGGAAACCGTTTCTCCGATTTCCTTCGCCGCCCGGCGCACCAGGGCCGCGAACTCGGCCGGCGAGCGCTGCCCGCGCAGCCGCCGGAACGTGGAGTTGGGTGAGTGGGGGGACGCCGCCATGGACGTGACCTCTCTGGCAAGGAACCCAGCGCCGGTGCTGTGGAGGTGGGGCCCGGCGCGCATGAACGTACCGCCAGGGGCAGGGGGTTCATGCGATGTTTGGCTACAAAAGGGATATCTCACCCGCGATCCGCCATGAACTGCCATCCTTTGCGGCGTCTTGCCGCCGCACCTGTTGACGTTCCCGTGCGTTGAACCCATGCGGATACGGATCGAGGAGGGGTTCCCTTGGTGGAGGCCGGCATGGAGAGTACTGGAACGAGCACCGCGCCCGAGCCCGGCACGTCCCCGGAGCCGGACCTGGACCTGGACCTGGTGACCGTCCCCACCCGGCAGGGTCTGGAGGCGGTGGACATCATCCGCCGCGCCGCCAGCCAGGCCGGCGGGGTCGGACCCGTCCTGCACGACGGATCCGGCGACACCCTCGGCTTCCTCGTCCCGCCCGGCACCGCCGACGCCTGGGACCTGCCGGGCAGCGCGTGCACGCAGACCAACGGCCGCGGGATGCGCTTCGGGGACGCCGCCTCGCCCGTCGCGGGGGCCACCGGCTGGCTGCTCCCGCCGGAGGCCGTCGGACCGGTCACCGATCCCGAGGTGCTGCGCGCGGCGCTCGGCGAGGCGGCCCGGCTGATCGAGGCCGCGGACAACTGCCGCTGACCGGTCACAATGGGGTGGTGGCAGGCAAGGACAGGAACAAGGGCAAGCAGCGCGGCAGGGCTTCCGCGGAGGCGGTCGTCGGGCAGGTGGACGGCGGCCGGGCGGAGCTGGAACCGGACCGCGAGCGCGCCGGCGCCTGGACCCTGCTGATCGACGGAGCCCCGCAGTCGCACGTGGACCTGGACGATCCCGGGTACCTGGACTTCGCGTACCAGCGGCGGATCGGCCACCTGATCGACCTCGTCGCGCCCGCCCGGCAGCCCCTGAACGTGGTGCACCTGGGCGGCGGCGCCTTCACCCTCGCCCGCTACACCGCCGCCTCCCGCCCGCGCTCCACCCAGCAGATCGTGGAGATCGACGCCGCCCTCGTGGCCTTCGTACGGGAACACCTGCCGCTGGACCCGCAGGCGCGGGTCCGGGTCCGGGCGGTGGACGCGCGGGCGGGCCTGGCCAAGGTTCCGGACGGCTGGGCGGACCTCGTGATCGCGGACGTGTTCAGCGGCGCTCGGACCCCGGCGCACCTGACGAGCACCGAGTTCCTGGACGACGTACGCCGTGCCCTGGCGCCCACCGGGTGGTACGTGGCCAATCTCGCCGACGGCCCGCCGCTGGCCCATCTGCGGAGCCAGATCGCCACGGCCGCGTCCCGGTTCACGGAGCTGGCGCTGGCCGCGGATCCGGTGGTGTGGCGGGGGAAACGGTTCGGCAACGCCGTCCTCGTGGCGGCCGACCGCGAGCTGCCCGTCGCCGAATTCACCCGCCGGGTCGCGAGCGACCCGCACCCGGGCCGGGTCGAGCACGGCCGGGCCCTGGCGGACTTCGCAGGTGGGGCGGCGCCGGTCGCGGACGCCTCCGCGGTGGCCTCGCCGCAGCCGCCGCCGTCGGTCTTCCGGTAGGGCCCGGTCCGGTTCCGGATGCGGACGGGGTTCTCGCGGAGAAAGATCGGCAGAGGACTCCCGGCGGGCGGTCCCCCTGCGTAGCCTGTGAAGCCCTAGGAGGGTTGCCCCTTCTACGACGCGTTCAGGAGACGGCCAAAGATGTCTGATTTCCCCGCAACCCCCGGCGCCCCGACCCCCGGGACCCCGGCGCCCGGCGCCCCCAGCACCGCCGGTTCCGACTACACCCAGCGGCTGGCCCGCCTGGAGCAGTCCGGAATCAAGCGGCTGCTGCCGACGCAGGCGCCGTACCGGTGGAACCTGCAGCGCCTGAACCTGGGCCGGGTCCTCGACATCGGCTGCGGCCTGGGGCGGAACCTGCTCAACTGCGGCCCCGACAGCGTCGGCGTCGACCACAACCCGCACTCGGTGCAGACCTGCCGCGAGCGCGGACTGAACGCCTACACCCCCGACGAGCTGGCCGCGGCCCCGGACTGCGGGCCCGGGTCCTTCGACAGCCTGCTGGTCGCGCACGTGCTGGAGCACGTCGACGAGGAGACCGCGGCGGCGCTGCTGGAGCAGTACCTTCCGCTGGTCAAGCCGGGCGGTTCGGTCGTCATGATCACCCCGCAGGAGGTCGGCTACCGCTCGGACGCCACCCACATCCGCTGGGTCGGTTTCGAGGAGCTGCGCAGCCACGCGGGGCGGGCCGGGGTCGCGGTCCGGCGGACCTACTCCTTCCCCTTCCCCCGCCCGATGGGCAAGGTCTTCCCCTACAACGAGTTCGTGCTGGTGGGCACGGTCCCGGCATGACGGGGAAAGACACCCCCTAGGGGTCGACGATCTCGACCACCGGCGGGTGGTCGTGCCAGGTGCAGAACACCGACACCTCGCGGCCGTCCCGGGTGAAGGTGACCCGGATCCAGTAGTCCTGCTTCCATACCTGCATCCGCCACCCCGCCGCCGGGGTCGCTGAGACCAGCTCGGCCGAGGAAGCCCCCAGGTCGAAGACGACCCGGCCGCCCGAGACGGGATAGGCCTTCACCGTGTCCGCGGCCCCGCCCTCCTCCTGCTGGTACGGGCGGGGGGTGGCCGAGGGCTTCTGGGACGGCTTGCCGGAAGAGGCGTCGGCGGTCGGCGTGCCGGCCGGGGTCGGCGAGGCGGAGGGCGACGGGGAAGCGGACGCGGACTGCGGCGGCTGCGTGCCCTGCGCGTCCTGCGTCGAGGAGGACAGCGGCAGGGTGGCCAGCGGCACCGCGAGCGGCGGATCGTAGGCCGTACCCGACATGACGGTGTGCACGCCCCACCAGGACAGCGTCACCGCCGCCCCGGTGGCCAGCGTCCAGGCCATGGCATGGAGAAGTCCTCGTCGCATCAGGGCACATACTGCACCACCCGCCACAAGAGCGGCCCGCCACCCCGGTGGGTCCCCCGAATGGACTACGGTGCGGGCCATGGCAAGTGTGCTCGTGGTCGAGGACGACCAGTTCGTACGTTCCGCCCTCATCCGGCACCTGACCGAGGCCTCGCACACCGTGCGGAGCGTCGGCACGGCCCTGGAGGCCCTGCGCGAGGTCGCGCACCACCGCTTCGACGTGGTCATCCTCGACCTCGGGCTGCCCGACCTGGACGGGTCGGAGGCGCTCAAGATGCTGCGCGGCATCACCGACGTGCCGGTGATCATCGCCACCGCGCGCGACGACGAGGCGGAGATCGTCCGGCTGCTCAACGACGGCGCCGACGACTACCTGACCAAACCCTTCTCCGTGGAGCACCTCTCCGCCCGGATGGCCGCCGTGCTGCGCCGTTCCCAGGCGGCGGGGGCCGAACCGCTGTCCCGCGTCCTGCGCGTGGGCGGCCTCTCCATCGACCCGCTGCGCCGCCAGGCCGAGCTCGACGGCGCCGTACTGGACCTCACCCGGCGGGAGTTCGACCTGCTGGCCTTCCTCGCCGGGCGGCCCGGGGTGGTCGTGGCCCGGCGCGAGCTGCTCGCCGAGGTCTGGCAGCAGTCGTACGGGGACGACCAGACCATCGACGTCCACCTGTCCTGGCTGCGCCGCAAACTCGGCGAGACCGCCGCCCGGCCGCGCTACCTGCACACCCTGCGGGGCGTGGGCGTGAAGCTGGAGCCGCCGCAGTGAGGGGCGCGCCGTGAGATGGGCGCTGGTCAAGGTGTGCCTCGCGGTCACCGCGATGGTCGTCGTGGCCTTCGCCGTACCGCTCGGGCTCGTCGTCCAGGAGATGGCCAGCGACCGGGCCTTCTCCAACGCCGAGCGGCAGGCCGCCACCATCGGCCCGACCCTCTCCATCACCACCGACCCGGTGCAGCTGCGCAAGGCGGTGGAGTCCACTCAGATGGGCGCCGCCCGGCGGATGGCCGTCCACGTGCCGGCGATCGGCGCCGCCGCCCCGGTGGAGATCGGCGGGGGCTGGGCGGGCGAGCACGCCGTGGCCGAGACCCGGCGCATCGGGCGGGCCACCACCGCCTCCGTGGCGGGCGGGGGCTCGGCGCTGCTCCAGCCGACCGCGCTCGGGTCCGGGGACATCGCGGTGGTGGAGATCTACGTACCGGAGAGCGAGGTCAGCAACGGTGTCGCGACCGCCTGGCTGGTGCTCGCGGGCGTCGGACTGGCCCTGATCGTGGGCTCGGTGGCGGTCGCCGACCGGCTCGGCGCCCGGCTCGTACGGCCCGCCGAGCGGCTCGCGGACGCCGCGCACCAGCTGGGCGAGGGCAAGCTCGGCGCGCGGGTGCCGGAGGCCGGGCCGAAGGAACTCCGGTCGGCGGCCGTCGCGTTCAACGCGATGGCGGACCAGGTGGTGGAACTCCTCGCCAACGAGCGGGAGCTGGCCGCCGACCTGTCGCACCGGCTGCGGACGCCGCTGACGGTGCTGCGGCTCAACACGGCCTCGCTCGGGGACGGTCCGGCCGCCGAGCAGACCCGGGCGGCGGTGGAGCAGCTGGAGCGCGAGGTCGACACGATCATCCGTACGGCGCGCGAGCAGCGCCCGGCCACCGGCCTGGTCGGCGCGGGGGCCGGCGCGGGCGCGGGCGCCGGGTGCGATGCCTCCGAGGTGATCCGCGACCGGATGGCCTTCTGGTCGGCGCTCGCGGAGGACGAGGGCCGCGAGGTGCGGCTCGCGGGAGTGGACCGTACGGTACGGATCCCCGTGGCCCGGCCCGAACTCGCCGCCGCCCTCGACGCCATGCTCGGCAACGTCTTCCGGCACACCCCCGAGGGCACCCCCTTCGCGGTGGACGTCCACGACGCGGGGGACGCGGTCATCGTGCTCGTCTCGGACGCCGGCCCCGGCATCGCCGATCCGGACGCCGCCCTGCGCCGCGGCAACGACGGCGGCCGCGACGGGTCGACGGGCCTCGGCCTGGACATCGTGCGCCGGGTCGCGGAGTCGACGGGCGGCGACGTACGGCTGGGGCGCTCGGTGCTCGGCGGGACCGAGGTCCGGGTCTGGATCGGCCTGGACGGCCGGAGCCGCGGCGGCCCCGGCGCGGGGCGGGCCCGGCGCGGGCGGCGCGGCAACCGACGTAACCGGGGGCGCGCCTAGCAGGGTGTATGTCCCGGTATCGGTACGGTCCGCGGCATGGACACCCTCATCTTCGGCGGGCTGCTCGCCACGTTGATCGCCATGTACCGGGAGTCGTCCCGGACGGTCGTGCTCGGAGCGTGGTTCGTCATGCTGATCGCCGTCATCCTGCTGATGTCGCACCACATCACCAGCAGCCTCGCCCTGACACTGAGCTACTGACATGACCATGATGAACACCCTCCTGCCGGAGGCCCCGCCGGAGGGCGGACTGCTGGGCAAGGCCCAGTACTGGTTCGCCTGTTTCTTCGCCATCGGCTGGACGGCCGTCGTCTGCGGCGGCCTCTTCTACCAGTTCGGGATGTGGGACCACCCGTGCCCGCTCTGCATCGTGCAGCGGATGTACATGCTGCTGGCGGCGATGGGCGCGGCGTACATCATCCGTACGGCGCTGTTCCACGGCGCGGTGCCGGCCCGCGACTACATGATGGGCTGGGGCCTGTCCCTGGTCGCGGTGATCGCGGGCTCCTTCGCCTCGTGGCGGCAGACGATGCTGCACGTCCTGCCGGGTGACAAGGGGTACGGGAGCGAGGCCTTCGGCCTGCACCTGTACGTGTGGGCGTGGATCCTCTTCCAGGTCTCGGTGATCGCCATCGGCATCGCCCTGGCCTTCGCCCACTCCACGGCGGACCGCACGATCCCGGCGGCCGAGCCGGGACCGCTGCGGACGGTGGGGCAGCTCGCGCTGTGGTTCCTGGGCCTGGTCATCGCCGTGAACGTGGTGGCCGTCTTTCTGGAGGAGGGCTTCCACTGGTTCCTCCCGGACGACCCGAACCGGTACCAGTTCTTCTACGACGTGGGAATCCTGGACTGAAGCGACCCGAACCGATCTGTCTCGTACGCATCCAGGGCGCGAACCCCGCCCGACCGGCTCGGCTCAGGCCCCGCACGGACGGGGGCGCAAATGTTGCCGCGCCACCGGGCCCCGCCGAGTGTGAGCGTGATGGAAGGAGTCACGCATGAGAGTCATGCTCAGGGCCCACTTCGACACGGCCGCCACCAACGAGGGGATCGCGACCGGGGGTCTGCCGCAGGCGGTCAAGAAGCTGCTGGACACGGTCAATCCGGAGGCGGCCTACTTCGGGCTGCACGAGGGCGTGCGGTCCCTCTGGATCGTCTTCGACCTGCAGGACAGCGCGATGGTGCCGTCGCTGACGTGGGAACTGTTCCGTGACTTCAACGCCGAGATCGAGGTCGGTCCGGTCATGAGGCCCGAGGAGCTGGCGAAGGCGCTGGGGGCGTTGCAGTCTTCGTAGCGGTAGCAGGCCTTCGCGAGCCCCTGCCTCCTGTCGGTCCGGTCAGTCGGTGCCGCCGCCCGAGGTCAGGCGCTTGGCCTGGGCCCGGCCGACCTCGGCGGCGCGGTGCAGGTAGTCGGCGATGACGGCGAGCTCGGTGTCGGAGTAGCTCTCCAATACGGCGCCGAAGGCGCGGCCGGGGGTGTCCCAGGCCGCGCCGATGCGTTCGCGGGCCTCGGGGGCGAGGGAGACGAGGGAGCGGCGGCGGTCGTGCGGGTCGGCGTGCCGCTGGACGACGCCGGCCTTGACCATGCGGTCCACGAGGCGGGTGGCGGAGCCGGAGGTCAGGCCGGTGAGGCGGGCGATGTCGCCGGTGCTGACAGGTTCGGGCTCCATGTCGAGGAGGGCGACGCACTGCATGTCGGTGGGGTGCAGGCCCACGTGGTCGGCCATGGCCTGGTTGAAGAGGGAGTAGTCGGCATAGTGCCGCTGGCTCTCGGTGACGATGCGCGCGAGCAGCTCGGCGCGGCTCCATTCCGCACCCGAACGAGGGGAATCGGTTGACATCGGCTTCTCCATGCTCCAGATTTGTCTGTGTGACGCAGAGAATGTATCGCACAGAATCTGCGTGGCGTATGGATTCTACCGTCAGTCGCTCTACTTCGCTCTACTTCGCTCTACTTCGCTCTACTCCGCCTCACCTTGTTCCGAAGGGGTACCAGTCATGTCGATCCTCATCACCGGCGGCCGCGGCGCCGTCGCCCGCGGTCTCTCCGGCCTCCTCGCCTCCCACGGCATCGCGCACCGCCTCGGCTCCCGCGAGCGGGACACGCCCGGCGCCGTGCACTGCGACCTCACCGACCCGTCGACCTTCCCCGGCGCCCTCGCGGGTGTCCGCTCCGTCTTCCTCTATGCCGAGGCCTCCGGCATCGACGCCTTCATCAAGGAGGCCGTCGCCGCGGGCGTGGAGCACGTCGTGCTCCTGTCCTCCTCCTCGGTGCTCGGCCCCGGCGCCGCCGACAGCCCGCTGTCCGCGTCCCACCTCGCCGTCGAGCAGGCGCTGCAGGCCTCCCCGCTGCACACCACCCTGCTGCGTCCGGGGTCCTTCGCGAGCAATGCCCGGGGCTGGGCCTGGGCGATGAAGTCCGGCCGCCCGGTCCACCTGCCCTACCCCGGCGCCTACGCCGACCCGGTCCACGAGGCCGACCTCGCCGAGGCCGCCTTCGCCGTCCTCACCGACCCCGCCCTGGGCGGCCGCGCCTACACGCTGACCGGCCCGCAGGCGCTGACCTTCGCGGCCCAGATCGCGATACTCGGCGAAGTCCTCGGCCGCTCCATACCCTTCGAGGCCGTCTCCGCCGAGCAGTGGAAGGCCGAGGTCGACGGTTATGTGCCCGGCCCCTACGCCGATGCGCTCCTGGAGTACTGGGCGTCCAGCGACGGCCTTCCCGTCGAGATCACCCATGCCGTCGAGCACCTCACCGGCCACCCGGCGCGCACCTTCAAGGCGTGGGCCGAGGACCACGCCGACGCCTTCGCGGTCTGAGGTGCGGGGGAGTGGCCTCAGGTGAGGGAGTCGATCCAGCGCTCCAGGCGGCGGGCCTCGGTGGTCATGAGTTCCGGGTCGCGGAAGGTGTTGGTGAGCAGGGAGATGCCCTGGTAGGCGGCGATCAGGGCGACCGCGAGTTCGCGGGCGTCGGCGCGGCCCATCTCCCGGAACTGCTGCTCGGCCCAGTCGAGAAGGGCCCGCATGACCGAGGCGATCGACTGGTCGAGTCCGTCGGCGCGCTTGTCGAGTTCCGAGGCGAGGGTGCCGGTGGGGCAGCCGTACCGGGCGGTGAGCTCGCGCTGTTCGACCCAGCCGTTCAGCAGGGCCTTCAGGCGGCTTTGGGGGGTGGGGAGTTCGTCGAGGGCGGTGATCAGTCCCCGCAGGGTCTGGGCGTGCGCGTCGATCGCGGCCTCTACGAGCTGGTCCTTGGTCTTGAAGTAGTAGTAGACGTTGCCGACCGGGACCTCCGCCGCCTGGGCGATGTCCGCGAGCGTGGTCTGGGCGACGCCCTGTGTGTGGAGCACCTGCGCCGCGGCGGCCGCCAGCCGCTCCCGCTTGCCGGACGCCCGCCGGCCCTTCCTTGAGTCAGTCACCTGACTAACTATAGACGAGCGCCCGGAGGGCGGGCTATGGTCGCAACTAAGTCAGCCAACTAACTCATGGGGAGTCGTCGTGATCGTAGTGACGGGTGCGACCGGGAATGTCGGACGGGAACTCGTACGGATCCTCGCCGAGAGCGGTGAGCAGGTCACCGCCGTCTCCCGGCGGTCGGCGCACGTGCCCGACGGGGTCCGCCACCACCGAGGTGACCTCGCCGAGCCGGAGAGCCTGCGTCCCGCGCTCGCGGGAGCCGGTGCGCTGTTCCTGCTCGTCGCCGGCGAGGACCCGCAGGGCATCCTCGAACGGGCCGAGGCCGCCGGGGTGCGCCGCGTCGTGCTGCTCTCGACCCAGGGGGTCGGGACCCGCCCGGCGGTCTACCGGCACCCCGCGCGGTTCGAGGCCGCCGTCCGCGGGACCGGCCTGGAGTGGACGATCCTGCGCTCCGGCGGCCTGAACTCCAACGCCTACGCCTGGACCGAGACGATCCGTACGGGGCGGACCGCCGCCGCGCCGTTCGGTGACGTCGGGCTCCCGACCGTCGATCCGGCGGATGTCGCCGAGGTCGCCGCCGGGGTCCTGCGCGAACCGGGCCACGCGGGCCGGACCTACGAGCTCACCGGGCCCGCCCTGGTCACCCCGAAGGACCGGGCCGCGGCGATAGGCGCGGCCCTGGGCGAGCCCGTCCGGTTCGTCGAACAGACCCGGGAGGAGGCCCGCGCCCAGATGCTGGCCTTCATGCCCGAGCCGGTCGTGGAGGGCACCCTCGGGATCCTCGGCGAACCGCTGCCCGCCGAACTGACGCCGAGCCCCGCCGTGGAGCGGATCCTGGGCCGCGCGCCCCGCCCCTTCGCCGACTGGGCGGCCCGCTCCGCCCCCGCCTTCCGCTGACCGCCGCCCGGTGGATTCAGAAGGCCCCCTTCCGGGCCAGGCGGGCGTACCAGTGGGCGCTGGAGCGCGGGGTGCGGGCCTGGGTCTCGTAGTCGACGTGCACGATGCCGAAGCGCTTGCTGTAGCCGTAGGACCACTCGAAGTTGTCCAGCAGTGACCAGAGGAAGTAGCCCTCGACCGGGGCGCCGTCCGCCAACGCGCGGTGGAGGGCGGCGAGGTGGGCCTCCAGGTAGGCGATGCGCGGCGGGTCGTCCAGGTCCGGGGCGTACGCGGCGCCGTTCTCGGTGACCAGCAGCGGCAGGCCGGGCGCCTCGCGGGCGAAGCGCATCAGCAGGTCGTACAGGCCGGTCGGGTCGATCGACCAGTTCATGTCGGTCCGCTCGCCCGGGGGCTGGTGGAAGGCCACCGAGTCCGCCGCGGGCCAGGGGGAGTGGGCGGTGGAACCGTGGCCGTCGGCGCGCGGGCCGTGCCCGTCGGTGGCCGCCGACACCACCGCCGGGGTGTAGTAGTTCACGCCGAGGAAGTCCAGCGGCTGGTGGATCAGCGCCTCGTCGCCGGGGCGGACGAACGACCAGTCCGTGACCGCGGCGGTGTCCGCGAGCAGGTCCTGCGGGTAGGCGCCGAGCAGCAGCGGCCCGGTGAAGATCCGGTTGGCCAGGGCGTCGATGCGGCGCTGTGCGTCCACGTCGGCCGCCGAGCCGGTCAGCGGCCGGACCGCGCTGGGGTTGAGGGCGATGCCGACCCGGGCCCGGGCGGGCAGGGCGGCGGCGGCCAGGCCGTGGGCCAGGTTGAGGTGGTGGGCGGCGCGCAGGGAGTCGGCCGGCGAGGTGCGGCCGGGGGCGTGGACCCCGGAGGCGTAGCCCAGGAAGGCGCTGCACCAGGGCTCGTTGAGAGTGGTCCAGAGCTCCACCCGGTCGCCCAGCGCCTCCGCGACCTGGGAGGCGTACCGGGCGAAGGCGTAGGCCGTCTCCCGTTCGGGCCAGCCCCCGGCGCTCTCCAGCCCCTGCGGCAGGTCCCAGTGGTACAGGGTCACGCAGGGCCGGATCCCGTAGGAGAGCAGCTCGTCGACGAGCGCGTCGTAGAAGCCGATCCCGCCGGCGAGCACCCGCGGCCAGGACACCGAGAACCGGTACGCCCCGAGCCCGAGTTCGGCCATCAGCCGGACGTCCTCCCGCCACAGCCTGTGGTGGTCGACGGCCACCTCGCCCGTGTGGCCGCCGTACACCTTCCCCGGCGTGCGGCAGAAGGTGTCCCAGATGGACGGCCCGCGCAGCTCGGCCGCGCCCTCGATCTGGAAGGCCGCCGTGGCCGCGCCCCACAGGAAACCCTCGGGAAAGCGCATATCCGTCATCTCAATCTCCTTGCGGGGAAACCGGCTTCAGCCGGGGGAGGGAACGCACCCTTGGGTGGGAGTCACGCGGTAGGGAGTTTCGCTGGGTGATCCGTTGGCCCGGGCTTGTGTTCGGATCGTGATCGCCCTTAGCGTCCAGGGGTGTGGGGACTTTGTGCGTAAAGCGGGCGTTCAAGTACCGCTTCTATCCGAGCGATGCGCAGGCAGCAGAGCTGTCACGGACGTTCGGGTGTGTGCGGAAGGTCTACAACCTTGGCCTTGCTGCCCGCGCCGAGGCCTGGGCCGAGGGCGGGCGCCGTGTGAACTATGAGCAGACGTCGGCGATGCTCACGGCGTGGAAGAGGACCGAAGAGCTGGCCTACCTTGCAGAGGTGTCCTGTGTCCCGTTGCAGCAGGCGCTCAGACACTTGCAGAGTGCGTTCGCGGGATTCTGGGGGAAGCGGGCGCAGCGCCCGCGCTTCAAGTCGAAGCGGAAGTCCCGGGCCTCGGCCGAGTACACACGAAGTGCGTTCCGCTATGCCGACGGCCGGCTCAGTCTGGCAAGGATGGCGGAGCCATTGGATGTCGTGTGGTCCCGTCCGCTGCCCGTGGGTGTGGAGCCGACCACGGTCACAGTGTCCCGCGACAGTGCCGGGCACTGGTTCGTGTCCCTGCTCTGCGAGGACACCCCCGCCGCCTTGCCGCACACCACGAACACGGTCGGTATTGACGTCGGGCTGACAGCCCTGATCACCCTGTCCACCGGGGAGAAGATCGCCAACCCTCAGCATGAACGCAAGGACCGGAATCGGCTGGCCAAAGCCCAGCGCGCTCTCTCTCGTAAGGTGAAGGGCAGCAAGAACCGGGCAGAGGCCCGCACCCACGTGGCCAGGATCCATGCCCGGATCGGCGACCGTCGCGGGGATCACCTGCACAAGCTGACGACTCGACTCGTGCGCGAAAACCAAACGCTCGTGATCGAGGACCTCACCGTCCGCAACATGCTCAAGAACCACCGCCTCGCCAGATCCGTCTCGGACGCGGCCTGGCGGGAGCTGCGGAGCATGCTGGAGTACAAGGCGGCTTGGTACGGGCGCCAACTCGTCGTCGTCGACCGATGGTTCCCCAGCACACACCTGTGCTCTGTCTGTGGTGCCCTCACTGAAAAGATGCCCCTCAACGTCCGTGAATGGACGTGCGACGCCTGCGGGACGACCCACGATCGGGACGCCAACGCAGCGATCAATCTCCTGGCCGCCGGGCTGGCGGCTACTGCCTGTGGAGCGGGCGTAAGACCTCAAGGGGAGTCCTCCTCCCTGTCGGGGCAGCGCGCGGTGAAGCAGGAATGCCAACCTGCGAGGGTGGGAATCTCCGCCCGATAGGGAGGAGAGGAAGTCAACCCTTGACCGCTCCCTGCATGATGCCGCCGACGATCTGGCGGCCGAAGACGAGGAACACCAGCAGCAGCGGGAGCGTGCCCAGCAGCGCGCCCGCCATGATCACCGACTGGTCCGGGATGTAGCCCCGGCCCAGCCCGGTCAGGGCCACCTGCACCGTCGGGCTGCCGTTCTGGGTCAGCGCGACGATCGGCCAGAAGAAGTCGTTCCAGGCCATGACGAAGGTCAGCATGGCCAGCACCGCCATCGCCGGCCGGGCCGCCGGGAACACCACGTGCCACACGATCCGCAGCGAACTCGCCCCGTCCGTGCGCGCCGCCTCCACCAGCTCCGACGGCAGCGCCTGGGCCAGGTACTGCCGCATGAAGAAGACCCCGAAGGCGGAGACCAGGGTCGGCAGGATCACCGCCTGGAGCCGGTCCGTCCAGGACAGCCGGGCGATCAGCATGTACAGCGGGACCACGCTCAGTTGCGGCGGGATCAGCATCGTCCCCACCACCAGCGTCATCAGCAGCCGCCTGCCCCGGAAGCGGAGTTTGGCGAAGGCGAAGCCCGCCAGGGTGGAGAAGACGACCGTCCCGGCCGCCACCGTCCCCGCCACGATCACCGTGTTCAGCAGGGCCGTGCCCATGTTGGCGTCGGTCCACGCGACCTGGAGGTTGCGCCCCAGGTTCCCGCCGAACCAGAACGGCGGCGGGGTCTGGGCCAGGCGCGTGTTGCTCCGGGAGGCCGCGATCGCCGTCCACACGAGCGGGAAGAGCGAGCCGGCCGTGAAGAGGGCGAGCACCAGGTAGGTGAGCCGGCCCGCGCGCAATGACCTCATCAGGAGTCCTTCCGTCCGCGCAGCAGCCGCGCCGCCCCGGCGATCAGCAGCAGGATCAGGAACATCGCCCACGCGATGGCCGAGGCCCGCCCGAGGTGCAGGTTCACCCAGCCCTGCTCGTACAGGTACAGCCCGAGCGTCTGGAACTGGTGGTCCGAGCCGCCCGTCGCGCCCGCCCCGCCGTTGAACAGCAGCGGCTCACCGAACAGCTGGGTCGCCCCGATCGTCGACACCACACAGGTGAAGAAGATCGTCGGCCGCAGCGAGGGCACCGTCACGTGGACGAACTGCTGCCAGCGCGAGGCCCCGTCCAGTGCGGCGGACTCGTACAGCTCGCCCGGCACGGCCTGCATGGCCGCCAGGTAGATCAGCGCGTTGTAGCCGGTCCACCGCCAGATCACGATGGTGGAGACCGCCAGCTGGGAGGCGAAGGTTCCGTTCTGCCAGTCGACCGCCCCGAAACCCAGGGACGAGAGCGCCCAGTTGACCATCCCGTAGTCCCGGCCGAAGAGCAGCACGAAGACGAGGGTCGCGGCCGCCACCGAGGTCGCGTACGGGGTGAGCACCGCGACCCGGAAGAAGGCGGAGCCGCGCAGCCTGTAGTTGAGCAGGTGCGCCAGCCCGAGCGCGATCGCCAGCTGCGGCACCGTGGACAGCAGCCCGATGGTGAGCGTGTTGCGCAGCGCGTTCCAGAAGAACTCGTCGTCCCACAGCCGGGTGAAGTTCTTCAGCCCCACCCACGTCATGCTGTCCGGATCGGTCAGCTCCACCTGGTGCAGCGCCGCCCAGCCCGTGTAGAGCAGCGGGAACAGCCCGAAGGCGGCGAAGAAGAGGAAGAAGGGCGCCACGAAGGCGTACGGGCTCCAGCGCAGGTCCCAGCGGTAGCGGCGCGAGCGCCACACCTGGCTCCGCCGGCCCCGGCCGTCCCCCTCCGCCGCCGGCCGCTTCGGGCCGACGGTGGAGGGGGACAGGACAGCCGTCTCGTCCGTCACGGGCGCCTCACTGGTCCAGGGCGTTGTCGATCGCCTTCACCGCGGCCTCCCAGCCCTCCTGCGGGCTGCGGCCCTTCTGGTCGACCTGGAGCATCCCGATGTCCGCCAGGTTCTGCGCGATCACCAGGTCCTTCGGGCCGACCACGGTCACCGGCACCCCCTCGGCCGCCTGCGCGAAGATCTCGCCGATCGGGGCGCCGCCGAAGTACGCGTGCTGCGCGCCCGACACCGCCGGCAGCTTGTACGCGGCGCTCGCGCTCGGGAAACTGCCCCGCTTCTCGAAGAGCTTCGCCTGCTGCGCCGGAGCCGTCAGCCAGGCCGCCAGCTTCGCCGCCTCCTCGGTGTGCTTGCCCGCCTTCGGCACCACCAGGAAGGAGCCGCCCCAGTTGCTGGGCTTCGGCGCCTGCGCCACGTCCCACTTGTCCTTGCCCGCCGGGCCCGCCTTGTCCTGGATGTAGCCGAGCATCCAGGCCGGGCAGGAGACCGTCGCGAAGGAGCCGTTGGCGAAGCCCTGGTCCCAGGCGGGGGTGAACTGCTGGAGCTTGGCGCTCAGCCCCTCGGTGGCGAAGGAGGCCGCCAGGTCGAAGGCCCCGCGCACCGCCGGGTTGGTCTTGTAGACGACCTTGCCCTGATCGTCGTAGAACCGCTGGGCGCTGCTGCCGGTCACCGCCGCCATCACGCCCGAGGCGGAGTCCACGAAGGCCTTCCCGTCGCCGGCCTTCGCCTTGTAGGCCTTGCCCGTCTCCAGGTACTTGTTCCAGTCGCCGGCCCACAGCGCCCCGACCGCCGCCCGGTCACCGGGCAGCCCGGCCGCCTCGAAGAGGTCCTTGCGGTAGCAGATGCCCTGCGGGCCGATGTCGGTGCCGAGGCCGACCGTGGCGCCGCCCTTCGCCGCGCTCGCCGTGCCCTGCGCCCACTTCCACGGCAGGTACGCGGCCTTGTCCACGCCGGGCGCCTTGCCCAGGTCCACCAGCTTGTCGGCCTGGGTGGCGGTGATCTCGGCGATGTTGTTGACCTCGACGGCCTGGATGTCGGCGAGCCCGCTGCCCGTGCCCAGGTGGGTGAGGAGCTGGGGGTAGTAGTTCTCGTTCCGCTCGATGGAGGTCTGCTCGATGCGGATCCCGGGATTCTGCGCCATGTACTCGTCGTAGAGGCCGGCCTCCTGGAGGCCGAAGGCCCCGAACACCCCGACGGTGAGGGTGGTCTTCGCCTTGCCGTCGCCGCCCGGGGCGCCCTTGTCGGGGCCCTCCTTCGGGTCCTGCGCGCATCCCGCGAGAAGCAGGGCCGCCGCCCCCACCGCCGTGACTGTCGTGACGAGGCTTCTTCGGGCTCGTGCTCGGGCTCGTGACCGGGCCTGGACTTGGGCTCGCATGGGCTTCCTCCCTGAAGGACGAAACGTGCCGGGGTGTCGTGTGCCACAGTGTGGGAGCGCTCCCACAGTCGTCAAGAGGTAGATTCACAACCGGGAGGAAGCCATGAACGGGCATGGGCGCAGTGGGGGACGACCGACCCTGGAGGAGGTCGCGGCGCGCGCCGGAGTCGGGCGCGGCACGGTCTCCCGGGTGATCAACGGATCCTCCAAGGTCAGCGAGCACACCAGGGCCGCCGTCGAGGCGGCCGTCGCCGAGCTGGGGTACGTACCCAACCGCGCGGCCCGGGCGCTCGCGGCCAACCGCACCGACGCCATCGCCCTCGTGATCCCCGAGCCCGAGGCCCGCTTCTTCGCCGAGCCCTACTTCTCCGAGGTGGTCCGCGGGGTCGGCGCCGCCCTCGCCGAGACCGACGTCCAGCTCGTCCTCACCCTGGCGGGCAGCGACCGCGAGCGCCGCCGCCTCGCCCAGTACCTGTCCGGGCACCGCGTCGACGGGGTGCTGCTCGTCTCCGTCCACGCCGGGGACCCGCTGCCGGAGCTCCTCGCGGAGCTCGGCATCCCGACGGTGATCAGCGGCCGCCGCTCCGCCGCCGAGACCCTGCCCTGCGTGGACTCCGACAACCTGGCGGGCGCGGCCGAGGCCGTGCGCCACCTCCTCGATCGGGGCCGGCGCACCCTGGCCACGATCACCGGCCCCCTGGACGTGTACGGGGCCCAGTGCCGCCTCGACGGCTACCGGCAGGCCCTGACTGCCGCCGGACACCCCGTCGACGAGCAGCTGATCGCGGTCGGCGACTTCACCGAGGACGGCGGCCGCCGGGCCATGCGCGAGCTGCTGGAGCGCCGCCCCGGGCTCGACGCGGTCTTCGCCGCCTCGGACGTCATGGCGGCCGGCGCCCGGCGGGAGCTGCGCGCGGCCGGCCGCCGGATACCGCAGGACGTGGCGCTGGTCGGCTTCGACGACTCGGTGGTGGCCCGGCACATGGACCCGCCGCTGACCAGCGTCCGCCAGCCGATCGAGGAGATGGGCCGGACCATGGCGCGGCTGCTGCTGGAGAGGATCGCGGGGGAGCCGGCCGAGCAGAGCGTCGTACTGCCGAACCGCCTGGTGGTCCGCGAATCCTCGTAGGAACGCAGAAGGCCCCGGTCGCTTTCGCGACCGGGGCCTTCTCGCAGGGTGAGTGACGGGACTTGAACCCGCGGCCACCTGGACCACAACCAGGTGCTCTACCAACTGAGCTACACCCACCATGTCCGGTCGGAAAACCGACCGGCCGAAGAAAAGGGTACAGGGTCCGGGAGGGTGCTCGCGCCCCCGTTTCCCCGCGCCCCTCTCCGGGAGGTGCTAGGCGCCCGGAGAGGCGTGCTTGGCGGCGATGGTCCGGGCGGTGTCCGAGTCGGGCCCGGGCTGCGGAACGAAGACCGCCTCCCGGTAGTAGCGCAGCTCGGTGATCGAGTCCTTGATGTCCGCCAGCGCCCGGTGGTTGCCGTTCTTCGGCGGGCTGTTGAAGTACGCCCGCGGGTACCAGCGGCGCGCCAGCTCCTTGACCGAGGAGACATCCACGATCCGGTAGTGCAGGTAGCTCTCCAGCGCGGCCATGTCGCGCAGCAGGAAACCGCGGTCGGTTCCGACCGAGTTCCCGCAGAGCGGCGCCTTGCGGGGCTCCTTCACGTGCTCCCGTACGTACGCCAGGACCTGCGCCTCGGCATCCGCGAGGGTGGTCCCGCCGGCCAGCTCGTCGAGCAGGCCGGAGGAGGTGTGCATCTCGCGGACCACGTCGGGCATGGTCTCCAGGGCGGCGTCCGGCGGGCGGATCACGATGTCCACGCCTTCGCCGAGCACGTTGAGCTCCGAGTCGGTGACCAGTGCGGCCACCTCGATAAGTGCGTCGTCCGTCAACGAGAGCCCGGTCATCTCGCAGTCGATCCACACCATGCGATCGTTCATGTGTCCCACCTTATGCGGTCCCCCGGGGAGCGGACCGCATATGCGGAAGGTCCCCCATCGGCTGTGACCGATGGAGGACCTTCCCCTTCGTACCCGTTGTGAGGGTTACGCGTGTTCCCGCAGGACCCGGCCCGGGGCGTACAGCTCCGTCACCGTGGAGCCCGCCGCGGCCAGGGCCGCCGCCGCCCGGTGGGGCTGCGGAGTGCGCTGGTGCGGAACGGGACCCGCCGACATCTCGGCCACCTGCGCCACGTCGGCCTGCGGCCGGCGTGCCCGGTAGGCGGAGCGGTAGGCGGCCGGGGAGGACCCCAGCTGCCGCCGGAAGTGACCCCGCAGGGCGACCGGTGAGCGGAACCCGCAGCGTCCGGCGACCTCGTCGACCGAGTAGTCGGAGGTCTCCAGCAGCCGCTGTGCCTGGAGCACCCGCTGGGTGATCAGCCACTGGAGCGGCGCGCTGCCGGTGAGCGAGCGGAACCGGCGGTCGAAGGTGCGCCTGCTCATGTAGGCGCGGGCCGCCAGGGTCTCCACGTCGAACTGCTCGTGGAGGTGTTCCAGCGCCCAGGCGACGACCTCGGCCAGCGGGTCGGCACCGATCTCCTCCGGCAGCGACCGGTCGAGATAGCGCTCCTGGCCGCCGGTGCGGCGCGGCGGGACGACGAGCCTGCGGGCCAGGGCCCCGGCCGCCTCGCTGCCGTGGTCCGTGCGCACGATGTGCAGGCACAGGTCGATTCCGGCCGCGGTGCCCGCGGACGTGAGCACGTCGCCGTCGTCGACGAACAGTTCGCGCGGATCGACATGGACGGACGGGTACCGCTTGGCCAGCGTCGGCGCGTACATCCAGTGCGTCGTCGCGGGCCGGCCGTCCAGCAGACCGGCGGCGGCGAGCACGAAGGCTCCCGTGCACAGTCCGACGATCCGGGCCCCCTCCTCGTGCGCCAGACGCAACGCGTCGAGCGCCTCGGGCGGCGGCGGTGAGGTGATGGAACGCCAGGCGGGCACGACGACCGTGCCTGCCCGGGCGATCGCCTCCAACCCGTATGGCGCGGTCAGTTCGAGTCCGCCGGTGGTCCTGAGCGGACCGTCCTCCCCGGCGCACACGAGTAGTCGATAGCGTGGAACTCCCGCGTCCTGCCGGTCGATGCCGAACACGGAAAGTGGAATGGAGCTCTCGAAGATCGGTCCGCCGCTGAAGAGCAGCACCGCGACGATCTCCCTGCGGCGACGCCCCGCGAGCTTCCGGCCCGCGTCGGCGACGACTGCGGTGGAATCCTGGCTCATGGCGCTAAGCCCCCCTTGGGTGTCGCGACTCCTTGGTCTGGTCGCACCTGCACGTTTCCCCTCGGCCTTGCACGTGGATCCCCCGCCGTAAATACATGATCGAATCTACTGCGTCCCGTGGTGTCGGCGTGACAAGTTCAGCACGCAGCGCTATGTCGACTTCTCAACTTGGCGAAAAGCATTCGATCAGGAACCGTTCCGCTCCGCTACCCGATCGGGACGTGCGCCGCCCGGCCGTGGCCAGTACCCGTACGGCCAGAACGCCCCCCGAGGTCGGTCGTCGCTGGTGGTAGGGGGGTTAAGCGGACATTCCGGCAAGGAGGGTAACCTGCCGGGAAGTTGGCCGAAAACGTGCGGGTGTGGATGTGCGAATGAGTCAGTCATGCGGGCGCGTGGGGCCGGACCCGTGGCAGCCGCGCCGGTTTCCGGCCCCGCCGCGCGAGTGCCGGCCGCGGTGAGCGGGCGGAAGCCCCTCCTCCGACCGCACCCGGGCGGCGGCCCGTTCCGCCCTCTCCGAGTGGCGCAGCAGGATCCGGCACGCGGCCGTGACGGCGAGCAGGCCGAGGGTCGCGACGGCGGCCCCGCCGAAGGAGGTTCCGTAGACGACGAGGACCACCGGGACGAGCAGGCAGCTGAAGGCGGCCCAGCGCACGACGTCACCCGCGGGGTCGTCGTGGGGTCGCCCGGTGGGGTGCACGGACGGGTGAAGGGACGGCCGGGGGGAAGCGGCGAACTGCGGGGCCGCGGAGGGGGCGGACCGGACGGACTGCGTCGGCTGAGCTGGCTGGACGGGGTGAACCGGATGACCGGGCACGGCGTGCTCCCTGCGGGCTCTTACCTGGAGGTCGGACGCGTGTCCAACGGCGCGCGGCGGGGCTCGGTCACTGCGCGCACGGGTGGCGCCGCCCCGTCTCGTCACTGGCTGTAGGGGGCAGCGGCCATTGCCAAGGAGCTCTCGCTCCGGCATGCTCCCTGGGACGCGCTCCAAGGGCGGCAAGCCCTGTGCAGGACAGGAGTGTCGCCGTACCCTGGTGGGTATGGGCTTGGGAAGATGCTTCCCGGACAGAGCTCCGTCACCCAGCGTCGCCGAATTTCGCCCCTGTTGCTTCCTCCAAGGACCTCTTCACCGAGATACCCATGGCCGGTCACGAATTCTCCGAACCCGCGGACCGCAAGCGCAAACGCCTCGCCGCCGACCCCGCGTCGGCCGCCGACCTGCGCGCGGTGGAACAGACGCGTCTGCCCTGCGACCCGGCCTTCCGGCACGGGGTCGTCGTGGGTTTCGACGGCTCCACGTCCAGTGAGCGCGCCCTCGCGTACGCGATCGGCATGGCCCGCCGCTCCGGATCCGGTCTCATCATCGTCCATGTCGCGAACCGGCTGCCCACCACCGTGTGGGCCGGCTGCGAGCCGCCGGTCTTCGTGGACGTGCCCGACCACCGCACCGAGGTGCTCGGGCTGGAGCTCGCCTGCGCGGACTACCTGGCCGAAGTGCCGTGGATCCTGGTCGAGCGGGGTGGTGACATCTGCCATGAGCTGGAGGAGGTCGGCCGGGAGTATTCGGCCGACGCCATCGTGGTCGGATCCACGCACGGGATCGTGGGGCGGATCTTCGGATCGGTGGCCGGCCGGCTGGCCAAGCGCGCACAGCGACCGGTCGTTGTCATTCCGTGACCGCTTGTTAAGCCGATTGTGCGGTTGTGCACCCGTGTAAAGGGTAGATAAATGCTGCTGGGACGCAGCAAACAACTGCAGATCGAAGGGAGCCCGCCGTGGACAATGGTGTCTCTGCGGGAAGCACGGCCTCGACTTCGACCCTCGGGAACATCGCCCTGGGTCTCACCCTTCTCGCATTCGGGATCGGCCACACCGGTGTCATCGACGGCGTGACCGTTGCCAACTCCGTGTCGCTCGCGATGTACGTCGGCGGCGCCGCCCTGTTCCTCCTCGGACTCCTGGAGTACCGCGGCGGCAACGGGTTCAACGGCACCGCGTTCGCGGGCCTCGGCATCTTCTGGTTCACGTGGGCCAAGGGCGCGGGGGGTTCGGTCTCCGACGAAGCCGCCGGAACGTTCCTTGTCCTGTTCGCGCTGCTCGCACTGACCCTCACGGTCGCCGCCGCGAGCGGTCTGTTCAGCCAGGGCGTCTACGCCCTGCTGACCCTGTCCCTCGTCCTGCTGGCGATAAGCGCGTTCGCCGACAGCGGCGGGCTCGCCAAGGCCGGCGGCTGGGTGGCCGCCGTGTCCGGACTGCTGGCCTGGTACGGGGCCACCGCGGCCCTGGCGCACTGGCCGATGGCATTCGGCAAGGCCGGGCGCGGCGCGGTCGCCGCGGGCTGAGCGGCCACGCGACAGGAACCGGTCGACCCCCGTGCGCACGGCGCACGGGGGTCGACTCATGTGAAGGGGGCGCCGGTTACTCGACGGTGACCGACTTCGCGAGGTTGCGCGGCTTGTCGATGTCCCGGCCCATGGCCAGGGCCGTGTGGTACGCCAGCAGCTGGAGCGGGATGCCCATCAGGATCGGGTCCAGCTCGTCCTCGTTCTTCGGGACCACGATGGTGTGGTCCGCCTTCTCCTGCTCGCGGTGGGCGACCGCGAGGATCCGGCCGCTGCGGGCCTTGATCTCCTCGAGCGCCGCGCGGTTCTTCTCCAGCAGGTCGTCGTCCGGGACGATCGCCACCGTCGGCAGCGAGGGCTCGATCAGCGCGAGCGGACCGTGCTTGAGCTCGGAGGCCGGGTAGGCCTCGGCGTGGATGTAGGAGATCTCCTTCAGCTTGAGGGAGGCCTCCAGGGCCACCGGGTAGCCGCGCACCCGGCCGATGAACATCATCGACTTGGCCTCGGCGAACTCGGCCGCCAGCTTCTTGATGTCCTCTTCGCCGTCGAGGATCTCCTGGATCTGCGCGGGCAGCTTGCGCAGGCCCTCGATGATCCGCTTGCCGTCGGTGACCGAGAGGTCCCGGATGCGGCCCAGGTGCACGGCCAACAGCGCGAAGGCCACGACCGTGTTGGTGAAGCACTTGGTGGAGACGACGCAGACCTCGGGGCCGGCGTGCACGTACACGCCGCCGTCGGCCTCGCGGGCGATCGCGGAGCCGACCACGTTGACCACGCCGAGGACGCGGGCGCCCTTGCGCTTGAGCTCCTGGACGGCCGCGAGGACGTCGTAGGTCTCACCGGACTGCGAGACCGCGATGTAGAGGGTGTCGGGGTCCACGACCGGGTTGCGGTAGCGGAACTCGGAGGCCGGCTCGGCGTCCGCGGGGATCCGGGCCATGCCCTCGATGAGACCGGCGCCGATGAGACCCGCGTGGTACGAGGTGCCGCAGCCCAGGATCTTGACCCGGCGGATGCCGCGCGCCTCGCGCGGGTCCAGGTTCAGGCCGCCCAGGTGGACGGTGTTGAAGCGGTCGTCGATCCGGCCGCGCAGCACGCGGTCGACCGCGTCGGGCTGCTCGGAGATCTCCTTGTGCATGTAGGTGTCGTGACCGCCCATGTCGTACGAGGCGGCCTCCCACTCCACGGTCTCCGGCGTGGCGGTGGTGGTGGCACCACTGGTGGTGTAGGTGCGGAAGTCGTCGGCCTTCAGGGTGGCCATCTCGCCGTCGTCGAGGGTGACGACCTGGCGGGTGTGGGCGACTAGGGCGGCGACGTCCGAGGCGACGAACATCTCCTTCTCGCCGATGCCCAGGACGACGGGGGAGCCGTTGCGGGCGACGACGATGCGGTCGGCGAAGTCGGCGTGCATGACGGCGATGCCGTAGGTGCCCTCGATCGCCTTGACGGCCTCGCGGACCTTCTCCTCCAGGGAGTCGGCCGCGGAACGGGCGATCAGGTGGACGATCACCTCGGTGTCGGTCTCCGACACGAAGACGACGCCCTCGGCCTCCAGCTTGGCGCGCAGCTCGGAGGCGTTGTCGACGATGCCGTTGTGGACGACGGCGACCTTGTTCTCGGCGTCGAGGTGCGGGTGCGAGTTGATGTCGCTCGGGGCGCCGTGCGTGGCCCAGCGGGTGTGGGCGATGCCGGTGGTGCCGGCGAAGCGCTTGGGGACGCGGGACTCCAGCTCGCGGACCCGGCCCTTGGCCTTGACCACCTTCAGGGCGGCGGCCTTCGGGCTGTTCACGACGATGCCCGCGGAGTCGTATCCGCGGTACTCCAGCCGCTGCAGACCTTCCAGCAGCAGCGGTGCGACGTCACGCTTGCCGATGTAACCGACGATTCCGCACATACGGTTTAGCCCCTCCTGAAGTTCGGTTCAAAGTGCTCGTTCGCGGCCGCGGGTGCGGCGGCAGGCTCAGCCGTAGACGATGCGGCGCAGCTGCCGGAGCGAGAGCTCCGGAGGCGCCACGGCGCGGTGCGGCAGCTCGGCCGCGATCCGCTCGAAGATCTCCGCGTTCACCGCTCCGCCGGCCTGTAGCTCCCGGTGGCGGCGGCGGACGAACTCCTCGGTCGTCTCGTCGAAGTACGCGAGCACGTCGAGCACCACCCGGGCGGCCTCACCTCGCTGCAGCGAGGTGCTGCGCACCAGGTGGTCGACGAGGTCGTCATGCGACGGGCGGCGATCGAGCACCCGTAGATACTGGCGGGTCCAGCCGTCGAACGCAAAGATCCTGCCCGAATTCGGGCAGGATGGCTCTGGTCTGGACCACAGGAATGGGTAGGTCCGGTTAGAAACGTTGCAAAACGGCCTGTTTCGCCGCCGTGAACTCCTCGGCCGTCAGGACACCCGCCTGGTGCAGATCGCCCAGCTCGCGCAGCCGCCTCAGCAAGGCGTCGTGGTCCTCCGCCGGGGCGGCCGCCGAGGCGAGCTTCCCGGGTGCGGCGGCGGCCGCAGCGGCCGCGCCCTCCTGCGGCGCGGCCGGGTGGGGCATCCGTACGGCCACGGCCGCGGCGACCAGAGCCATCAGCGGGTCCTTCTTGAAGCCGAAGAGCTCCACCGTGTGCGGGTCGTACTTGGGCGCCGGCGCCGGCGGGGCACCCGTCAGGGTGAACCGCAACCAGCCGTTCTCCAGGCCCTTCGACGGGGACCACTCCACCGTCCGCAGGTCGGCGACCCGGAATTCCCGCGGCCCGCCGGAGCGCTTGGCCTCCTCCGTCGTCCAGTTCCAGTCCAGGGCCACCCGGTCGCCGTCGAAGGCCACCGCCCCGTCGCCCGCGCCCACCGCGATCGGCACGGCGGGCCCCGGCAGCAGGTACCGGTCCACCGGGCCGGAATCCACCTGGTCCAGCAGCAGGGCGTTCCGCACCTCGTCCACGAAATACTCCGCGACCCCGCTGCGGTCCGCCTCCACGGTCAGCCGGTACGGGTCGGAGGCCTCCGGCAGCCGCCCGCCCGTCACCTGGAGCAGCGGGTCGGCGCCGTCACGCAGCCGCAGCCGCAGCCGGCCCGCCTTGCGGCTCGGTTCGTACGAGATCCCCGCGAGCGCGTGCAGCGGTACGACCACCTCGCCGAGGGTCTGGCGCAACAGCGCCACCCCCTTGTCGCGGCCCGGCACGATGCGCACCGCGTCCCCGTCGAAGCTCCAAGTACCGTCCTTCTGGATGATTTCCGCCATCCGGCGATTCTCCCACCGTCGTGGACGGGCCAGTTGGCCTATACCTGGGCCATGAGAGTCCTGCGACTGCGACGCACGCTCGGTACCCTCCTCGCCCTCGGCGTCCTCGGTGGTTCCGTCTCCTGCACCGCCGCCCACGGGGACGACGCCAGACCGGGCGACGGCCCGCCCGCCGCGCTCACCCCCTTCGAGCGGCTGCTGCCGGCCCCGGTCTCCGTCCGCGCGGAAGGCCCCGGGTACGCCTTCGGGCCGGGCACGGTCATCCGTACCGGCCGCGGCCCGGACGAGGAGGTCCGCCGGGTCGGCGAGCTCCTCGCGGAACAGTTGCGCGGCCCCGGCGGGCTGCCGCTGCCGGTGGTCGACGGGGCGCAGGGGGACGGGATCCGGCTCGGCATCGACGAGGAAGCCGAAGGAGTGGGGGACGAGGGCTACCGGCTGGAGTCCGGCCCCAGCGGGGTCACCCTCACCGCGCGGACGCCGGCCGGGCTCTTCCACGCCGGCCAGACCCTGCGGCAACTGCTGCCGGTGGCCGGTCCCGGGACGGTGCCCGGCGGGACGGTCACCGACCGGCCGCGCTTCGCCTACCGGGGGGCCATGGTCGACATCGCCCGCCACTTCTTCACGGTGGAGCAGGTGAAGAGGTACGTGGACCAGCTCGCCCAGTACAAGGTCAACACCCTGCATGTGCACCTCACCGACGACCAGGGGTGGCGGCTCGCCATCGACTCCTGGCCGCGGCTGGCGCAGTACGGGGGCGCCAGCGAGGTCGGCGGCGGTCCCGGCGGCCACTGGACCAAGGAGGAGTACCGGGACCTGGTGGCCTACGCGGGCGAGCGGTACATGGACGTGGTCCCGGAGATCGACATGCCGGGGCACGTGAACGCGGCCCTCGCGTCGTACGCGGAGCTGAACTGCGACGGCAAGGCCCCGGCCCGGTACACCGGGGTCAAGGTGGGCTTCAGCTCGCTGTGCGTCGGCAAGGAGCGGACGTACGAGTTCATCGACGAGGTGCTCGGCGAGCTGGCGGAGCTGACGCCCGGCCGCTACCTGCACATCGGCGGCGATGAGGCGCACTCGACGCCGGCGGCGGACTACGCGGCCTTCATGGACCGGGCGCAGGCGGTGGTGGGGCGCCACGGCAAGACGGTGGTGGCCTGGCACCAGCTGGCGGCGGCCCGGCCGGCGCAGGGGGCGGTGCTCCAGTACTGGGGCCACGACCGGACCACGGCCGCCGAGAAGGCGAAGGTGGCCGCGGCGGCCAAGGCGGGGCACCCGGTGATCCTGTCGCCCGCGGACCGGCTGTACCTGGACATGAAGTACGAGCCGGCGACGAAGCCGGGGCTGGCGTGGGCCGGGTACGTCCCGGTCAAGCGGTCGTACTCCTGGAACCCGGGGGCCTACCTGGCCGGCCTCCCGGAATCCGCCGTCCTGGGCGTGGAGGCACCGCTGTGGACGGAGGCGGTCACGACGCGCGGGGAATGGGAGCTGATGGCCTTCCCGCGGATCCTGGGCCTGGCGGAACTGGGCTGGTCCCCGGCGGCCGCCCTCGACTGGACCTCGTACAGCCGCCGCCTGGCCGCGCAGGAGCCGCGCCTGGACGCCCAGGGCATCACCTTCTACCGCGCCCCGGACGTGCCCTGGTCGTAGTGGGTGTCCTGCCGATCAGGCCGGATCAGCCGACGCGCCGGGTGTCCGGCGCGTCGGACACCGAACGCTGGGCGGGGATGCGCCGGAGGGGCGCGGGCGCCGAGGACTGCCTGCGCCTGCCGTACCCGCGCACCCACCGGGCCAGGCGCCGCGCCAGCGAGGCCGCCACGGGCACGACCAGCAGGCCGCCGATGAACACGGCCAGCACGGCGAAGGCGATGAAGGGCCGCGGCTCGGGGGCGGCCTTGACCTTGTCCTCGGTGTAGAAGTCGTACCAGACGAAGACGCACTGCACGATCGTCAGCGAGGTCAGGGCGACGATCACCTTGTTGCGGAACTCGTCGCGCCGGTTGGCCACCCGCTCACGCCGCAGGTTGAAGATCTCCCGCAGGGCGGCCATCCGGTCGGTGAGCGTGCGGCCCTCCTCCGAGATGCCCCACGCCTGGTCCACCGCGTTCTTCACGGTCAGCTGGGAGTTGGAGGTGTAGCGGATGCTCTCGCTGAAGATCACACTGCGGAAGGTCGCCTTGTCGGTGAGGTCGAGGATCTCGTCGTACTGGCGGTCGATCTCCGCCTGGTTGTCCGGGCCGTCGACTTCGATGCGCATCAGCTGACTGGACGTGAGCCGGGTGGCGTCGTCGATGATCAGCCAATTCTGCGAGGCCAGGATCAGGCCGTTGACGTACTCCTGGAGGGACTCCTCGTCCGCGTTCTCGATGCGGGAGAAGAGGTAGCCCACCGTGCAGGACGTGGCTCCGAGGGTGCAGGTCACCCCCACGCGGACGCTGACCGGGACGTTCTCGCCCGGATCGAGCAGGATCCGGTGCCACCACAGCATCCGCTCCGCGGGCAGCATCCCGTCCCCGGCCTGCCGCTCGCTCACGGCGTCGAGCGGCACCAGCGTCCGCTTCATGTGCTCGCACCAGATGCGGATCTGCCGGCCCAGGGCCTTGCGGTAGGGCGCCTCCAGATCCCTGAGCTCCTGGCCGCGTCCCGGCTTGTCGATGTGGAGGTCGATGTCGTCGGAACACTCCGGAAGTTCCAGGACGGCGAAGCCGATCGACAGGCTGCTGATGTAGACGCGCGCGGTGAAGTCCACCCCGAGGTCCGCGTCCTGGATGCGGACCGTCCCGTCGAGGACCGCGTTCTCGATGCGCGCCGCGTGGTTCGGCTCGGGGTAGTCCAGGACGATGTGCTCGTCGGCCGACTCGTCCCCGCCGTCGTGCTCCGAAGGCGCCGGCCGCAGTCCCGGGAAGCAGGCCCGCAGCGGTTCCACGACGGTCGCACGGTCCTCGATCAGGCTGCTGAGCAGGAAGTCGACCGGCAGCGAGAACGTGACCACTGCGATGATGCGCACCGAGCCTCCAGGGGCGGACTGGGGGAAGGTTCCGGCCCCCCGGTACCCCCCGGCTGGACAGAGATCGGTCCGGGCCGGTAGGACAGTAACGCAATTCAAAGGCCAATTCACCTGCGGAAGAAGGCGATTCGGCTGTCCAGCACCACCGCGCGGGGCATCGCGGCCGTCGGAGCCTCGGCGGCAGGCTTCGGCCTGCTGCCCGTCCTCGCGTTGTGGGGCGCCTCGACGGGCCTGAACGTGATGACCCTGCTGATCCTGCGGTTCGGGCTCACCGCGGCCCTCCTGCCGCTGCTCATACGCGAGCGGCAGCCGGAACGGGAACGCGCGCGGGAACCGCTCCCGCCGCGCGATCTGGGCGGCCTCTTCCTGCTGGGCGTCCTCTTCGCCCTGCAGTCGGTGCTGTACCTGCTGGCCGTGGAGCGGATCTCACCGGGACTGGCCGTACTGCTCCACTACATCTACCCGGTGTTCGTGCTCGTGCTGTCCGTCGCCCTTCGCCACGACGCCGCCAAGGCCCGGCTGGTGCTCCCGCTGGCCATCGCGCTGGCCGGACTCGCGCTGACCGTCGGCAGCCCCGGGGACGCCGACACGGTGGGCGTGGTCTGCGCGCTGGCCTGCGCCCTGGTCTACGCGCTGTACGTGGTCCTCGGCACCCGGCTCTCCGAGCGGGTCGGTCCGCAGCGGCTCACGCTCTACGTGGTGCTCTGCTCCGCGCTGTCCCTGGCGGCCGTCGCCATGCCCACGGGCCGCTTCGACCTGGACTTCCAGCCGTCGGGCTGGGCCGCGATCGCCACCATCGCCGTCGTGTCCACGGCCATGCCGATCGCGCTGTTCTTCGTCGGCGCCAAGATCCTCGGCGCCACCGGCGCGTCCATCCTCAGCATGCTGGAACCGATCGTCGGGGTACTGGCCGCCTGGGCCCTCCTCGGGGAGAAGGTGACGGTCCTCCAGCTGACCGGCGGCGCGATCCTCCTCGCCGGCGCGGTGCTGAGCGTGTACGTGCCGTCCGCCGGGGCAGAACCGGGCGGCCGCCGAGGGACCGTATCGGCGCCCGCCCGGCCCCGGTTCACCGCCGGGCGAAGGCCGCGACGGGGTTCTTGAGGGTGCCGATCAGCTGGAGGGCCGCCGACGGGTCGGCGAGGTCGACCATCTGCTTGTTGTTGCGCAGCTGGAGGCGGTTCAGGCAGGACAGCTGGAACTCCTCCGCGAACAGGTCGTAGCGGGCGAAGCGGTCGGACAGCGCCGGCACGGAGTCCTGGTAGTCGTGGGCGCAGTCGGCCACGGCCTTCCAGAAGGTCTCCTCGGTGCAGATGCCCTCCGAGGCCAGGACGGAGCCCAGGAAGCGGAAGAAGCAGTCGAACACGTCCGTGAAGATCGACAGCAGCTTCATGTCCTCCGGGATGTCCGCCCGGACCCGCTCGACCGCCGGCGGCAGCACCGCGTCCGGGTCCATGACCACGATCTCCTCGGCGATGTCCTTGAAGATCGCCCGCTTCACCACGCCGCCCTCGATGACGAGGATGGTGTTCTCGCCGTGCGGCATGTACGCGAGGTCGTACTGGTAGAAGCAGTGGAGGAGGGGCAGGAGGTACGCGCGCAGGTACGGCTTCAGCCACTGCGCGGGCGTCAGGCCCGATTCGGCGATGAGCGCGCCCACGAAGGACTTGCCCTCCGCGTCGACGTGGAGGAGCGAGGCCATCGTGGCCAGGCGTTCCTCGCCCCGGATCGAGTTGACCGGCGACTCGCGCCACAGCGCCGCCAGCATCTTGCGGTACGGCGAGTAGCGGTCCGTCGCGCGCTCGTACTGGCGGTGGTGGTAACCGATCGCCGCGCGCTCGCGGATGATCGAGAAATCGACGGACCGGAGGATCTCGTCGCCCTCGATCAGCTGGTGGAGCCAGTCGTTGATCGCCGGGGTGGCCTCCATGTAGGCCGCGGAGAGACCGCGCATGAAGCCCATGTTGAGGACCGAGATGGCGGTCTTCACGTAGTGCTTGGTGGGGGTGGTGGTGTTGAAGAACGTACGGATCGACTGCTGGGCGAGGTACGCGTCCTCGCCCTCTCCGAGCAGCACCAGGCGGCGGTTCGCGATCTCCGCGGCGAAGGTGACCGTCGTCTTGTTCCACCACTGCCAGGGGTGGACCGGGAACAGGTGGTAGTCCGCCAGGTCCAGGCCCAGGGCCGCCAGCTTCGCCCCGAACCCGGCGATCGCCGTCTCGCCCAGCTCCGCGCGCATGAACGAGTCGTGGTCCAGGCCCGCGCCCGCCGTGAAGGTGGAGACGTCCTTGCGGGCCGCCACCCACACCAGGTGGACCGGGCTCGCGGTCTCCGGAGCGTACGAGAGGTACTCGTGCACGCCGAAGCCGAGGCGGCCGTTGTTGGCGACGAAGCAGGGGTGGCCCTCGGTCATGCCCGTCTCGATGTCCTGGAAGGAGGACTTCGCCAGGACGGCGGAGGAGACCTGCGGCTTCGTGTACTTGAAGCCGGAGCCGGCCAGGGTGGAGGAGATCTCCTCCAGGTAGACGGGCAGTACCTCGGCGCTCAGGCCCAGGCTCCCCTGGAACTCGATGTGGAAGTCGATGGCGTCCGGTTCCAGCACCTCGCCGTCCACGTGGCGGGTGATCGAGGCCTCGTCCACCGCCCAGTGGTCCAGGGCGTGGAGCTCGGCGCGGAAGCGGTACTCGACCGTGGAGTCGTCGCTCAGGACGGAATACCGGGCGTCCCCGAGGGGGCGGGGGGTGAGCAGGCGCTCGTGGGAGAACTCCGCGAGTGCCTTGCGGACCAGGGCGCGGTTCGCCCGGGCCCACAGCCCGGGGGAGAGGTGGGAGACGGCGTCGGCGAGGCTCATATCGTGGCCGCCTCGAACTGGGCGCGGGTGCAGAAGCTGAGGAGGGCTTCCTTCTCCGGCTTGCGGATCGGGCCGTCGGCGACGAAGCCGACCGCCTCGTTCAGGGCGTGGACCGCCGTGTTGCGGACGTCCGGTTCGACCACGACGCGCTCGGTGGACGGGTCCGCGAAGAGGCAGGACATCACCGTCGTGATCACCGCGCGGGTGAAGCCGCTGACCGGGGACTCGGTCGGCGCGACGAGGAAGTGCATGCCGACATCGCCCGGCCGGGGCTCGTACAGGCCGACCAGTTCGAGCTTCGACGGGTCGTAGCTCTCCATCAGGAAGGCGGGGCGGCCCTCGTGCAGGCCGATGAAGGCCTGGTGGTGCTCGGCCGCGGCGATCCGCATGTACTCGCGCTCCACGTCCGGCAGCGTGGCGTCCTGCATCATCCAGAACGCGGCTTTCGGGTGCGTGACCCAGCCGTGCAGCAGCTCGGCGTCCGCGAAGGGGTCCAGGGGACGGATGGAGAAGGTCCCCAGGGCCGCGTCGGTGCGGGCGTACAGGGTCTCGGTGGTGGTGCTCATGCGTGTGCGCCTTCCGGTACTGCGAACTGCTGGAACGCGATGGACTTCTCGACCTTGTAGTGCTCGCGGCCGAGGAGCTCACCGATGATGTACGCGTTGCGGTACGCGGCCATGCCCAGGTCGGGCGAGGTCAGGGAGTGGTTGTGGGTCGTGCCGTTCTGGAGGAACACCCCGCGGCCGGTCGTGTCGACGCTGTAGTTCCGCGCCGCGTCGAGGCGGCCGTGGCCGTCGAAGTTGAGGCGCTCGCGAACGGGGTTCAGGAAGTCCGGCACCCGGTACTTGTAGCCCGTGGCCAGGACCAGCCCCTCGGAGGTGAGGGAGAAGTCCCGCTCCTGCTCCTCCTGGCGCAGCCCCAGGGTGTAGGTGCCCGTGGTGGTGTCGTACGCCGCGCTGTTCAGCGAGGTGTTGGTCAGCAGGGTGGTCGGGACCGGGCCCGGCATGGTGATCTTCTTCTGGTAGAGCAGGTCGAAGATGGCGTTGATCAGCTCGCCGTCGATGCCCTTGAAGAGGTTCTTCTGCTGGGTTTCGAGGCGGTAGCGGGTCTCTTCCGGGAGCGCGTGGAAGTAGTCCACGTACTCCGGGGAGGTCATCTCCAGGGTCAGCTTCGTGTATTCGAGAGGGAAGAAACGCGGTGAGCGCGTGACCCAGTTGAGCCGGTAGCCGTAGGTGTCGATCTCGGCGAGGAGGTCGTGGTAGATCTCGGCGGCGCTCTGGCCGGAGCCGACCAGCGTGATCGACTTCTTCTGCTGGAGCTGCGCCTTGTGCTGCATGTACGCGGAGTTGTGCAGGAAGTCGCCGCCGAGCCCGTCGCAGGCCTCCGGGACGAAGGGCGGGGTGCCGGTGCCCAGGACCAGGCGGCGGGCCAGGTGGGTCTCGCCCCGGTCGGTGTGGACCTCGTAGAGCCCGGCCCGCTCGTCGTAGGTGACCTCGGTGACGGAGGTGGAGTACAGGACGTTGTCGAGCCGGTCGGCGGCCCAGCGGCAGTAGTCGTTGTACTCGGCGCGCAGCGGGTAGAAGTTCTCCCGGATGTAGAAGGAGTACAGCCGGTCCTTGTCCTTCAGGTAGTTCAGGAAGGAGAAGGGCGAGGTCGGGTCGGCGAGGGTGACCAGGTCCGACATGAACGGCGTCTGGAGGTGTGCCCCGTCCAGGAACATCCCGGCGTGCCACTCGAAGTGCGGCTTCGACTCGATGAAGAGGCCGTCGAGCTCGTCGATCGGGGCGGTCAGGCAGGCGAGTCCCAGGTTGAAGGGACCGAGGCCGATTCCGATGAAGTCACGAGGCGTGGACAAGGGATTCTCCCAGGTACTGCTCGGCGTGGGACGCGAGGAGGTCGAGGACGGCCGCGATGTCGGCCGTCGTGGTCTGCGGGTTCAGGAGGGTGAACTTCAGGTACTGGTCCCCGTCCACCTTGGTGCCGGCGACGACGGCCTCACCGGAGGCGAACAGGGCCTTGCGGGCGTGCAGGTTGGCCTCGTCGACCAGGTCCCCACGGACCTCGCCGTCGGCCACCGGCACGTAGCGGAAGACCAGCGTGGAGATCTGCGGCTTGACGACGACCTCGAAGCGCGGGTCGGCGTCGATGAGGTCCCAGCCGGCGGCGGCCAGGTCGATGACCTCGTCGAAGAGCGAGCCGACACCGTCGGCGCCCATGACGCGCAGGGTCATCCAGAGCTTGAGGGCGTCGAACCGGCGCGTGGTCTGGATGGACTTGTCGACCTGGTTGGGGATGTGCTCCTCGGCCATCCGCCGCGGGTTGAGGTAGTCCGCGTGGTACGTGGCGTGTCTCAGCGTGTCGCGGTCGCGGACCAGCATCGCGCTGGAGCTGACCGGCTGGAAGAAGGACTTGTGGTAGTCGACCGTGACCGAGTCGGCCTGCTCTATGCCGTCGAGGAGGTGCCGGCGGGTGGGGGAGACCAGCAGTCCGCAGCCGTACGCGGCGTCCACGTGCATCCACGCGGAGTGCTCGGCGGCCAGGCGGGCGATCTCGGGGAGCGGGTCGATGGACCCGAAGTCGGTGGTGCCGGCGGTGGCGACGACGGCCATCGGGAAGACGCCCTCGCGCTCGCAGTTCTCCAGCTCCAGGGCGAGCACCGAGGTGTCCATGCGGCGATTGCGGTCGACCGGGACGGCGATGACGGCCTCGTAGCCGAGTCCGAGCATGGCGGCCGACTTCTTCACGCTGAAGTGGCTGGCCTCGGAGGTGAAGATGCGGAGCTTGGGGAGGACCTCGGACTTGGCGAGCTCGCGGCCTTCGCCCAGGGCCTGCTGCATGAGGATGCGGCAGGCCTCGTCGCGGGCGAGCAGCAGTGCGTGGAAGTTGGACTGGCTGCCCCCGGAGGTGAAGACGCCGTCCGCGGCCGGGCCGAGGCCGATGCGCTCGGCCGTCCAGTCGATGAGGCGGCGCTCGATCAGCGTGCCGCCGATGGACTGGTCCCAGGTGTCGAGGGAGGAGTTGACGGCCGAGAGGACCGCCTCGCCGAGCACCGCGGGGATGACCACCGGGCAGTTGAGGTGCCCGAGGTAGCGCGGGTGGTGGAAGTAGACCGCGTCACGCAGGTAGACGTCCTCCAGCTCGTCCAGGACGGCGGCCGCGTCTTCGAGCGGCCGGTCCAGGTCGATCCCGTCGATGACCGGCGCGAGTTCGTCGACGGAGATCCCGGTGTGGGGCCGCTGCGTGGTCGCGAGTTTGGCCGCGACGCGTTCGACTCCCTCGGTGACGGAACGCCGGTAGAGGTCCGCGGTCGTCTCGTTCAGCAGATGCGAGCGCATCAACATTCCTCCGGGCAGGGGGAGCGGCGGGTGGGGGGTGATGCAGTTAGGTTAGCCTAACCTAACCACAATGCAAAACAGAGATGGGCCCCGCCATCATGTCGGGGCCCATCTCTCAAATCCCTTGCGTGGAAAGGAAGTTGACTACAGGTCGGAGGTCGGCTCCTCGCTGGGAGCCTGACCCGAATACGCCTCGGCGAGGAGCTGTTCCTCGCTCGCACCGAGCCGCCAGTAGCCGGTGAAACGCACCGCGCGGCGGTCGACGTCCCGTTCCTTCACGAAGTGCCGGCGCACGGCGCGTACGGTGCCCGCCTCGCCCGCCAGCCAGGCGTACGGGGCTTCGGCCGCGGGCAATGCGGCCGAGCGCAGCGCGCCCAGCACCTGCTCGGTCCGCTCCGGGCCCGCGCCCTTGCGCACGATCCAGGTGATGTCCGCGTCGGCGGAGGTCGCCGGCGCGAGCCGGTCGCCCTCGTGCGGGACCTCGAACCAGGCATGGACCCGGGTCCCGGCGGGCAGCCGGTCCAGGATCGCGGCCGCGGCGGGCAGCGCGGTCTCGTCCGCGTACATCCAGATCGCGTCGGTGGCGGCCGGCGGCTGGAACCGTACGGACTTGTTCTCCGCAACGGCCGGGCCGATCGCCAGGATCCGGCGGCCGGTGACCGCCCGGCCCGCCCAGCGGGAGGCGGGAGACGAGTCCCCGTGGAGGACGAAGTCGATGTCGACCTCGTCCACCCCCTCGGGCGTACGGCGCTGCTCGCGCACGGTGTAGGACCGCATCGCCGGACGCTCCTCGTCCGGCATCCCGCGCCAGTCGGCGAACCAGGTGTCCTCGTCCGTGGACGGGAGCCGGGTGTGCTCCTGGCCGTCGGGCGGCAGGAAGAGCGACAGGCTCTGGTCGAAGCCGCCCGAGCGGAAGTCCGCGAGGGACTCACCGCCGAACGTGACCCGCAGGAACGAGTGGCCGAGCCGGCGGGTGCGGAGCACTTCGAGCTCGAAGAACCGGAAGTGCGCGGTGGCCGGAGCGGCGTCGGACGCGGTGGCGGTCATGCGGAGGGTCCCCCTGGAAGTCGGTGCGGCGCGAGCCGGGCGCGGCGTGGTGACCGGGTCAGCTGACCTTCTTGGCGCTCTGGACGGCCTTCGCGAGGTCCTCCAGGATCTGGGCGCACTTGTCGTACGAGAAGATCGGCTCGGTGACGCGCGGGGTGATCTGACCGGCCTTGACCGCGGCGAGCCCGGCCCAGGTGGGCTTCGCCTTCAGCTCCTCCGGCTGCAGGGTCCCGGTGCGGTTGTCGAGGAACACCACGTCGGCGTTGTACTTGCCGGCGTTCTCCCAGCTGAGCTTCTCGAAGAAGCCGGCCTCGTCCACCTTCTCGGGGGTGACGAACTCGACGCCGAGCTGCTGGAAGAACTTCAGGTCGGCCGAGGTCGCCGGGGTGGAGACGTAGAAGCTGTCGGCGTCACCGGAGCCGACGAGTACCTTGATGCCCGGGTTGGCCTTGGTGGCCTCGCGGACCTTCGCGGCGGCGGCCTCGAAGCGGGCCTTGGCGTCGACGGTGGTCTTGTTGTTCATGTCGGCGCCGAGGGACTTGGCGAGCTCCGCGGTGCGCTCCAGCGCCTTGTCCATGGTGGCGTCGCGGCCCACGGAGATCGCGGCGGCCGGGGCCAGCTTCAGGATCTTGTCCTTGGAGGCCTCGGGCACGTACCAGTAGTTGCCGTCCCAGGTGTTGGTGACGAGCAGGTCGGGCTGGAGGGCGGCGTACTTCTCGACGTTGAACTCGTCGTAGACGTTGCCGAGGATCTCGACCTTGGAGATGTCCATCGAGCCGGCCTGGACGTCGGCCTTGCCGTCGGCGGTCTTGGTCGGGCCGAAGACGCCCTTGACCGGGATGCCGTAGTCGTACAGGGCGGCCGCGGTACCGGTGAAGGCGACGATGTTCTTCGGCTTGGCCTTCAGGCTGACCTCCTTGCCGAGGTCGTCCTTGAAGGTCCAGGGGCCCGAGGCCGCGGCGCCGTTGTCCTTGCCACCGTCCTCCTTCGCCGAGTCGGTGCCACCGCAGGCGGCGAGCGCCGCGACGAGGCCGAGGGCGCCGCCGGCCGCGATGAATCCGCGACGGGTGAAGGAGGAGGTGCGGGACTTGGGCATGTGGATGTCCGATTTCGTGCGTGCCGGGCGGCCACTCGGCCGTTCGGAGGGAAGGTTAGCCTAACCTTCACTGGAATGGGTAAGGGGGCCCTAAGTTTCCTTGAGAGCCCCCCACCGGCACGCGCGAACAGTGGCTTATGCGGTGAAACCCAGCTCGCGGGCGATCAGCATGCGCTGGACCTCGCTGGTGCCCTCGCCGATCTCCAGGATCTTGGAGTCCCGCCACATACGGGCCACCGGGTACTCGTTCATGAAGCCGTAGCCGCCGTGGATCTGCGTCGCCTCACGGGCGTTGTCGACGGCGACCGTCGAGGAGTACAGCTTCGCGATCGCCGCCTCCTTCTTGAAGGGCTCACCGGACACCAGCCGGGAGGCCGCGTCGCGCCAGCCGATGCGGGCCATGTGGGCGCGCATCTCCATGTCGGCCAGCTTGAACTGGATCGCCTGGTTGTCGCCGATCGCCTTGCCGAAGGCGTGCCGCTCCTTGGCGTACTTCACCGACTCGTCCACACAGCCCTGCGCCAGACCGGTCGCGAGCGCGGAGATGGCGATCCGGCCCTCGTCGAGGATCCGCAGGAACTGGGCGTAGCCGCGGCCCTCTTCGCCCACCAGGTTGGCCAGCGGGACCCGTACGTCCTGGAAGGACAGCTCGCGGGTGTCCGAGGCGTTCCAGCCGACCTTGGAGTAGGGCGCGGCCACCGTGAAGCCGGGAGTGCCGGACGGGACGATGATCGAGGAGATCTCCGGGCGGCCGTCTGCCTTGCGGCCCGTCACGGCGGTGACCGTGACCAGACCGGTGATGTCCGTACCGGAGTTGGTGATGAAGCACTTGGAGCCGTTGATCACCCACTCGTCGCCCTCGCGGACCGCCGTGGTGCGGGTGCCGCCGGCGTCGGAGCCGGCGCCCGGCTCGGTCAGACCGAAGGCGCCGAGGATCTCGCCGGAGCACATCTTCGGCAGCCACTGCCTCTTCTGCTCCTCCGAGCCGAAGAGGTAGAGGGGCATGGCGCCCAGGGAGACGCCGGCCTCCAGGGTGATGGCGACCGAGGAGTCGACGCGCGCCAGCTCCTCCAGGGCGATGCCGAGGGCGAGGTAGTCGCCGCCCATGCCGCCGTACTCCTCCGGGAAGGGCAGGCCGAACAGGCCCATGCGGCCCATCTCGGCGACGATCTCGTACGGGAACTCGTGCCGCTCGTACAGGTCGCCGATCTTCGGCGCGATCACGTCGTGCGCGAATGCCTCGACGGTACGGCGGAGTTCTTCGTGCTCGGGGGTGAGCCGGTGGTCGAGGGACATGGTCTTCGTTACTCCTTGTGGGAGAGGGCGCGGACGGTACGGGAGGGGCTGGGGCGCCCCAGCCGTTCGGCCATCCACACGCTCGTGGCGGTGAGGGCGGCCAGATCGACCCCGGTCTCGATGCCGAGGCCGTCGAGCATCCACACCAGGTCCTCGGTCGCGAGGTTCCCGGTGGCGCTCTTGGCGTACGGGCATCCACCGAGGCCGCCGGCGGAGGCGTCGACGGTGGTCACGCCGTGCTGGAGAGCGGCCAGGGTGTTGGAGAGGGCCTGGCCGTAGGTGTCGTGGAAGTGCACGCCGATGCGGTCGGTCGTGACACCGGCCTCATTCAGCGCGGTGAGCAGGGCCTGGACGTGGCCCGGGGTGGCGACGCCGATGGTGTCGCCGAGGCTCAACTCGTCACAGCCGAGGTCGAGCAGGGCCTTGGCGACCCGCACGACCTGGTGGACCGGGACCGGCCCCTCCCAGGGGTCGCCGAAGCACATCGAGAGATAGCCGCGGACATGGGCCTTCTCCTGCCTGGCGCGGGCGACGACCGGCTCGAACATGGCGAGGGACTCGGCGACGGTGCGGTTGAGGTTGCGGGAGGCGAAGGTCTCCGTGGCCGAACCGAAGACCGCGATACGGGTGGCCCCCAGGGCGAGCGCGCGGTCCAGGCCGCGCTCGTTGGGGACCAGGACGGGGAGCGCGGCCTGCACGTCGGCGAGCAGCGGGAACAGCTGCTCCGCGTCCGCGAGCTGGGGCACCCACTGGGGGTGCACGAAGCTGGTCGCCTCGATGGTCGTCAGCCCGGCGGCGGCGAGGCGGTGGACGAACTCCGCCTTCACCTCCGTGGGGACGGCCGTCTTCTCGTTCTGGAGCCCGTCGCGGGCGCCGACCTCGTGGATGCGGACCCGCGGCGGGAGCCCCGGGGCCGGGACGTTCATGGGCAGCCGGTTCACGGGCCCTCCTCCTCGTCCGCGGTGACGACGGCCAGGACCTGGTCCATGGCGACGGTCGTGCCGGGGGTCACGTCGAGCTCGGTGACGGTGCCGGCGTGCGGGGCGGAGATGACGTGCTCCATCTTCATGGCCTCGACGACGAGCAGGCTCTGCCCGGCCGTGACCTTGTCGCCGACGGCCACCTTGACGACGGTGACGGTGCCGGGCATGGGGGCGGCCAGGGTGTCGGCCCCCGCGCTGGCCGCGCCTCGAGCGGATACGGGGTCGTGGTGCTGGACGTGCCAGCTGTCCCCGTCGCGCCCGAGCCAGATCCCCTCCGGGGAGGTGGCGTGGCTGAACCGGTGCGTGACGCCGTCGAGTTCGATGGTGAGGTGGTCCGGGGTGCGGTGGACGATCCGGCCGCGGGCCGGTGTGCCGGGGGCGCTGCCCCCGGACCCCCGCGCCTCAAACGCCGGCGAGGCTGGATTGGCGTCGGCCGAGTCGGAGATGAGCAGCTCGGAGCCCGTGCCCAAGGGGCGGGTGCGGACCTCGACGGGGTCCTGGCCGGGGAGACGGAAGTGGTGCACCGTCCAGGCGGGCGTGCCGCCCATGCGCCACCCGCTCGGGACATCGAAGGGGTCGAGCCACCCGTTCAGCCTCGCCGGCGTTTGAGGCGCGGGTCCGGGCAGAGCCCGGGGGCCCTGCGCCAGCAGGGCTGCGGTGACGTACACCTCGTCCGGGACGCCCTCCGGCAGGAGCGTGGTCAGGTCGCGCTCGACCAGGCCCGTGTCCAGGTCGCCGGATACGACGTCCGGGTGCGCCAGCAGCCTCCGCAGGAAACCGGCGTTGGTCTGGACGCCCAGGATCACCGTGTCCGCCAGGGCCCCCCGCAGCACCCGCAGGGCAGCCGCACGGTCCGGGCCGTACGCGATGACCTTCGACAGCATCGGGTCGTACGTCGACCCCACCGGCACGCCCGCCGTCAGGCCCGAGTCCGTGCGGACCGCGCCGCCCGAGGGCTCGGACAGGGCCAGGACCGTACCGCCGGACGGCAGGAAGCCCCGCGCCGGGTCCTCCGCGCAGACGCGCGCCTCGATCGCGTGGCCGGTCAGGCGGACCTCCGACTGGTCGAAGCCCAGCGGTTCGCCCGACGCCACCCGGAGTTGGAGCTCCACCAGGTCCAGGCCCGTGATCAGCTCCGTCACCGGGTGCTCGACCTGCAGGCGGGTGTTCATCTCCATGAAGAAGTACGAGGAGGGGTCCTTGCCCGGGACGATGAACTCCACCGTGCCCGCGCCGACGTACCCGCAGGAGCGGGCCGCGTCGACCGCCGCCGCGCCCATCGCCGCACGGGTCTTCTCGTCGAGCAGGACCGACGGCGCCTCCTCGATGACCTTCTGGTGGCGGCGCTGGAGGGAGCACTCGCGCTCGCCCAGGTGGACCACGTTCCCGAAGGAGTCGGCCAGCACCTGGATCTCGATGTGCCGCGGCCGGTCCACCCACCGCTCGACCAGCAGGGTGTCGTCGCCGAAGGAGGACCGCGCCTCGCGGCGGGCCGCCGCGATCTCCTCGGCCAGCACCGCCTCGTCGCGCACCAGCCGCATGCCCTTGCCGCCGCCGCCCGCCGAGGGCTTCAGCAGCACCGGCATGCCGATCTCCGAGGCCGCCGCGACCAGTTCGGCGTCCGACAGGCCGCTGCCCGAGGAGCCGGGGACGACGGGCACGCCCGCCGCCTTGACGGTCTCCTTCGCGCGGATCTTGTCGCCCATCAGGGAGATCGCGCTCGCCGGCGGCCCGATGAAGGCCAGCCCGGCGTCCGCGCAGGCCTGTGCGAAGGCCGCGTTCTCCGCGAGGAAGCCGTAGCCCGGGTGGATCGCCTCGGCGCCCGTCCGCTTGGCGGCATCGAGCAGCCGCTCCACCGACAGGTAGCTCTCGGCGGCCGCCGCCGGGCCGATCCGGACGGCCGTGTCGGCCTCCCGTACGTGGCGCGCGTCCGCGTCCGCGTCGCTGAAGACGGCCACGGACCGCACCCCGAGCTCCCGCAGCGTACGGATGACCCGGACCGCGATCTCGCCCCGGTTGGCGACCAGAACAGTGCTGAACATCGAAGAGGTCCTCACGTCACATACGGAAGATGCCGAAAGCGGAATCGCCCAGCGGGGCGTTCGCGCACGCGGTCAGGGCCAGTCCCAGCACCTGCCGGGTTTCCATGGGGTCGATGACCCCGTCGTCCCACAGCCGCGCGGTGGCGTAGTAGGCGTTGCCCTGCTCCTCGTACTGCGCGCGGACCGGGGCCTTGAAGGCCTCTTCGTCCTCGGCGGGCCATTCCTGGCCCGCGCCCTCGATCTGGTCGCGCTTGACCGTGGCCAGGACGGACGCGGCCTGCTCGCCGCCCATCACGGAGATCTTGGCGTTGGGCCACATCCACAGGAAGCGGGGCGAGTACGCCCGCCCGCACATCGAGTAGTTGCCCGCGCCGTACGAGCCGCCGACCACCACGGTCAGCTTCGGCACCCGGGCGCAGGCCACGGCCGTCACCATCTTGGCGCCGTGCTTGGCGATGCCGCCGGCCTCGTAGTCCCGGCCGACCATGAAGCCCGAGATGTTCTGGAGGAAGAGCAACGGGATCCCGCGCTGGTCGCACAGCTCGATGAAGTGCGCGCCCTTCTGCGCGGATTCGGAGAACAGGATGCCGTTGTTGGCGATGATCCCGACCGGGTGCCCGTGGATCCGGGCGAAGCCGGTGACCAGCGTCTGGCCGAACTCCGCCTTGAACTCCTGGAAGCGGGACCCGTCCACGACCCGCGCGATGATCTCGCGGGCGTCGTACGGGGTGCGCGAGTCGACGGGGACCGCGCCGTAGAGCCCCTGCGGGTCCACCTTGGGCTCCTCGGGAGCCTCGACCGACCAGGGCAGGGCCCCGCGGTCCGGGAGGGTCGCCACGATGTTGCGTACGATCCGCAGCGCGTGCGCGTCGTCCTCCGCGAGGTGGTCGGTGACGCCGGAGGTCCGGGAGTGGACCTCGCCGCCGCCCAGCTCCTCGGCCGTGACGACCTCGCCGGTGGCGGCCTTCACCAGCGGCGGGCCGCCGAGGAAGATCGTGCCCTGGCCGCGGACGATGACGGCCTCGTCGCTCATGGCGGGCACGTACGCCCCGCCGGCCGTGCAGGAGCCGAGGACGGCGGCGATCTGCGGGATGCCGGCGCCGGACATGCGCGCCTGGTTGTAGAAGATGCGGCCGAAGTGCTCCCGGTCGGGGAAGACCTCGTCCTGCATGGGGAGGAAGGCGCCGCCCGAGTCGACCAGGTAGAGGCAGGGGAGACGGTTCTCCAGGGCCACCTCCTGGGCGCGGAGGTGCTTCTTGACGGTCATCGGGTAGTACGTGCCGCCCTTGACGGTGGCGTCGTTCGCGACGATCACGCACTCGCGGCCGCTGACCCGGCCGATGCCCGCGATGACCCCGGCGGCGGGGGCCGCGCCCCCGTACATGCCCTCGGCGGCCAGCGGGGCCAGCTCCAGGAAGGGGGATCCGGGGTCGAGGAGGGTGTCCACGCGGTCGCGGGGGAGGAGCTTCCCGCGGGCGGTGTGGCGGGCGCGGGCCTTCTCGCCGCCGCCGAGCCGGGCCGCGTCGAGCCGGGCGCGCAGACCCTCGGTCAGCTCGCGGTGGGCGGCCTCGTTGGTCCGCCAGGCCTCGGACGCCGGGTCCGCGGCGCTCGTCAGCACTGGTGCCTGCTGCATCGGTCGAGCTCCCTTGCTCGTTCCACTTGCTCGGTACACGCTGTTAATGAGCGTTAACGTGTCTGGGGTTTAGGTTAACGACCGCTAACGGCCCTGTCTAGAATGGTTTCCCATGAGCACCAGAGCGGCCGCCCCCACCCGTCGCGAGCAGATCCTCAGTGAGGCCGCTCGTCTCTTCGCCGCGCGTGGATTCCACGGCGTCGGCGTCGACGAGATAGGGGCCGCGGTGGGCATCAGCGGCCCCGGCCTGTACCGGCACTTCGCGGGTAAGGACGCGATGCTCGCCGAGCTGCTCGTCGGCATCAGCGAACGGCTGCTGACCGGCGGCCGCCACCGGGTGGCGCAGGCGGCGGGCGACCCGGCCCGGGTGCTGTCCTCCCTCATCGACGGGCACATCGACTTCGCGCTCGACGACCGGGCGCTGATCACCCTGCACGACCGGGAGCTCGACCGGCTGCGGGACGAGGACCGCAAGCTCGTACGGCAGCTCCAGCGCCAGTACGTCGAGCTGTGGGTGGCCGTCGTACGGGAACTGCACCCCGAGGTGGGCGAGGCGGAGGTACGGGTCTCCGTGCACGCGGTGTTCGGCCTGCTCAACTCCACCCCGCACCTGGCCGCCCTGGGGCGGGAGGCGACGGAGTCGCTGTTGCGTCGCGTCGCGCACGGGGCCTTCGGCGCGCTGTAGGCGGGAGCCGGGAGCGGGCCGGGCGTGATCCGGGCGTGATCCGGGCGTCCGCCGATCGGAATGGACGCGGCGCCTCCGCCCGGGCGGCGGCAGAATGGCCCGTATGCCGAAGCCGATAGAGACGCCCGCGCCCACCCGTGCCGAACTCATCGACCATCTGGTCCGCACGCGGATCGCGGGGCAGGTCGCGACCCCGCGCGAGAACAACCTCAGCCACTACCGCAAGCTCGCCAACGGCGACCGGCACTACTGGCTCGGCCTGGAGCTGGGAGACCGCTGGACGGACGAGCAGGACGTGCTCGCGGTGATGGCGGAGCGGTGCGGGGTCGTGGACGACCCCGCCTTCCGCTACGGCCAGGACACCATCGACCCGGAGCTGACCGTGGCCGGCCTGGACCGGCTGGCGGCGCGGCTGCGCAAGGCGGCGCTGGACCGCCAGAGCGTGCTGTTCGCCACCGGGCACCCGGGCGGGCTGCTGGACGTCCACCGCACGACGGCGGCGGCGCTGCGCGCGGCGGGCTGCGAGATCGTCGTCATCCCCTCGGGCCTGACGGCCGACGAGGGCTCGGTGTGGCAGGTCGCGGACGTCGCGGTGCTGGAACGGGGCGCGACGCTCTGGCACACCCACTCGCCGGAGCCGATGGCAGCGATCCTGGACGGCCTGGCGGCGGCGGGCCGCCCGCAGCCGGACCTGGTCGTCGCCGACCACGGCTGGGCGGGATGCGCGGCGCAGCGCGGCCTGGACGCGGTGGGCTACGCGGACTGCAACGACCCGGCGCTCTTCCTCGGCGAGGCCGAAGGCACCCTCCAGGTGGCGGTCCCCCTGGACGACCACGTCCGCGACCCGCGGTCCTACGACCCGATGGTGGCGTACCTGCTGGCCGCGGCGGGCCTGCGGGACGACGCGTAGCGCCGCGCCGCCGTTGCCGGGGGCCGGCCCCCGGACCCCCACGGCCCCCACACCCGAAGAGAAGGGGGGTTTTATCCTCCCACAAGGTTTGGGAGGGG
>NZ_JBVIFS010000002.1:147124-182325 GCF_055571215.1 Streptomyces sp. NPDC030995
CCCGCACCCACCCAGCGGAAGGGCGTGGGGGGTTGGTTTCTCCCCCCCCCCTCCCTCCCCCCCCCCGGGTCCGGGCAGAGCCCGGGGAACGGCGGAAGGGCGGGTAGGGGACAGCCCCGCAGGGCCGGACCGCCACGCTAGCCGCGCGGGACCCGTACGACGCCTTCCTGGATGACGGTCACGGCCAGGCGGCCGTCCTGGGTCCAGATGCGGGCCTGGCCGAGGCCCCGGCCGGCGGCCGCCGAGGGCGACTCCTGGTCGTACAGCAGCCATTCGTCCGCGCGGAACGGCCGGTGGAACCACATCGCGTGGTCCAGCGAGGCGCCGACCACGTCACCCACCGCCCAGCCGCCGCGGCCGTGCGCGAGCAGGACCGAGTCCAGCAGGGTCATGTCGGAGACGTAGGTGGCCAGGCAGGTGTGCAGCAGGGGGTCGTCGCTCTCCAGCTTGCCGGCGGTACGGAACCACACCTGCGAGCGCGGCTCCACCGGCTCGCCGACGCTGCCCCAGGGCGGGGTCGTGGCGTACCGCAGGTCCACGGCCTCGCGCGTCTCGATCAACCGCTCCACCGTGCCCGGGTCGCGGAAGATCTCCCGGTACGCGGGCAGGGACTCGGCCGCCGTGGGCAGGGACTCCGGGTCCGGGGCCGACGGCATGGCGACCTGGTGGTCGAGGCCATCCTCGTACGTCTGGAACGACGCGGAGAGGTGGAAGATCGGCTGGCCGTGCTGGACGGCGACGACCCGGCGGGTGGTGAAGGAGCGCCCGTCGCGGATCCGGTCCACCGAGTAGACGATGGGCGCGCTCGTGTCCCCGGTGCGCAGGAAGTACGAGTGCAGTGAGTGCGCGGTGCGGTCCGCGGGGACGGTCCGGCCGGCCGCGACCAGCGCCTGGGCCGCGACCTGACCGCCGAACACGCGCGGTACCAGGGAAGGCCGGCTGGTACCGCGGAAGATGTTCTCCTCGATCTGCTCGAGGTCGAGCAGATCGAGGAGCGTCGTCAGTGCCTCGTTCATGGGGGAAGGGTAGGTGTCCCGAGCCAGATCCCTAAGGGCCCTTAGAGGCCCATGGACTTGGCGATGATGGACTTCATGACCTCGCTGGTGCCGCCGTAGATGCGGTTCACGCGGTTGTCGGCGTACAGGCGGGCGATCGGGTACTCGTTCATGTAGCCGTAACCGCCGTGCAGCTGGAGGCACTTGTCGATCACGCGGTGCGCGACCTCGGTGCAGAACAGCTTCGCGGACGCGGCCTCGGCCGCCGTCAGCTCACCGGCGTCCAGGGCCTCCAGGGCGCGGTCGGCGACGGCCTCGGCCGCGTCCACCTCGGCCTGGCAGGCGGCCAGCTCGAACTTGGTGTTCTGGAAGTGCGCGACCGGCTTGCCGAAGACGGTGCGCTCCGTGACGTACTGCTGGGCGAACCGGATCGCGGCCTTGGACTGCGCGTACGCGCCGAAGGCGATGCCCCAGCGCTCGGACGGCAGGTTGGCGCCGAGGTAGTAGAAGCCCTTGTTCTCCTCGCCGAGCAGGTCCTCGACCGGCACCTTCACGTCGACGAACGCCAGCTCGGCGGTGTCGGAGGTGCGCAGGCCCAGCTTGTCCAGCTTGCGGCCGATGGAGTAGCCCTCGGACTTGGTGTCCACGGCGAAGAGGGAGATGCCGAAGCGGCGGTCGTCCTCGCGCGGGGCGGAGGTACGGGCGCAGACGATCACGCGGTCGGCGTGCACGCCACCGGTGATGAAGGTCTTGGAGCCGTTGAGGACGTAGTGGGTGCCGTCCTCGGAGAGCTTGGCGGTGGTCTTCATGCCGGCGACGTCGGAACCAGTGCCCGGCTCGGTCATCGCGAGGGCCCACATCTCCTCACCGGAGACGAACTTCGGCAGGAAGCGCTTCTTCTGCTCGATGTCGGCCAGCATCTTGATGTACGGCAGGGCGAGCAGCACGTGCACGCCGGAGCCGCCGAAGTTCACGCCCGCGCGCGAGGTCTCCTCGTAGAGGACGGCCTCGAACTTGTGCGTGTCCAGGCCCGCGCCGCCGAACTCCTCGGGGACGTTGATCCCGAAGATGCCCAGCTCGCCGAGCTTGTAGTAGAAGTCGCGAGGTGCCTGACCGGCGGCGAACCACTCGTCGTAGACCGGGACGACCTCGGCCTCGATGAAGGCGCGAATGGTCTCGCGGAACGCCTCGTGGTCCTCGTTGAACACCGTACGGCGCACGGCCGGCTCCCTTCGGTCGCGGCAGTCCGCCGCCTTATCTAAGCGCTTGCTCAGATTAAGTTACCGGCGAGTTGTCAATCCTGTCCAGAGTGCGTCGGAGACGTCACACCGTCCCCCGCCGGTCGCACCGATAAGTTCCGCCCGCACCCGCGGTCTACCGCTACGACACGTACACGAAGGAGACAGGCGATGGGTACGTACGTCCAGCTCGGTGATGTGAACACCTGGTACGAGGAGCACGGCGGCGGCGACCCGCTCGTGCTGATGCACGGCGGTCTGGTCGACGCCCGGTTCTTCGCACCCAACCTCGGCCCCCTGGCCGAGCACTTCCACGTCTACACCCCCGAGCGCCGCGGGCACGGACACACCCCGGACGTACCGGGCCCCATCACCTACCAGCTCATGGCCGACGACACGATCGCCTTCCTGGAGACGGTCGTGGGCGGCCCCGCCGACCTCGTCGGACACAGCGACGGCGCGTTCGTCGCCATGCTGGTGGCGATGCAGCGCCCGGAGCTGGTCAAGCGGCTCGTGATGATCAGCGGCGGCTTCAGCAAGGCGGGCGAGGCGATGCCCGACATGGAGTGGGACGTCGACCAGATCTTCCGCTTCCTCGGACCCACCTACGGAGAGGTCTCCCCGGACGGCATCGACCACTTCAGGGTCGTGGCCGCGAAGATCGGCGAGATGGCCGCCAAGGAGCCGAACCTCCGGGCTTCCGACCTGGCCGCCGTGACCCAGCGCGCGCTGGTGATGTTCTCCGACGACGACCTCGTCACCATGGGCCACGTGGTGGAGATGTACGACGCCCTTCCCCACGCCGAACTGGCCGTCGTCCCCGGCACCTCGCACTTCCTCACCCAGGAGAAGCCCGCGCTGGTCAACGCGATCGTCCTGGACTTCCTCCTCAACGACCCGGTTGCGACGGTGGCGGCGATCCGCCGGGCGGCAGGCTGAGGTCCAGCAGCGCGTGGAGGCGTACGGCGGGCAGGCCCGGGTTGGCCGCGGCGGCCTGCGCCGTGTCGGGGTCTTCCAGGAGCGCCGCGAGCACCTCGCCCGGCAGCAGCGGGTTGGCCGCGGCGGCCCGGCGTACGCGGGCCTCGGGGTCGGCGAGCAGCCGTACGGGCGCCTCGTCCAGGGTGGTGTCGGCGGCGGCCAGCGCGCGGACGTCCGGGTCCTCGTGGTCGAGCAGGTGCCCCAGTCCGGTGCGGGGCAGGCCGGGCAGCGTCAGGAGGTGCGGTCGCTGCCCGGGGCGGGCGAGGAAGGTGTCCAGCAGGATCGCCGGCGGGGCCAGCGGGTGGTGGCAGGCCAGCCGGTGCCGCACCTCCGGATCGGGGTCCTCGGCCAGCCGCTCCACCAGTTCCTCGGGCAGCCGGGAGTGACTCGCGGCGACCCGGCGGAGAACCGGGTGCTCGGACGCCGCGCACGCCGCGTACCAGTCCGGGTCCGGCTCCACGAACAACTCGCCGATCGGGCAGGTGCAGTCGACCGCGTGGCGGCCGACGACCTGGTCGATGGCATTGCGCTGTTCCCAGGTCCGGGGCAGCGGGTGCACCCGTGCGCGCAGCCGCACCGTCTCGTCCGGATCCTCGGCCAGCTCCGCCAGAAGCGAGGGGTGGACATCGGCCCGGGCCGCCACGCGTTCCCGGACCTCGGGATCGGGGACGCGGGCGAGGCGCGGCAGGGCGTCGGTGGGCGTGTGGCGGTTGTACGCCAGCCCGTACAGGTTCCGTCCGGAGGCGAGGCAGGCTTCGACCACGGCCCGGGACAGGGCGAAGTTGGTGAGCAGGACCGCCCGGTTGTGGCAGTCGCGTTCCGGCAGCTCGGCCTCCATGGCCTCGGGGTCCAAGTAGCGGCTCTGCCGGGCCGCGGCCTCGCGTACGGCGGGATCCGGGTCGGCCAGGAGGGCCTCGCGCTGCCGGGGGGTGAGGCACTGCCACAAGCCGGCCCCCTGAGACCGGAGCACGGGGTTCGCGTGCTCGGGCAAGCGGCGGCGGAAGCGCGCCGGTATCTGCCGGGAGGACTCCAGTTCCTGACGGATCTCGTCCGCCGTGAGCCACCCGTCGCCGCCCGGGTCGTCCCGCACGGTCAGCAGGGTTTCCAGGACGTCGTCGGGCAGCGGACGGACCGTGCGCCGCCGCCTGCGCGGCCCCCCGGCGAGAGCGGCGCGCACCAGCGACGAGGGGTCGTCGACGAGCCGGCCGCGCTGCGCGGGATCGGCGTGGGGATTGCGGGCGAACCCCCGGCGGACCGCGGGCTCGGGGTGCGCGAGCACCGCCTCGATGACGTCCGCCGGCAGGTCGCGCTCCTCGCAGAGGGTGGTCCAGGCGGTCCGCGCGGCCGGGTCGAGAAGGCGCATCAGGACGTCGGACGGCGCGGCGGGGTTGGCGGCGACGCCGTGCAGCCACTGTTCCGGGAGCGAGGAGGACATCGGGACATCCTGTCAGCGATCATCCTCGGTCGGCAGGCCGGTCGGCAGGCCGGTCGGCAGGCCGGTCGGTCGCCCGGTGTCAGTCGCCCGGCGGGGGACCCGCCTCGTGGCGCAGGGCGAACCACAGCTCCATGCGGGTGTCCGGGTCGTCCAGGTCGCGCTCCAGCAGGGCCGCGCAGCGGGCGATGCGCTGGCGGACCGTGTTGCGGTGGACGCCGAGCGCGGCCGCGCTGCGGTCCCAGCTGCCGTGGTGGGCGAGCCAGGAGCGCAGGGTGGTGCGCAGCGCGGGGTTCAGCGGGGCCAGCAGGGCCTGCGCGTGGGCGCGGGCCTCGGCCTCGCCGACCAGCCCCGCGAAGCCGGGGTCCGCGTGCCGGGCGAGCGGGGTGCGGGCCGCCTCCGCCCGTTCCAGGGCGCGCCGGGCCTGGGCGTCGGCGGCCACCAGGTCCTCGGGCGCGGCCGGGGCGCTGACCCCCAGCCGCCAGCCGGGCTGCGGGGCGGGCTCCCGGGCGCTGAGCAGGCGTACGTCCTGCCCGTGCGCGTCGAGCAGTACGGTGCCCAGCGCGGCCGCGAGGGCCTGCGGGTCGCCGCCGCCGCGGGCGTGGACCGCGTACCAGGGCCCGGGGGCCAGCGCCTCGGCCGGGGAGCCGCCGAGGAGCAGCCGGGTGAGGGCCGCGGTCCCGTCCCCCGACGGGCGGCCGGCGGTGAGCAGCGCCAGCAGGACGGCGGCGACGGAGGCGATGGTGTGGTCGCCGGGCGCGCGGCCGGGCGTGGCGGTGCCGAGCGCTGCCGCGGGGCCGGGGCCGGGACCAGGACCGGGTACGGGCACGGGTCCGGGCCGGCCGGCAGGGCTGCCGGGGCTCGCGCCGCCCGCGTCCCGGAGCTTCTCGGGGGCCGGGCTCGCCGCGGGCGACGGGCGGCCGAGGGCGTAGGCGGCCAGGTGCCAGCCGGCGGCCTCGTCGGTCGCCGTCGCCGGACCGCCCGGCTGCCCGGCGCGGGCCAGCAGCGCGCGCAGGGCCTGCGCCGCCTCCTCCGGCGGCGGGTTCCCCGCCGAGCGGCCGTCCGGCCAGAGCGCGACATGGCCGCCCAGGCTCGCCGCGAGGCGGGACAGCACCGCCGGGACCGGTTCGGGCCGGGCGGCGGCCGCGGCGAGGGACTGCTGCGCCTCGGTGACCCGGCGCAGCTCGCGCGTACGGGCCTGCGCCATCAGCCGCCAGACCGTACGGGCCACCGCGGTGAACGGCGTCCCGGGCGGGACCTCCAGGAGCGCCAGCCCGTGGCGCTCGCACGCCTCGGCGAGGCCGGGCGGCACCTCCTCGTGCACGGGCGCCACACCGAAGCCGAGCGCGGCCGCGCCCGCGGCGACCAGCCGGCCGACGTAGCCGTCGGCGTCCGGCCCCAGCTGCGCCCCCGCCGTCAGCAGCAGCTCGCCGCCCAGCAGGTACGGGGAGGGGTCCGCCATCTCGGAGGCGTGCACCCCGTGCACCTCCGCCGTCCGGGGCCCGGCGAGGTGGCGCAGACCGAGCGCGCGCTCGGCGAGCAGGCCGCCGAGCAGGACCGGCGGGGTGAGCGGCTCCCCGGCGGGAGCCCCGGCACGGGCACCGTCAGGGCTCCCGGCAGAACCGCTGCCGTGCTCCGGATCGCGGGGAAGGCCGGGCATGGATACTCCGTACATTTCAGCTGTGCCAGATGGATGAAACGTACACTCCCCACCCGCGGGCGGCCCGCTTACGCTCGAAGGACCGCACCCGTAGGACCACAGAAGGGCACCCCCCATGAGCACGCAGCCGCGCGGCCCCGTCGACTCCTCCCGCATCCCGCGCTACGCGGGCCCCGCGACCTTCGCCCGGCTGCCCCGCCTGGACGAGGTCGGCACCGCGGACGTCGCCGTCGTCGGCGTGCCCTTCGACTCCGGTGTCTCCTACCGCCCCGGCGCCCGCTTCGGCGGCAACGCGATCCGCGAGGCCTCGCGCCTGCTGCGTCCGTACAACCCGGCCCAGGACGCCTCCCCCTTCGCGCTCGCGCAGGTCGCGGACGCCGGCGACATCGCCGTGAACCCCTTCAACATCAACGAGGCCGTCGAGACGGTCGAGGCCGCGGCCGACGAGCTGCTCTCCGCCGGTTCCCGCCTGATGACCCTCGGCGGCGACCACACCATCGCCCTGCCCCTGCTGCGCTCCGTCGCCAAGAAGCACGGCCCGGTCGCGCTCCTCCACTTCGACGCGCACCTGGACACCTGGGACACGTACTTCGGCGCCGAGTACACGCACGGCACGCCGTTCCGCCGGGCGGTGGAGGAGGGCATCCTCGACACCGAGGCGCTCTCGCACGTCGGCACCCGCGGCCCGCTGTACGGCAAGCAGGACCTCGACGACGACGCCAAGATGGGCTTCGGCATCGTCACCTCGGCGGACGTCTACCGGCGCGGCGCCGACGAGGTCGCCGACCAGCTGCGCCAGCGCATCGGCGACCGCCCGCTCTACATCTCGATCGACATCGACGTACTGGACCCGGCGCACGCGCCCGGCACCGGCACCCCGGAGGCGGGCGGCATGACCTCCCGCGAGCTGCTGGAGATCATCCGCGGGCTGTCCTCCTGCAACCTCGTTTCCGCCGACGTGGTCGAGGTGGCCCCGGCGTACGATCACGCGGAGATCACCTCGGTCGCGGCCTCGCACACCGCGTACGAGCTCACCACGATCATGAGCCGTCAGATCTCTGCCGCCAGGCAGGGCCGATAAGCACAGCGCGAGCGGCGGCGTAGGCGAAGGGCAACTGACACGTGACGCACGACCACGACCTGGTTCTCCGTCCCACCGAGGCCCAGACGGCCGCCGCCCTGGCGCCGCCGCCGGGCCGCACGGGCGGGGACCTGGTCGTGGAGACGCTGCGCTCGCTCGGCACGAACACCGTCTTCGGGCTGCCGGGGCAGCACGCGCTCGGCCTCTTCGACGCGGTCGGGCGCTCCGATCTCCGCCTCGTCACCCTCCGGGTGGAGAACAACGCGGCCTTCGCGGCGGACGCGTACGGACGGCTCACGGGCGAGGCCGTCCCGCTCCTCCTCTCCACCGGCCCGGGTGCGCTGACGGCCCTGCCGGCCCTGGCGGAGGCGGCGGCCGCCTCCGCGCCGGTGCTGGCCATCTCCTCGCAGGTGCCGACGCCCGGCCTGGGCGGCGGCCGGCGCGGCCACCTGCACGAGCTGCGGGACCAGTCGGCGTCCTTCCGGGACGTGGTGAAATCCGTCCACCAGGCCCGCACCCCCTCGCAGATCCCGTCGGTGATCGCCGAGGCGTGGGAATCGGCGCTCACCGCCCCGCACGGCCCGGTCTGGGTGGAGATCCCCGAGGACGTACTGCGCGCCGAGACCCTGATCCCCCAGGTCACGGGCATGGACGCGACCCCGCACGAGCTGGCCCCACGCCCGGAGCTCACGGCGGTGGCGGCCCACTGGCTGTCACGGGCCTCCCGCCCGGTGATCATCGCGGGTGGCGGGGTCATCCGCTCCGACGCGGCGGGCAAGCTCAGGCAACTGGCCGAACGCCTCAACGCCCCGGTGGTCACCACCTTCGGCGGCAAGGGCGCCTTCCCGTGGACCCACCCGCTGTCCCTCCAGTCCTGGCTGGAGGACCGCCACATGACGGACTTCCTGGAGGACGCGGACGTCCTGCTGGTCGTCGGCTCCGGCCTGGGTGAACTGTCCTCGAACTACCACACGTTCTTCCCGACCGGCCGGGTCGTCCAGATCGAGGCCGACCTCGGCAAGCTGGAGTCCAACCACCCGGCCCTCGGCATCCACGCGGACGCCCGCCTCGCCCTCCAGGCCCTGCTGGAGACGGTCTCCGAACGCGAGGACCCGGACGCCCCGGAGCGCGTCCGCCTCGTGCTGGGGGACATCGCGGCACGTCTGGCGTCGCAGGACGTCACCCTGGAACAGGGCCTCCTGACCTCGATCCGCGCGGCCCTGCCCCCTCGCTCCCCGTCCTTCTGGGACATGACGATCCTGTCCTACTGGGCCTGGTCCGCCTTCGACCCGAAGCACCCCAACACCATGCACTCGGCCCAGGGCGCGGGCGGCCTCGGCTACGCCCTCCCGGCGGCCCTCGGCGCGGCCGTGGCCGAGCCGGGCACCCCGGTCCTCGCGGTCTCGGGCGACGGCGGCGCGATGTACTCGATCGCGGAGCTGGCCACGGCGAAGCAGCACGACCTGGACGTCACCTGGCTGATCGTGGACGACGGCGGCTACGGCATCCTGCGCGAGTACGGCTGCGCGACGGGAACGGACCTCCCGGGTCCCGACTTCGTGTCGCTGGCGGAGTCCTTCGGCGTCCGGGCCTCCACCACCACCCCGGAATCCCTGAAGGACGACCTCAAGAAGTCCCTCACCACCCCGGGCCCCTCGGTGCTGGTCCTCCCGGCCACCCTCAAGATGTTCGCCCCGACGCACCTGGCCCAGGAGCCGCGCCCCTTCGGGTGATGACGCTGTGTCCCCGGGCCGAGCGGGCGGGGCGGGCGCCGTGGTGTGCGACGTTGGGCGGCGGACCGGACCCCGAGCAGAGGTGGTGGCGCCGTGATGCGCGCAGTCGTCCGCGGTCTTGTCGCGGCAGTGGTGGCCGGGGTGCTGGCCGCGGCCACGGGGTGTCAGAGCGGGGAGTCGGACGGCGGGTCCGAGACGCCGCCCCCGTCGACGGCCCCGATCGAGGAGAGCACGCCCGACGCCTCGGCCTCGGTGTTCCTCGGGCAGGGGGCCGACGACTCCAACCCGGAGCTCAACGTGCCGACCACGCCGATCGGCAAGCCGGCCAGCGGGGACGTCGCGGTGACCAACTCGGGCAGCGAACCCGTCACCGTCCAGAACATCGCCGCCACCACCAACACCGGCGAGACCTCGATCATCGAGGACACCTGTACGGGCGTCGAGCTGCCGCCGGCGGGCACCTGCCGGGTCCGGGTCCGGCACGTCGCGACGGAGGCCGGCTCCTACAGCGGGGAGCTGACCGCGACGACCTCCGACGGCAACGTCCTGTCCGTCGGCATCACCGGCGAGGCGCTGGGCGAGGTCACCCCCAGCGCCGAAGTCACCCCGGACACCGGGACGCCGTCGCCGACGCCGACGCCGACCCCCGAGGACACCTACACCGAACCCGAGAGCGTCGAGCCCGGCCCCACCTGACAGGACCCCGCCCGCGTCACGGGCGGAGTTCGATCCTGATGGTCGCGTCGTCGGGCAGGACCACCAGCGTGCGCTCCCGCTGCCGCGGCAGGTAGGAGACGAGGTAGAGGCGGGCCGCCGCCTTCGCGAAGAGGCGGAAGCCGCTGTACCGGTAGCGGTACGGGCCCTTGCCGGCGCCCAGGTCCTTGAAACGGATGTCCGGTGCGTGGTGGCTCAGGGGCACCCGGGAGTAGACGACCACCCTCGGGCTCTTGACGTAGCCGCCCCAGGCGTACTTCTTGGCATCGGTGCGGCCCGCCGCGTCCACGTACCGCGCCATGCCGAAGAACAGGCTCATCGTCAGCACCCCGAGGAGCAGGGCGCCGGCCGCCAGCCACAGCCGGTCCGCCGTACGGCTCTCCCCGGCCGGACCGCCCGGGCCGTCCGGACCGTCCGGACCGTCGCCCAGGCGCAGCTGTACGGCGGCGAACGCCAGCGTGGCGCCCAGGGCCACCGCGAGGCAGGGCGCGAACTCGCGCAGCCAGCCCCGGGGGAGCCGCGGCAGCCGGTCCTCCCAGAAGAAGACCGGGAAACCCGTCAGCACCAGCAACAGCCCGACCGCGAGCAGCCAGGCCGTCACCGTCCCGCGCCGGCCCGCATGCCCGGGCCGGGCCAGCCACCGCCCCGCCCACCCCAGTGCCAGCAGCGCGACGAGCCCGCAGCACAGCAGGAACCAGAGCGGGAAGAAGATCGCCCCCGGGCTCCTGACCAGATAGGCCTGGACGGAGAGCTGCATGTCGGCCGTCGGCACGCCGAAGGTGGCGTAGTACGCCTCGGTGTAGGTGCTGCCGAAGTAGTAGAGGAGACCGAGGGCGATGGTCCCCGGCGCCGCGATGTACGTCACCTTCTCCAGGAACGCCCTCGACGGGCCCGCAGTCTGCACGGCAGGCGTACGCGGTCCGGGCGGCGGCTGCTCCTGCGGCTCCGACATGCGCCCAGTCTGTCCGCCGGTCCCCGGGCCCGCACCCGGGGCCGCGCCGCCCGGCTGAAGCCGCAACGGAACCCGCAACGGAACCCGCGACGCGACCGGGGGATGAACCCGACCGGCCCACACCCCGGCGCTCCCGGCGTGCGCCGGAGCCGCCCGCCCCACACGTTCGAATCATTGCGGCGGGATGAAATCCGCCGGTCGGGGCGTTGGGGCTTCCGGCAGGACAAGGCGAACGGGGAGGCCTCACGTGACGGCGGCAGAGACGGCGACCGGGGACAAACAGGGCTGGGGCAGGCGGCTGGCCGCCTACACCTGGCGCTACAAGCTCAATGTGCTGCTCGCGCTCGGCTCCTCGCTGGCCGGCATGGCCGTCATGGCGCTGGTGCCGCTGGTCACCAAGGTCATCATCGACGACGTCATCGGGGACCAGAGCAAGCCCATGGGCCCCTGGGCCGGGATGCTCATAGGCGCGGCCCTCGTCGTGTACGTACTGACCTACATACGCCGGTACTACGGCGGGCGGCTCGCCCTCGACGTGCAGCACGACCTGCGCACCGACATGTACGACACCATCGCCCGCCTCGACGGGCGGCGGCAGGACGAGCTGTCCACCGGCCAGGTCGTCGGGCGGGCCACCAGCGACCTCCAGCTGATCCAAGGGCTGCTCTTCATGCTGCCCATGACCATCGGGAACTTCCTGCTCTTCGGGATATCCCTCGGGATCATGCTGGCGCTCTCCCCGCTGCTGACCCTCGTCGCCCTGCTCATGGCCCCCGCCCTCTGGTTCATCGCCAAGCGCAGCCGCAAGAAGCTCTTCCCCGCCACCTGGTACGCCCAGGGCCAGGCCGCCGCCGTCGCCACCGTCGTCGACGGGGCCGTGACCGGCGTACGGGTGGTCAAGGGCTTCGGGCAGGAGGAGCAGGAGACCGGGAAGCTCCGCGAAGCCGGCCGGCGACTGTTCGCCGGGCGGATGCGGGCCATCCGGCTGAACTCCCGCTACACCCCCGCCCTCCAGGCCGTGCCCGCGCTCGCGCAGGTCGCCATGCTGGCCCTCGGCGGCTGGATGGCCACCGAGGGGCAGGTCACCCTCGGTACGTTCGTCGCCTTCTCCACCTACCTCGCCCAGCTCGTCGGACCCGTGCGCATGCTCGCCATGGTGCTGACCGTCGGACAGCAGGCCCGCGCCGGCGTGGAGAGGGTGTTCGAGCTCATCGACACCGAGCCCTCGATCGAGGAAGGCACGCACGAGCTGCCCGCCGACGCGCCCGCCACCGTCGAGTTCGACGACGTCCACTTCGGCTACGACCCCGAGCGGCCCGTGCTCGACGGGTTCTCCCTCACCGTGGCGGAAGGGGAGACCATCGCCGTCGTCGGGGCCTCGGGAAGCGGGAAGTCCACCGTCTCGCTCCTGCTGCCGCGCTTCTACGACGCCGACCGCGGCGCCGTCCGCGTCGGCGGCCACGACGTCCGCGAGCTGACCTACGCGTCCCTGCGCGGCGCGATCGGCCTCGTCCCCGAGGACTCCTTCCTCTTCTCCGACACCATCCGCGCGAACATCTCCTACGGGCACCCCGAGGCCGGCGAGGAGCAGATCCGGGCCGCCGCCCGCGCCGCCCAGGCGGAGGGGTTCATCGAGGCCCTGCCCGCCGGGTACGACACCAAGGTCGGCGAACAGGGCCTCACCCTGTCCGGCGGCCAGCGCCAGCGCATCGCCCTCGCCCGGGCCATCCTCACCGACCCCCGGCTGCTGCTCCTCGACGACGCCACCTCCGCCGTGGACGCCCGCGTCGAGCACGAGATCCACGAGGCGCTGCGCGCCGTCATGGCCGGCCGGACCACCCTGCTGATCGCCCACCGCCGCTCCACGCTCGGGCTGGCCGACCGGATCGCCGTGCTCGAACACGGGCGGCTCGCCGACATCGGCACCCACGAGGAGCTGGAGGGCCGCTCCGGGCTCTACCGCAGGCTGCTCACCGACCCCGACGCGCTCGGCGCCGCCTCGCCGCGGACCCCGGACGCTCCCGCGATGTCGGAGTTCGAGCGGGACCTCGACCGTGACCTCGAACGGGACATCGAGCTCGAAGCCGAGATCGACTCCGAGCCCGTCAACGCCAAGCGCAGGGTCGCCGGCGGGATCACCCCCGAGCTCTGGCGCCGCCGGGAGGAGAAGGCCGGGGAGAAGTCCGGGGACGCCCCCGCCGCCGCCACCGGCGCGCCCGGAGCCGGGCATTCCATGGCCGGCGCGGTCGCCGGAATGCCGGCCACCCCCGAGCTGCTCGCGCAGGTGGCCGCGCTGCCGCCCGCCGACGACCGGCCCGAGGTGGACGAGACCCGCGCCGCCGCCGCCGAGGAGAGCTACGGCCTGCGCCGCCTGCTCCGCGGGTTCTGGGCGCCCCTCGCCATCAGCCTCGGCCTCGTCGCCGTCGACGCGGGCGCCGGACTGCTCCTGCCGATCCTGATCCGGCACGGCATCGACAAGGGCGTGGAGCAGGCCGTGCTCGGCGCCGTCTGGGCGGCGGCCGCCCTCGCCCTCGGTGTCGTCGCCGTGCAGTGGGTCGCGCAGTTCGCCGAGACCCGTATGACGGGCCGGACCGGCGAGCGCGTCCTGTACGCGCTGCGCGTCAAGATCTTCGCCCAGCTCCAGCGCCTCGGCCTCGACTTCTACGAGCGCGAACTGACCGGCAAGATCATGACCCGGATGACCACCGACGTGGACTCCCTGTCCAGCTTCCTGCAGACCGGGCTCGTCACCGCCGTCGTCTCCGTCTTCACCTTCTTCGGCATCCTGGTCGCCCTGCTCGTCCTCGACGTCGAACTCGCGCTGATCGTCTTCGCGACCCTCCCCGTCCTGGTCGTCGGCACGATCGTGTTCCGGCGCAAGTCGGTCGCCGCGTACGAGCTCGCCCGCGACCGGGTCAGCCTGGTCAACGCCGACCTCCAGGAGTCCGTCTCCGGCCTGCGCATCGTCCAGGCCTTCCGCCGCGAGGGCTCCGGCGCCCGCCGCTTCGCGGAGCGCAGCGACTCGTACCGCGAGGCCCGGGTCCGCGGCCAGTGGCTGATATCCGTCTACTTCCCCTTCGTCCAGCTGCTGTCCTCGGGCGCCGCCGCCGTCGTGCTGATCGTCGGCGCCGGCCGGGTGGAGGCCGGGACGCTCACCACCGGCGCGCTGGTCGCGTACCTGCTCTACATCGACCTGTTCTTCGCCCCCGTCCAGCAGCTCTCCCAGGTCTTCGACGGCTACCAGCAGGCCACCGTCTCCCTGGGCCGCATCCAGGGGCTGCTGCGCGAGCCCACCACCACCCCGCGCCCCGAAGACCCCCGGGAACTGCCGGAGCTGCGCGGGGAGATCGCCTTCGAGGACGTCCGCTTCCAGTACGGGACGGCGGAGGAACGCGGGGAGAAGGGGGAGGCGCTGGCCGGAATCAGCCTGCGGATACCCGCCGGGCAGACCGTCGCCTTCGTCGGCGAGACCGGCGCCGGGAAGTCCACGCTCGTCAAGATGGTGGCCCGGTTCTACGACCCGACCTCCGGCCGGATCACCGCCGACGGCGCCGATCTGCGGGAGCTCGACCTGACGGCGTACCGCCACCGGCTCGGCGTCGTCCCCCAGGAGTCCTACCTCTTCCCGGGGACCGTCCGTGACGCCATCGCCTACGGGCGGCCCGAGGCGAGCGACGCCGAGGTGGAGGCCGCCGCCCGCGCGGTCGGCGCCCACGACATGATCGCCACCCTCGACGGCGGCTACCTGCACACCGTCGCCGAGCGCGGCCGCAACCTCTCCGCGGGCCAGCGCCAGCTGATCGCGCTGGCCCGCGCCGAACTCGTCGACCCGGACGTACTGCTGCTCGACGAGGCCACCGCCGCCCTCGACCTGGCCACCGAGGCCCAGGTCAACCAGGCGACGGACCGTCTCGCGGGCAAGCGCACCACCCTGGTGGTCGCGCACCGGCTGACCACCGCCGCGCGCGCCGACCGGGTCGTGGTCATGGACCGAGGCCGGGTCGTGGAGGACGGCACGCACGCCGAACTCCTGGCGCGCGGCGGCCGGTACGCCGAGCTGTGGCGCACCTTCATCGGAGAGGACGAGCGCGCCGCCGCCTAGGCCGTCTCGGCGATCAGGCCGGATCAGAGTTCGCCGAAGAGCAGGTTGCCCGGGGCGTCCTCGTCGGTGCCCGTGTAGTACTCGCGGACGGCGCCGAGGAGTTCGTCCACGGTCAGCGTGCCGTCCCCGTCCGCGTCGATGCGCTGGAACAGCGCCTGGGCGTCGGCGGGGCTCAGCTCCGTGTCGAAGGCCTCCTGGGCCTTGTGGAACTCCTCCGGGCTGATGCGCCCGTCGCCGTCGGTGTCGACGATCGTGAGGATCGCCTGCACCATCGGCCGGAACGAGCGGTCGTACGCCGGCCCGCCCTGCGCGTACAGCCGGGTCATGCCCTGCTTGTACTCCTCGGGCGTGACCTTGCCGTCGCGGTCCATGTCCAGCTCGGTGAACAGGTCCTGCCAGAAGTCGGCCAGGCCGCCCATCACCAGGGTCGCCTTCGGCGAGGTGGCCGGCTCCGCGAGGGCCGAGAGCAGGCGGGACCCGAGCGCGATGATGTCGTCGGAGTCGATGACCCCGCTCCCGTCGGCGTCCAGGTGCGTGAAGGCGCGGTCCAGCTTGCGGTCGAGCAGGTCGTTCGTCATTTCGGTTTGCCTTTCACGGCTACGGCGAGCGGGCTTGCGGTTACCTAGCGTAATCTCCCTCTTGATCGTGAACTCCCGTTCTCCCGCTAGGAAGTTGTGGATGCACTCTTACGAGGTATGGGTGGCCGGAGCCGAGGAGCCCGGTACCCGTTGGGTTTACTGGCCTCGGGTGGGTCAACTGCTCCGCGAGCCCTTCGAGGTCCTCGCCCTCAAGGCCCGCCTGGAACGCGGCGAGGACCTCCCGTACGACGACCGCCTCCTCGCCGGACGCGTCGCCATGTCCACCCCGGACCAGGGGCTGCGGGCCCTGGCCGCCGCCCGCGCCGCCCAGCCCGGCTGGGCCGGGGTCCCGCTCGACGACCGGCTGGAGCTGCTGCACGGCGCCCACCGGGCCGTCACCGAGCGGCACGACGAGCTGATGGTGCTGCTGGTCGCCGAAGGGCATCCCGTACGGCTGGCGGCCTGGGAACTTGCCTCCGTGGCCAGCGGGTTCCACCCGGACTCCGTGGCCGACATCGCGGCCCAGCTGCGGCAGCCGGAGCGGACCGCGGCGGGCCGGCGCATCCGCATGGTGCGCAAGCCCGACGGGGTGGTGTGCCTGAGCCCGCCGCGCAACGCCCCGACCTCCAACTCCTTCTACGGGGTGGTGGCGCTGGCCGCGGGCAACAGCCTGGTCGTCAACGCACCGCCGACCGCCCCGCTCGGCGTCAGCTTCGTCTACCGGGAGATCGTGGCCCCGCTCCTGGAGCGCCTCGGCGCCCCGCCCGGCACCCTGAACGTGGTCTCGACGCACGCCCGCGCCGTGATGCGGCAGTGGCTGGACAGCCCCGACTGCGACGACGTCGTCTTCTTCGGCGGCTCCGAGCAGGGCCTCAAGCTGGAGCGGGAATGCGTGGCCGCGGGCAAGAAGCCCGTACTCGAACTGTCCGGCAACGACGGCGTGCTGGTGTGGGCCGACGCGGAGACCGATCTGGCCGCGCGGGCCCTGTGCGAGAGGTACTACGGCTCCGGGCAGATCTGCATGACCCCGAAGTTCGCGATCGTCCACCCCGAGGCGGCGGAGCGGCTGCTGAAGGAGCTGGTGGAGCGGGTGCGGGAGATCCGGCCCGCGCCGCCCGAGGACCCGGACACGGTGCTGAGCCCGGTGGTGAAGCGGGCCGAGTTCAGCGAGTTCCTCGACGAGGTGCTGGCGGCCGGCGGTGAACTGCTGTGCGGGGGCGAGTTCGTCGACGTGGACGACGTACCGGCGGGGGAGGGTCCCTTCATCCGCCCGGCGGTCGTCCGCGTGGACGGACTGGCCGCGGCCGCCCGGCTGCGCGCGTTCCGCGAGGAGACCTTCTTCCCGCTGCTGTGCGTGGTCGTCCCGCAGGCCCCGGTCTCGCTCGACGCGGCCATCGGCTTCCTCAACGCCAACCGCTACGGGCTGCGCAACTCCCTGTGGACGCGGGACGAAGGGGTCGTCGAGCGGTTCTGCGGGGAGGTGGTCAACGGCGGCATGCTGAAGGTCAACGACTCGCACATCGGCTGCCTGCCGGTGCTCCCGTACAACGGCGGCACGGGCGCGACGGGCGGGATCTTCGGCGAAGCCAACCAGCCCGCCGTGCGCACCACCCACCTCCAGTCGATCGCCGTCGCCACCCTGGTCCGGCCCCGGGAGGCGGTCTTCGACCACGCGGCGGACGTGATGTGGAGCGGGGTGAGCGGGGTGGGCGCGGTGGAGGCGGTGGCGGCCCCGGCGGGCTGAGTCCTTGCTCACCGCAACCTTCCGGGAGGCTCGAACGTCGTACGTGCGTGCGCACGCGGTACGTACGACCGATCGGGGGACAGGGTGTTGCAGACGTGGAGGGGGACGGGCCGCCGGGCCGTGTCCCTGGGGGTGTTCGTCGCGGCGCTGTGGCTCTGCCTCGGCGGGCTGTTCACGGGGGCGCCGCCGGCGCAGGCCTCGACCGGCGGCTGCGGGGGCCGGCTGGCCAGGACGCTGCCGTTCGAGACGGGTGAGGTGCGCGTCTACAAGAGCCGTACCCAGGCCTGCGCCGTGACCGTCGCCCGGGTCTCGGGCCAGCGGCGGCAGATGGCGGTGAGCATCCAGCCGCGCGGCGGGGTCCCGGTCCGCGACGCCGGGCGATTCACCCGATATGCCGGGCCTGTCACGGTCGGTGCCATCAGCCGGTGCGTGTATGTCAAGGGGAGCGTGGGGTCCGGATCGACCGATTCCGGCTGGATCCTGTGCTGAGGTCCCGTTTCGATCGGCCCAACTGGGTCTGTTCAGCGGTGCATTGACCCCGCTAGGTTCACGGCGACCGAAGTGGACTCAAGGGGAGGGTGAATGCGCAAGACGCTCGGATGGCTGCTGTCACTCGTGGTGCTGATCGGCACCATGGGCGCGGCCGGCTCCACGGCGCAAGCGGCCACAGCCGCGGAGCCGGCGGCTGCCACGGACATCAAGGACCAGATCCTCGGCATTCCCGGGATGAGCCTGATCGAGGAGAAGCCGTACCCCGGCTACCGCTTCTTCGTCCTGAACTACGAGCAGCCGGTCGACCACCGGCGGCCGTCGAAGGGCACCTTCAAGCAGCGCCTGACCTTGCTGCACAAGGACGTCTCGCGGCCGTCGGTGTTCTTCACCTCCGGCTACAACCTCAACACCAGCCCGCGCCGCAGTGAGCCGACGACCATCGTCGACGGCAACCAGGTGTCGCTGGAGTATCGATTCTTCAATCCCTCCCGGCCCGACCCGGCCAACTGGGCCAACCTGGACATCTGGCAGGCCGCCAGCGACCAGCACCGCATCTACACCGCCCTGAAGAAGATCTACAAGAAGAACTGGCTGGCCACGGGCGGCAGCAAGGGCGGCATGACGGCGACGTACTTCGAGCGGTTCTACCCGCGCGACATGGACGGCGTCGTCGCGTACGTCGCGCCCAACGACGTCGTCAACAAGGAGGACTCGGCCTACGACCGGTTCTTCGCCAACGTCGGCACCCAGGAGTGCCGCGACAAGCTGAACGCGGTGCAGCGCGAGGCGCTCGCGCGCCGCGAGCCGCTGGAGGCCAAGTACGCCGCGGCCGCCGCCGAGAACGGCTGGACCTTCACCACCGTCGGCGACCTCGACAAGGCCTACGAGGCCGTCGTCCTCGACTACGTGTGGGCGTTCTGGCAGTACAGCATGCTCGCCGACTGCGCCACGATCCCCACCGCCGCGACCGCGAGCGACCAGGAGATCTGGGACTCGGTCGACGCGATCTCCGGCTTCTCGGCCTACACCGACCAGGGCCTGGAGACGTACGTGCCGTACTACTACCAGGCGGGCACGCAGCTCGGCTCCCCGGACATCAAGCAGTCGCACCTGGACGGCCTGAGCCGCTACGGCTACCAGCCGCCGCGCAACTTCGTGCCCCGCGACATCCCCATGACCTTCCAGCCGCAGGTCATGCGGGACGTGGACACGTGGGTGCGCCACAACGCGAACCAGATGCTGTTCGTGTACGGGCAGAACGACCCGTGGGGCGCCGAGCCGTTCCGCCTCGGGTACGGGGCCCGCGACAGCTACGTGATGACCGCGCCGGGCGCCAACCACGGCGCGAAGGTCGCCGGGCTCCAGGACGGCGAGAAGGCCCTCGCCACCCAGAAGATCCTCCGGTGGGCGGGCGTGGCACCCGCCACGAACCTGTTCGGCACGGCGAAGGCGGAGCCGCTGGCGGCGCCGGACGCGCAGCTCGACCAGCGCGACCTGGAGCGCGAGCCGCAGCTGCGGCCGTAGCACCGCCCTTCGGGGCCGCGGGCTGACCGCCTAATACGTCAGCCCGTGGCCCAGCGGGTAGCGGCCCGGCACCGGGACCGGAAGGCGGCCGGAAGGCCGCACCGCCCCGGTGAGCACCCGGGCCGCCGCCCGCATCTCCACGTCCGTCCAGGAGTACGTCGCAAGCGATGCCGCACAGGCCGGCAGCCGGGCCGGGTCGTACGGGTTGCGGACGGCCACCAGGACCACCGGGATGCCGGTGGCGATCAGTTCCGTCAGCAGGGTGCGTTGCGGGCTTTGCCCTTCCGGGACGTTGTACGTGCACACCAGCACCGCCGCGTGACCGGCCGCCGCGGCCACCGCACGGGCCGGCGGCAGCGCCGTGGCCCGGCAGCCCAGCGCGGTCAGTTCCCGGGCCAGCACGGCCGTAGGGGGGCCGGTGGTCCCCGAGGGGGAGACCGGGTCCGTTCCGGTGACCAGCAGCCGGGGCCCGGAGGCCGCGTCCAGGGGCAGCAGCCCGGCCGCATTGGCCAGCAGGGTCGTCGTACCGGCCGCGATCTCGTCGGCCGCGTCGAGGTGCTCCCGGGTGCCGACCGTGTCGTCCACCGTCCCGGCCGTGGTGTACGTCTCGTCGAACAGGCCCCGGCGGGCCTTCAGTTCCAGGATCCGCAGCACCGACTCCTCGATCCGCGCCTCCGTCAGCTCGCCCGCCTCGACGGCCGCCAGCACGCTGCGGTACGCCAGCCCCAGGTCGGGCGGGTTCAGCAGCTGGTCGCAGCCCGCCAGCAGGGCCAGCACCGGGACGCGGTCGTTCCCGTACTTCTGGCGGACCCCGGCCATGTCCAGGGCGTCGGTGACCACCACCCCCTGGAAGCCCAGGCGTTCACGCAGGATGCCGGTGACGATCGGCCGGGAGAGGGTCGCCGGGTCCCCCGAGGGGTCGAGGGCGGGGAAGACGATGTGCGCCGTCATGATCGCGTCCACGCCCGCATCGATGGCGGCCCGGAAGGGCGGCTCGTCCAGTTCCTCCCACTGCGCGCGGGTGTGCCGCATGACCGGCAGCCCGACATGGCTGTCGGTCTCGGTGTCCCCGTGTCCCGGGAAGTGCTTGGCGGTGGCGGCCACCCCGGCGCCCTGGTAGCCGCGGACCTGGGCGGCGACCAGGGCCGCCACCGCGTGGGGGTCGGAGCCGAAGGACCGTACGCCGATGACCGGATTGGCCGGATTCACGTTGACGTCGGCCACCGGGGCGTAGTCCTGGCGGATGCCCATGGCGGCGAGCTCGGCGCCCGCGATGCGGGCGGCCCGCCGGGCGGCGGCGGTGTCGCCGCCCGCCCCGAGGGCCATTGCCCCCGGGAGCAGGGTCGCGGGCTTGCCGATCCGGGCGACGGCGCCGTGCTCCTGGTCGGTGGAGAGCAGGAGCGGGATCCGGGCGCCGGTGGCGAGGGCGGCCTGCTGGAGGCCGACGGAGAGCGCCGCGATCTGGTGCGGGGTGCGGGTGTTGTGGGCCCAGGAGAAGTAGATGATCCCGCCGAGGTGGTAGCGGGAGACCAGCTCTGCGGCGGTGCGCACGCCGAACAGCTGCTGGTTCTGCTCGGCGTCCGCCGGGTCGGGGTCGGTTGCCGAATGGCCGTACGCCCGGGACACGAAGAGCTGCCCGACCTTCTCGTCGAGGCTCATGTTCCGTACGTGGCGACGCAGGCGGGCGCGGTCGGGGAGGCCGGGGGCTCCGCCAGGGGAGTGCGGGTCGTCGGGGGCGCGGTGGGTGCCCACCGCGGCGGAGGCGGCGCCCGTGGCCGTGACGGCGCCCGAGGCCGTGACGGCGGCCATGGCGGCTGCGGCGAGCAGGGTCCGGCGCGAGGCGTGGTTCGGCACGGGCGGACCTTACCGCTGCCCTCTGGGGTGGGGCGGGCGTGTCGGGGCGTGTTGTGCGAGTGCCGCCGGTTGGCGGTGCCGGTGCCGGGCCGGGCTGGGCTGGGTTGGGCTTTCCGGGCTCTGCCCGGACCCGCGCCTCAAACGCCGGCGGGGCTGGATTTTGGCTGGCGCCGTCCGTGGTGGGGCCGGTTGCGGCGGGGCCGGGCGCGCGCCGGGGGCGTCTCCTCGGGCGCCGAACGTGGCGAGGGGTCGGGGGGTGCGGCGGCGTTGTGTTCGGCGCCCTGCGGGGACGCCCCGCCGCACACCCGGCCCCGCCGGAACCGGCCGGTTCGGTGGCCGGGGGCTACGCGGTTTGCCAGTGGGTTTGGAGGGTTTTTACGGCCTCGGTGATGGCGGGGCGGCGGGCGGCGCCGGTGCGCCAGAGGGCGTACAACCGGCGTACGGGGCCCGGCTCCAGGGGTACGGCCACGGCGCCCGGCGGGAGCGGGCCGGTGCCCAGGCGGGGGACGACGGCCACCCCGAGACCGGCGGCGACCAGGGCGACGATGGTGTGGTTCTCCTCGGCCACGTGCGCGATGTCGGGTTCGAAGCCGGCCGTGCGCAGGGTGCGTACGAGCCAGTCGTGGCAGACGCGGCCGGGGGGCTGGCAGATCCAGCGTTCGCCCCCGAGGTCGGCGCGTTGGATGACCCGCCGGGTGGTGAAGGGGTGGTCGGTCGGGACGACCAGGTCGCAGAGGTCGTCTCCGATGACTGCCTGTTCGATGCCCTCGGGTGCGGGCAGGGGGGCGATGTCCCAGTCGTGGGCCACCGCCAGATCGGTGACGCCCCGGGCCACCAGGTCGACGGAGAGGTGGGGGTCCACCTCGGTGAGGCGTACGTCGAGGGCTGGATGGCGGTGGGACAGGTCGGCGAGGACGGTGGGGAGGAGGCCGCGGGCTGCCGAGGCGAAGGCGGCGACGGTGAGGAGGCCGCTCGGTTGGCCGCGGCGTTCCTCCAGGGTGGTTTCGGCACGTTCCACGATCGCCAGCAACTCCTGGGCCGTGGAGGCCAGATGGCGGGCCTCCTCGGTGAGGGCGACTCCGCGGCCGCGTCGCTCCAGGAGGGTGGTGCGGGTCTCCCGCTCCAGCTTCGCGATCTGCTGGGAGACGGCGGAGGGGGTGTAGCCGAGGGCGGCCGCCGCGCCCGCGACCGAGCCGTGGACGGAGACGGCGTGCAGGGCGCGCAGCCGGGCCAGATCGAGCATGTCTTCATGGTGGCACCGGGGGCATCCGTAAGCAATGCTTCATTGGTTGCTGAAGAGATTCGCGCTGGTGCTACATGGTCGGGGCGTTGATGCTCGGAACATGCGTCCCGTACACACCGCACTCGCCGTGCTCGTCGCCGCCGTCTGGGGTTTCAACTTTGTGGTCATCGAGATCGGACTCGGTCACTTCCCGCCGCTGCTGCTGAGCGCCCTGCGTTTTCTCGTCGCCGCCGTGCCCGCCGTGTTCTTCGTCGGGCCGCCCAAGGTCGCCTGGAAGTGGATCCTCGGGGTCGGTGTGGCCCTCGGCATCGCCAAGTTCGGCCTGCTCTTCACCGGCATGGATGCCGGGATGCCGGCCGGGCTGTCCTCGCTCGTGCTTCAGGTGCAGGCGGTGTTCACCGCCGTTCTCGCCGCCGTGGTGCTCCGCGAGCGGCCCGGGCGCGTGCGGGTGTTGGGGATGGGGGTGGCGCTCGCGGGGATCGCGGTGGCCGCCGTGGACGGGGGCGCCGGTGGGCCGGTGCTCGGCTTCGTGCTGGTCGTGGCGGCTGCCGGGTGCTGGGGGGTGTCCAACGTGCTGACCCGCAAGGCCTCGCCGCCCGACGCGCTGAACTTCATGGTGTGGGTGTGCACGGTGCCGGTGCTGCCGCTGTTCGCGCTGTCGCTGCTGTTCGAGGGGACCGAGCGGGACCTGGCCGCGCTGCGGGGGCTGGACTGGTCCGGGGTGGGTGTCATCGGGTACGTGGCGTGGGTGTCGACGGTGTTCGGGTTCGGGGCTTGGGGGTATTTGCTGCGCCGTTACCCGGCTTCGTCGGTGGCGCCGTTCTCGCTGCTGGTTCCGGTTTTCGGGATGTCCTCGGCGGCCTTGGTGCTGGGGGAGTCCGTGTCGGGGCTGCGGTGGGTGGCGGCGGTGCTGCTGGTGGGTGGGGTGGCGCTCACTTCGCTGACCCCCGCTCGTCCGCTCAGCGCGGCTGGTTCTCCTGGAGCGGGAGCCGCCAGTCCTGGCCCGTCAGACTCACTCCGTACGAGCGGTGCGGGCGCTCCGCGATCAGCGTGAACCCGGCCCGCAGGTAGATCTCGCGGGCGCTGGTCAGCACGTCGTTGGTCCACAGCACCAGCTCGCGGTAGCCGACCGAGCGGGCGAAGTCGACGACCGTGCCGACGAGGAGGGCGCCGATGCCGTGGCCGCGTCCCTCCGGGTCGACCAGCAGCAGCCGCAGCCGGGCGGTGCCGGGTGCGCCGTCCTCCCGTACGCACATCACCGAGCCGACGGGGCGGCCGTCCAGCTCCGCGATCCACACCCGTTCCAGGTAGGGGTCGTGGTCCTGGGCGAAGTCCGCGACGATCCGGGCGACCAGGCCCTCGAAGTCGGTGTTCCAGCCGTACTCGGCGGCGTACAGCGCGCCGTGGCGCTGCACGATCCACCCCAGGTCCCCGGGCTCCGGAGCCCGCAGCCGCACCGTTTCAGCCATGGGCCAACTCTAGGCCGTACGGGTGTCCGAGGGCCTTCGAACCAGTTACTTCTTGCCGCCGCCGAGGATCTGGCCCAGGAGGTCGCCGAGGGCGCCGCCCGGAGTGGGGGCCGGGCCGGGCGTCGCGCCGGGGGCCGCGCCCGCCGTCGGGGCGCCCGCGGTCTTGCCGGAGGCCGCGCGCTTGGCGAAGACCGCCAGCAGGACCGGGATCAGCAGCTCGATGACCCGGCTGATGGTGGGGGCGGGGATGCCGGTCTTCTTCGAGACGGCGTTGGCCACGGGCTTGCTCACCTTGGCGAGCACCCCGGCCATCAGCCCGCCGCTCAGCAGTCCGCCGCCGAGGGTGGCCACGCCCTGCAGGGGCGGCTCGGCGACCTCCGCGACGGCCTGGCGCACCTCGTCGTCGTCATCGGCGTCGGCCTTCTCCTGGAGGTTGCCGGTCATCGCGCCCACCGTCTGCGCGACGGTGTCGCGGGCGCCGTTGGCGTCGGTGCCGAGCAGTCCGGCGATCTCGGTCAGCCTGTCGTCGCCGAGCTCGTTGAGGACGTCGTCCTCGAAGGAAGATTCACTCATGCCCGAAACGCTACTTCTGTGTCGATTTACCAGCACCTTGAGTGCGTGGTGTGTGGGCGTTGGGTAATGGAAACGTAAAGCTGTGCCTCCGGATGCAACCCTCGGGCCGCATCGTGGGTCGTATGTTGCGTCGGGACTTCCGGGGAGGGATCTGGGGGGATCGGGAAGTCCGGCACGGGAGGGGTAACCGTGAGGGGGTCCGGCCGCGAGGCGGGACCCCCTTCGCGCTGTCCACGGGTTGTCCACAGGCCTGACGCACTGTCGGCGCCGGGCGGTAGCTTCGGGTCATGGCGATGGACGGGGCGCGGGGCGCGGTGCAGATGGCGGTGGTCGAGGGGGTGCTCGAGCGCATCACCTACGCCAACGAGGAGAGCGGGTACACGGTCGCCCGCGTCGACACCGGCCGCGGCAGCGGTGACCTGCTCACCGTGGTCGGCTCGCTGCTGGGCGCGCAGCCGGGCGAATCGCTGCGCATGGAGGGCCGTTGGGGCTCCCACCCGCAGTACGGCAAGCAGTTCACGGTGGAGAACTACAGGACCGTGCTGCCCGCCACCATCCAGGGCATACGGCGCTACCTCGGCTCCGGGCTGATCAAGGGCATCGGCCCCAAGATCGCCGACCGGATCGTGGAGCACTTCGGCACCGACACCCTCGACGTCATCGAGGGCGAGCCGAAGCGGCTGATCGAGGTGCCCGGGCTCGGCCCCAAGCGGACCAAGCTGATCGGCGCCGCCTGGGAGGAGCAGAAGGCCATCAAGGAGGTCATGGTCTTCCTCCAGGGAGTCGGCGTCTCCACCTCCATCGCGGTGCGCATCTACAAGAAGTACGCCGACGCCTCCATCTCCGTGGTCAAGAACCAGCCCTACCGGCTCGCCGCCGACGTCTGGGGCATCGGCTTCCTCACCGCCGACCGCATCGCCCAGGCCGTCGGGATCCCGCACGACAGCCCCGAGCGGGTGAAGGCCGGGCTCCAGTACGCCCTGTCCCAGTCCGCCGACCAGGGCCACTGCTTCCTCCCCGAGGAGAAGCTCATCGCCGACGGGGTCAAGCTGCTCCAGGTGGACACGGGGCTGGTGATCGACTGCCTGGCCGAGCTCGCCGCCGATCCGGAAGGGGTCGTACGGGAGTCCGTGCCGGATCCGCAGGGCGGGCCGGACCCGCTGACGGCCGTCTACCTGGTGCCCTTCCACCGGGCCGAGCTGTCGCTGGTGGGGCAGGTGCGCCGGCTCCTGTACGCCGAGGACGACCGGATGCCCGGCTTTCAGGACGTGGACTGGGACAAGGCGCTGGGCTGGCTCGCCGGCCGGACGGGGGCCACGCTCGCCCCCGAGCAGCGGGACGCGGTCAAGCTGGCGCTGACCCGCCGGGTCGCCGTCCTCACGGGCGGGCCGGGCTGCGGAAAGTCCTTCACCGTGCGCTCGATCGTCGAGCTGGCCCGGGCCAAGAAGGCGAAGGTGGTGCTGGCCGCGCCCACCGGCCGTGCGGCCAAGCGGCTGTCCGAGCTGACCGGGGCCGAGGCCTCCACCGTGCACCGGCTGCTGGAGCTCAAGCCGGGCGGGGACGCGGCGTACGACCGGGAGCGGCCGCTGGACGCGGACCTGGTCGTGGTCGACGAGGCCTCGATGCTGGACCTGCTGCTGGCCAACAAGCTGGTCAAGGCGGTGGCGCCCGGGGCGCACCTGCTGCTGGTCGGCGATGTGGACCAGCTGCCCTCGGTCGGCGCCGGGGAGGTGTTGCGCGACCTGCTGGCCGAGGGCGGCCCGGTGCCCGCGGTCCGCCTCACCCGGATCTTCCGGCAGGCCCAGCAGTCGGGCGTGGTCACCAACGCCCACCGGATCAACACCGGTCTGCCGCCGATCACGGACGGGCTGCCGGACTTCTTCCTCTTCCCCGAGGAGGACACCGAGGCGGCCGGGGTGCTCGCCGTGGACGTGGCGGCCCGGCGGATCCCGGCGAGATTCGGCCTCGACCCGCGCCGGGACGTCCAGGTGCTCGCGCCCATGCACCGCGGCCCGGCCGGCGCCGGCAACCTCAACGGGCTGCTCCAGCAGGCCATGACCCCGGCCCGGCCGGACCTGCCGGAGAAGCGGTTCGGCGGCCGCGTCTTCCGAGTGGGCGACAAGGTCACCCAGATCAGGAACAACTACGAGAAGGGCGCCAACGGTGTCTTCAACGGCACGGTCGGCGTGGTCACCGCCCTGGACGTGGACGAACAGCGTCTGACGGTGCGGACCGAGGAGGACGAGGAGATCGGGTACGAGTTCGCGGAGCTCGACGAGCTGGCCCACGCGTACGCGGTCACCATTCACCGTTCCCAGGGGAGTGAATATCCGGCCGTGGTGATCCCGGTCACCACCGGGGCTTGGATGATGCTCCAGCGGAACTTGCTGTACACGGCCGTCACGAGGGCGAAGAAACTGGTCGTCCTCGTCGGGTCCCGCAAGGCCCTCGGCCAGGCGGTGCGTACCGTTTCCGCAGGCAGGAGGTACACGGCTGTAGCACCCAGACTGGCCGGCCGCCTACCGGTGGGAAACATCACCTAAATGATCGATCATTTGGGGTTCCACCAACCGGGCGGAGGGGGCAGGATGTTCAGGTTGGCGGCACTCAGTGCCGCCAAAAGCACCAAAGGCCGACCCCGAGTGCACTCTCCTGCGCCAAATGGGGGAAGGTAGAGGCAGTCAGGGCACCTCGAAGAAGAGGCACTACGTCGGTGAGGGATGACGTGAGCGACAACTCTGTAGTACTCCGGTACGCGGACGGTGAATACACCTACCCGGTGGTCGAGAGCACCGTCGGTGACCAGGGCTTCGACATCTCGAAGCTGCGGGCCCAGACCGGGCTCGTCACCTTGGACAGTGGCTACGGCAACACCGCCGCCTACAAGTCCGCGATTACCTACCTCGACGGTGAGCAGGGCATCCTGCGCTACCGCGGTTACCCGATCGAGCAGCTGGCCGAACGTTCGACCTTCATCGAGGTCGCGTACCTGCTGATCAACGGTGAGCTGCCGACCGTCGACCAGCTCGCGTCTTTCCGCAACGAGATCACCCAGCACACGCTGCTGCACGAGGACGTGAAGCGCTTCTACGACGGCTTCCCGCGCGACGCGCACCCGATGGCGATGCTGTCCTCCGTGGTCAGCGCGCTGTCGACGTTCTACCAGGACAGCCACAACCCGTTCGACGAGAAGCAGCGCAACCTCTCGACGATCCGGCTGCTGGCCAAGCTCCCGACGATCGCGGCCTACGCGTACAAGAAGTCGGTCGGCCACCCGGTGGTCTACCCGCGCAACGACCTCGGCTACGTCGAGAACTTCCTGCGCATGACCTTCTCCGTGCCGGCCCAGGAGTACGACCTGGACCCGGTCGTGGTCGCGGCGCTCGACAAGCTGCTGATCCTGCACGCGGACCACGAGCAGAACTGCTCGACCTCCACCGTGCGTCTGGTCGGCTCCTCGCAGGCGAACATGTTCGCCTCGATCTCGGCCGGCATCTCCGCGCTGTGGGGCCCGCTGCACGGCGGCGCCAACCAGTCCGTTCTGGAGATGCTGGAAGGCATCAAGAACGACGGCGGCGACGTCGACGCCTTCATCCGCAAGGTGAAGAACAAGGAAGACGGCGTCCGCCTCATGGGCTTCGGACACCGCGTCTACAAGAGCTTCGACCCGCGGGCGAAGATCATCAAGGCGGCGGCGCACGACGTCCTCTCCTCGCTCGGCAAGAGCGACGAGCTGCTCGACATCGCGCTCAAGCTGGAAGAGCACGCGCTGGCCGACGAGTACTTCGTCTCCCGCAACCTCTACCCGAACGTGGACTTCTACACCGGCCTGATCTACCGGGCCATGGGCTTCCCGACCGAGATGTTCACCGTGCTCTTCGCGCTCGGCCGGCTCCCCGGCTGGATCGCCCAGTGGCACGAGATGATCAAGGAGCCGGGTTCCCGCATCGGCCGCCCGCGCCAGATCTACACGGGCGAGGTCCTGCGCGACTTCGTGCCCGTAGAGGCCCGCTGACCCGAGGCTCTCCGGCCGCGCGGCGTGAAGCCGCGCGGCCACCCCACGCGTTGCAAAGTGTTGGGCACACGTGCTGGTCACAGGTGCTGGGCACGCGAAAAGCGCCCCGCCGTCGATCCCCCCACGGGTCGACGGTCGGGGCGCTTTCCTTTTCCCCGAAACGGACTCCCCCCACGGGATCCGAGCCGGGGCGTCGGTGTGCCGGGACCCGTTCGGGTCGGGAGGGCCGCTCAAAGCCTCCCGCGGGCACGTGTCCCGGCGGCTGACACCACGGAAAACCCCCAAGGTTCCCGTGAAACGTCCCCCAAGACGTTCTTGGCATCGCCCCATTAGACCCATGACGACCCCGGATGGTTACGTTGCGGTCACTGTGATCTGCGTCTCCCGTGAAGGAAGTGTGTGGGGGGAGAGGAGAAGATCCACTAGCGGAAGGAGCGCAATCGGAGGCTGTTGCTCACCACGAAGACGGAGGAGAAGGCCATCGCGGCCCCCGCGATCATCGGATTGAGCAGGCCGGCGGCCGCCAGCGGCAGGGCCGCCACGTTGTAGCCGAAGGCCCAGAACAGGTTGCCCTTGATCGTGGCCAGGGTCCGGCGGGAGAGCCGGATCGCGTCCGCCGCCACCCGCAGGTCGCCCCGTACGAGGGTCAGGTCGCCCGCCTCGATGGCCGCGTCGGTGCCGGTTCCCATGGCCAGCCCCAGGTCCGCCTGGGCCAGGGCGGCCGCGTCGTTGACCCCGTCGCCGACCATGGCGACCGTACGGCCCTCGGCCTGGAGACGGCGTACGACGTCCACCTTGTCCTGCGGGAGCACCTCGGCGATCACCTCGTCGATGCCCACCTCGCGGGCCACCGTCTCGGCGACGGCCTTGTTGTCGCCGGTCAGCAGGACCGGGGTGAGGCCCAGGGCCCGCAGCCGGGTGACCGCCTCGGCGCTGGTCGCCTTGACCGCGTCGGCCACCGTCAGCACCCCGCGCGCCTCGCCGTCCCACGCCACCAGGACGGCGGTGCTCCCCTCGGCCTCGGCGGCCGCCTTGGCCCCGGCGAGTCCGGCGGGCAGGGTGATCGACCAGTCGGCGAGCAGCTGCTCGCGGCCCACCAGGACGGCGTGCCCGTCGACCACGCCCTGGACGCCGAGGCCGGAGACGCTCTTGAAGTCCTCCGGGACCGGCAGGGCGCCGGCCCTCTCGGCCGCCGCGGAGGCGATGGCCCGGGCGATCGGGTGCTCCGAGGCGTGCTCCAGGGACCCGGCGAGGCGCAGCAGTTCGCGCTCGTCGACGCCCTCGGCGGCGAAGACGCCGGCGAGGCTCATCCGGCCGGTCGTGACCGTCCCGGTCTTGTCCAGGACGACGGTGTCCACGCGGCGGGTGGACTCCAGCACCTCCGGGCCCTTGATCAGGATCCCGAGCTGCGCGCCCCGCCCGGTGCCGACCATCAGGGCGGTCGGGGTGGCCAGGCCCAGGGCGCACGGGCAGGCGATGATCAGGACGGCCACGGCGGCGGTGAAGGCGGCGGTGGCGTCGTCGGTGATCAGCAGCCAGCTGACCCAGGTGCCGAGCGCGAGGACCAGTACGACGGGCACGAAGATCCCGGAGATCCGGTCGGCGAGGCGCTGCACCTCGGCCTTGCCGTTCTGCGCGTCCTCCACCAGCCGGGCCATCCGGGCGAGCTGGGTGTCGGCGCCGATCCGGGTGGCCTCGACGACCAGGCGTCCGGAGGCGTTGACGGTGGCCCCGGTGACGGAGTCGCCGACGGAGACCTCGACCGGGACGGACTCGCCGGTCAGCATGGAGGCGTCCACGGCGGAGCTGCCCTCGACGACGGTGCCGTCGGTGGCGATCTTCTCGCCGGGGCGCACGACGAAGCGGTCGCCGACCGCGAGTGCGCTCACCGGGATGCGGATCTCGCGGCCTTCGCGCAGGACGGTCACGTCCTTGGCGCCCAGTTCCAGCAGGGCCTTGAGGGCCGCGCCCGCCTTCCGCTTGGAGCGGGCCTCCAGGTAGCGCCCGAGCAGGATGAAGGAGACGACCCCGGCCGCGACCTCCAGGTAGATGGCGGAGGAGCCGTCGGTGCGAGAGACCGTGCCCCCCTGAACTGTGAAGAGGTCGAAGCCGTGCCGCATGCCGGGCATGCCCGCGTGGCCGAAGAACAGGGCCCACAGCGACCAGGCGAAGGCGGCGAGGGTGCCGACCGAGACCAGGGTGTCCATGGTGGCGGCGCCGTGCCGGGCGTTGGTCCAGGCGGCCTTGTGGAAGGGGAGGCCACCCCAGACGACGACGGGGGCGGCGAGGGTCAGCGAGAGCCACTGCCAGTTGTCGAACTGGAGGGCCGGGACCATAGCGAGCAGGACCACGGGCAGGGCGAGCGCGGCGGAGACCAGCAGCCGCTGGCGCAGGGCGGCGAGCTCGGGGTCGCGCGTGGCCTCGGCCAGGTCTTCCCGGGCGGCCACGGGGGCGGGCGGCGGGGGCTCCTCGGCGGTGTACCCGGTCTTCACGACGGTCGCGATCAGGTCCGCGACCCGGACGTCACCGCTGTACGAGACCTTGGCCTTCTCGGTGGCGAAGTTCACCGTGGCCTCGACGCCGTCCATCCGGTTGAGCTTCTTCTCGATGCGGGACGCGCAGGAGGCGCAGGTCATTCCGCCGATCGAGAGCTCGACCGCCGCTATGGGTCCGTCGTGCACTGTGCTGGTCATGTTCCGGCTCCAGGGGGAGGGCCGGGCCGTACGGAACCAGTATGAGCTGGCCGGTACGGCCCGGCGGGATGCTGCGGGGTGCTGCCAGGTTGCGGGACGCCTCAGAGCCGGCCGGCGAACTCGTATCCGGCCTCGTCCACGGCGGCGCGGACGTCCTCGTCGGCGAGCGGGGCGGCGGAGTCGACGGTGACCTCGCCGGTCGCGGCGACGGCCTTGACCGAGCTGACGCCCGGCAGGGCGGAGATCTCACCGGTCACCGCGCCCTCGCAGTGTCCGCAGGTCATGCCGGTCACCCGGTAGACGGTGGTGGTCTGGGTGTCCGTCTCGGCGGTCATGTCGTTCTCCTCTTCAGGGGCCTGTCCGGTCGCCGGGCGAGGGCGGCGGATCCCTCCACCGTCCTCCCGACACTTCGAGACTATACCCCTGGGGGGTATGAATGCGAGCGTCGGCGTCCAGTTCTTCCGCGCCGTCGTCCAAAAACCGGCCGCCATGGCCGAGAGGCCGTGCGCCCGTCAGTCCTCGCGGCGGCCCCGGTTGCCGGGCCGGCGGGCCACCCAGGCGCGCACGGTGTCGGCGTACCAGTAGGGCTTGCCGGCCTCCACGTGATCGGGCGGGGGGAGCAGGCCGTGCTTGCGGTACGAGCGCACGGTGTCCGGCTGGACCTGGATGTGGGCAGCGATCTCTTTGTACGACCACAGCTGACGGTCGCTCATGCGGGACACCTCCTTGTCCACGCCGCGGGGGCGGCCTGGAGGCCGTCGGGGGGAGCCGGCGCGTGGACACTGCCGATCACTCGCGTTGTGCCCGGGGAACGACGCGAAGTGAGGCCGGGGGAGGGTCTGTCGACCGCCTGTGACGGAAAACCCGCGTCATGCGGATATGCGTGACACAAAGGCGACCCCTGTGACATAAGCGCCACAGGGGTCGAGGGGGGAGTGCGGGAGCCGGGAAAGGGCCGTCAGCGGTACAGCGCCGGCCGTTCCACCAGCTTCACGACGGTCCGTACGCCGCTGCGCGCGGCCGCGAGGCCCGCCTCCGAGACGGCGGCCGCCGCGTAGCCGTCCCACGCGTCGGGCCCCGCCACCAGGCCGCGGCCGGCCGCCGCCACCCAGCGCCGCAGCTGCCGGTCGTAGGCGTCGGCGAAGCGCACCGTGAAGTCCTGGTCGATCTCACCGCCCCACCGGCCCGCCGACTGCACCACCATCGCGTGGCCGTCGCCGATCCGGGCACTGCCCGACTCGCCGACCGCCTCGCACTGCACCTGGTAGCCGAAACCGCAGTTGACGAAGATCTCCACGTCGACGACGGCCCCGCCGGAGGTCTCCAGCAGCACCAGCCGGGGATCGCGCAGCCCCTCGGGGGCGGCCGCCGTGGGCCTCGGGGAGAGCACGGTGACGGCGGTGACCTCCTGCCCCAGCAGCCAGCGGGCCGCGTCCACCTCGTGCACCACGGAGTCGCTGATCAGCATGTCGCTGGTGAAGAAGGACGGCGAGGAGGCGTTGCGGTGCCGGCAGTGCAGGAAGAGCGGCCGCCCGATCCCGCCCGCGTCCAGCAGCGCCTTCAGCCGCTCGTACTCGGCGTCGTGCCGCCGCATGAACCCCACCTGCACCAGCCGCCGCCCCAGCCGCTGTTCGGCCTCCATGACGCGCAGTGCCCCCGCCGGGTCCGGGGTCAGCGGCTTCTCGCACAGCACCGGCAGCTCCCGCTCCAGGGCGTGCAGGATCGCTTCCTCATGGGCGGGCCCGGGGGAGGCGATCAGTACGGCCTGCACCCCGGGGGCGGCTATCGCGGCCGCCGGGTCGGTGTGAGCGCTCGCGCCGTCCAGGGCGCCCGCGACCTCCTTGACCCGGTCCCCGTCCGGGTCGGCCACGGCCACCACCCGGGCCCCGCCCACGCTCCGCCCGATCCGGCGCACGTGATCGGCGCCCATCTTCCCGGTGCCGATGACGGCGATGCCGAGGGTCCTGCTCATGTCCAGTCCTCCTTCAGGCGCCACAAGAGCGCAGATAGGCACGGGTACGGCGGGCGATCGGCAGCGGCCGGTCGGGCGGGCACGGGTACATGTCCTGCTCCACGATGGCGAACAGGTCCACCCCGAGCCGCTGGGCCGCCGCCAGTACGGGCTCCAGCGCGGGCACGCCGGACGGCGGTTCGCACATCACCCCGCGGCCCACGGCCGGCCCGAAGGGCAGCTCCTGCGCGACGACTTCGGCGAGGATCCGCGGGTCCACCTGCTTGAGGTGGAGGTAGCCGATCCGCTCGGCGAAGGTCTCCACGGCCTGCACGCTGTCGCCGCCGCAGTACGCGTAGTGCCCCGTGTCCAGGCAGAGGGAGACGAGGCCGGGGTCGGTGGCGTCCAGGAAGCGGGCCACGTTCTGCGGGGTGTCGATGTGGGTGTCGGCGTGCGGGTGCACGACGATCCGCAGCCCGTACCGGTCCTGGACCTCCCGGCCCAGGCGCTCGGTCTGGGACGTCAGTTCACGCCACTGTGCGGGCGTGAGGGTGCGGTCCTCCAGCACCTCCCCGGTCTTGTCGTCCCGCCAGAAGGAGGGGATGACGACGAGATGGGCCGCGCCCACGGCCCGGGTGAGCGCCGCGATCCGCGACACGTGCTCCCAGGTGTCCTCCCATACGGCGGGGCCGTGATGGAGTCCGGTGAAGACGGTTCCGGCGGAGACCCGCAGTCCGCGCTTGGCCGTCTCCTCGGTGAGGCGGGCGGGATCGGTGGGCAGGTAGCCGTACGGGCCGAGCTCGATCCACTCGTACCCGGCGTCGGCGACCTCGTCGAGGAAGCGCACCCAGGGGGTCTGCCGGGGGTCGTCGGGAAACCAGACACCCCAGGAGTCCGGAGCCGAACCGATGCGGATACGGGTCAACGCGGGCGGGGAGGACGTCATAGCGCCACCTTAGGGTGGAGGACGAGTGGGAGGACTGACTGTGACCGGCACCGGCGATCCGTTCGCGTTCGACCTGATCACGATGGGCCGGATCGGGGTGGATCTCTACCCGTTGGCGACCGGCGTACCACTGGCCGAGGCGGAGACCTTCGGCAAGTTCCTCGGCGGCTCCCCGGCCAACGTGGCCGTCGCGGCGGCCCGGCTGGGACGGCGGGTGGCGGTGATCACCCGTACCGGCGCGGACCCCTTCGGCGGGTATCTGCGCTCCGAGCTGCGGGGGTTCGGGGTGGACGACCGGTGGGTGACCGAGGTCGCGGGCCTGCCCACCCCGGTCACCTTCTGCGAGATGTTCCCGCCGGACCGGTTCCCGCTGTACTTCTACCGGCTGCCGAAGGCCCCGGACCTGGAGATCGCGGCGGACGAGCTGGACCTGGACGCGGTACGGGCGGCCCGGGTGTTCTGGATGACGGGAACGGGCCTGAGCGAGGAGCCCTCGCGGGCGGCGACGCTGGCGGCGCTGGAGGCCCGCGGCGGCTCCGCCGGGACGACGGTGTTCGACCTGGACTGGCGGCCGATGCTCTGGCGGGAGAAACCGGGGCCGTACTACGAGCGGGCGCTGGCCCGGGCGACGGTGGCCGTCGGGAACGTGGAGGAGTGCGAGATCGCCACGGGGGAGTCCGAGCCGTACGCGGCGGCGCGGGCGCTGCTCGCCGCCGGGGTGGAACTGGCGGTGGTCAAACGGGGCCCGGAGGGCGTGCTGGCGGTCCACCGCGACGGAACGGTGGCGGAGGTCCCGCCGGTACCGGTCCGGGTGGTGAACGGGCTGGGGGCGGGCGACGCGTTCGGCGGGGCGCTGTGCCACGGGCTGTTGGCGGGATGGGACTTGGAGACGGTGATGCGGTACGGGAACGCGGCGGGGGCCATCGTGGCTTCGCGGCTGGCGTGTTCGAGCGCGATGCCGTTTCCGCCGGAGGTCGAGGAGGTGTTGGGCCGTGCCGGTGGTGTCTGAGTGGGGGATGTCCTGGACGAGGCTGGTCGTCCTCGACCTGGCGCCGGGGGAGGTGCACGGGTTCGCGTGCGGGGAGTCGGAGTGGATCGTGCTCCCGCTGGCGGGCGGGTGTGAGGTCCGCTGCTGGGGCGCTGCCCCAGACCCCGCGCCTCAAACGCCGGCGGGGCTGAAACATCCCAACTCCCCCAAGCTTTGGGGTGGGGGGGTTTGGGGGGGCGGACCCCA